>JAFMAW010000064.1 GCA_029784795.1 Nitrososphaerota archaeon | reverse complement strand
GGAGTTCATCCAGTTCGGAGCCATAAAGGCCCTGGACGCCGACACGGAGGTGAAGAGCAACGTAGAGGAGATGAAAAGAAGGATCGACGCGGTCTCCGAAGAGCTCGACAAAATCGACTCCCTTGAGTACTTCAGACCAGACGGCGCCATGTACTTCTTTCCCCGGCTGAGAAAGCAGGGTTGGAGCGGAGACCGATTCGTGGAAAGTCTCCTAGAGAGAGGGGTCAGCGTTACCCCCGGCCTGGCCTTCGGCGACTATCCGGACTTCTTCCGCATATCCCTGGGCCAGCCAAAGGAGACAATCTTGGAAGGGGTGAGACGGATGGGCGACCTCCTCGCTTGAAGGTCGCAGTGCTGGGTTCCTCAGGGGCGATGGGCTCGTACTTCGCGGGTTACTTCATGCGTCTAGGCCACAGCGTAGTGGGTTCGGACCTGCGGCCAGGAAGGTCTCAAACAGGGATCCGCTTCGTCCGCACGAACACCGAGGCCGTCGAGGGAGCCGACCTCGTCCTGCTCGCTGTCTCAATCCCGGAGACCCTGAATGTCGCACGCGGGATTGCCCGAGCCCTGAAGCGCGGATGCACGCTAGTAGAGATCACCTCGGTTAAGGGAAGTAGACTTCATGCGCTTGAGGAGTTGGCCGCCGAGAACAAGGTCTCTCTGCTCTCGGTCCATCCGATGCTCGGTCCATCATCGAAGTCGAAGGCCCCGAAGATTCTCGTCGTGGGGACCAAGAAGGACCTGGTCGCCGCCGGGCGGGTCTTTCCCGGGGCCAGGCTGATCCTAGTCACCCCTCACGAGCATGACCGCCTGATGGCCTACACTTTGTCCTTGGTTCACTTGACAAACCTCGCTCTGGTTTCCGCAGTCGAGAAGGGGAGCGGGCTGGCCGAGTTCAAGAGAACCGCCCCCCCATTCGCATCGGTTCAGTTCGACCTCGCCAGGGCCGTGCTTTCCCAAGACCCTGCGCTCTATTCGCAGATTGACACAGAGAACCAGTCTGCAGCCGCGGCCCTCACTGCACTCATCGCGGAGCTTTCATCGCTGAGAGGGCTGGTCGCTAGGAAAGATGCCAAGAGCCTGGAAGGGGAGTTCAAGAGAGTAGTGCGCCGGTTCGCGGATTCGGAGCTACGAGCCTCCCTTGCCCGCATCTACTCCGTCGCGGATGGCTAGGCCGCTCTTGCGGCGTCCCTCGGCGACCGCACCTAGAGTCGTCTACTCTTCGGAATAGACCGCCACGCAGTTTGCGGTTGGGAGCAACGAGTAAAGGCGCTGGGCCTTCCCATCGAAGGTCAACGTGTGGGCACCCTCCTCAGTGGAGACCTTCTCACTGACAGACAGCCTTCCGGTGTCGATGACGTCGATTACGCCTGGTTCTCCAATCGCACAGTAGAGGCGACCCTTGACTGAGTTATGCCAGAGCACATCCGGCTCTCCAGAAAGGGGGATGTTCGCGGCTTCCCTCCCGTTGAGAATATCCAGTACAACCAGAGCCTTGCCGTCACACGCAACGAACGCACGTCCTGCCCCCTCGACCACTTCCAGACCATGAGGTCCAGGCACCGAGACTGGAACGAATCCCTTTTCGCTCATTGTCTCTGGAGAGATGAGGGCGACGCCTGGAGGGTCACGAACATTCACGAGGAACACATCCAGTTTTCTGTCGTGAATGCACCACCTTGGCCGGCCTCTGAGAGCCAATGACGACAGTTCCTCCCCTGACACCTGATCGAACAGCCTGGCCTTGTTGTCCTTGACGTCTGCCACCAGCAGGTGCTTCCTGATCGAGTCCCATGCGAGCCCGTTCGGCCTCGGCCCAGTCGAGATTTCCAATTTCGTTCGGTCTGTGCGGACGTCGATGACGAGCACCTTCCCCTCGCCCCTCGAGGCGGCGAAAACAAGCCCGTCTGACTGGGCGCAGAGGACCCCGCTTGCCTCAGGGCACCCGGGTATAGACGCCACATGAGCCATTCTCCCCCCATCGACGACTTCTACACAGTTGTTTGCTGTGTGGGCGATGTACACCTTGCTGCTCTGCAGGTGGACATCGGCGTGGTCGTAACCTCCTTCGCCGTGTGGAGGGAGGCTGATCCTGCCAACCTGTCGGAGCATGAGCCTGACGCGTCCTCCCCAGAGAACCTAGGCCGCGTGTTCTAGCTTGAGCCCTTCCTGCAGCCTCTGCTGGCAGTAGCTGTACATGGCGTCGTAGAAGGGGAACTGCAGCTTCATGTTCTCGAAGTCGTCCTTCGCGGTCTTCCTGAAGCCAAGCGCCGCCGCTTCCAGCCCCGGAGACTCACTCGGCGCGTTCGGTATGTTGGCGTCGGCTCCCCTGACTATCTTCGCCAGCTCGAGGAGCGCCGGGTCCTTGAGCCCATACTTCTTGATGACAGCGTCGAAACTGACCCTTTCTTCCCCGTTCTCCTTGTAGTGCATAAGTTCGGCGCCCTGGGTGTCGAATGGCGTGGCGTTCTCCTTTTTCGCCACCTCTAGGACCTTCTCTCTCGGGACGAACAGAAACTCTGCCTTAGGGTCCACGAAGCGCTTGATGACCCACGGGCATGCAATCCTGTCCACCTTTGCCTTCTCTCTTGTAACCCACTTCATAGTAGTTCAGCTACCTAGGTAGCGAACCTACTTATATAAACGATTGGACGACATCAGGTGCACGTTGTCAACGGTCGTCCCTCGCGGAATGAAGGTCGGAACCGTCTCGCTCTGGCTTCTCCTGCTGCTTTCCGAGAGGCCGATGTATGGATACGAGATTATCAGGGAGCTGGAGAAGCGCTTTTCGGGATTCTGGAAGCCGAAGACCGGCACGATTTACCCGGCTCTCGAGAAGCTCGAACAGAACAGCCTGGTCACCAGCAGGATCGAGTTCATGGAAGAGGTCCCGGACCGGAAGCACTATGCACTGACTGAGAAGGGCAGGGCCGAGCTTGCCCAGTCGATGGTCTACTGGACGAGGGTCACCGAGGTCCTCGAGAACTACAAGGAGTCGCACGAGTCCCTGGCCCGGTACAAGGTCGAAACCAACAGGAAGGAACTGTCGAAAATCCTTGCGGACCTGGGTCGCGCTTTCGAAGGGGAAGAAGTCGAATTGCATGAACTGCTCCCGGTCGACAAGCCAGTAACGATGAAGCCAGTCGAGCCATTGAAGTTCAAGTTCCTCTATGCAAAGGAGAATCACAAACTAGAAGTTCACATGGAGATAGAATGGCAGCCGAAGGATAGTCCGTAACTCTGCCCGCCTTGCGTAATGTGTAGCTGCATGCGCTACCGTAGGATACATGAAATGCAATAATAGTCTGGGGCGAGCGACAGGAGAGCCAAATGGCGTTATGTGTCGGCTTTCAGGGGGAGCACGGAGCGTTTAGCGAGGAGGCGATTGTCCGCAAATTCGGAGCGAGGGCCAGGCCGGTCCCCTTCCAATCTCTCAGGGAGGCCTTCGACTCCGTAATGAAGCTCGAGGCTGACTTGGCAGTGGTCCCCGTGGAGAACTCCCTGGAGGGCGGGGTAACCGAGACCTACGACCTGCTTCTCACAAGCGAACTGAAGATAACGGGGGAGATCAAGGTCAGGATACGCCACTGCCTGATTTCAAAGCCTGGTTCATCCCTCGCGGGGATAGCCACGGTTCTATCACATCCCCAGGCGCTGGCGCAGTGTAGAAACAACCTAGCAAAGCTCGGGCTCAAGGCCCAACAGTTCTATGACACGGCTGGCAGCGTGAAATTCATAGCAGATTCAACAGACGTTTCGCTCGCCGCGATAGCGAGTGAGTATTCGGCCAGAGTGTACGGAATGAAGGTGCTGCGGAGAAGCATGGAGGACTCGAAATCAAACTACACGAGGTTTCTCATACTCGGGAGGAGGGCGAAAAGAAGGTCGAAAGTAGCATACAAGACATCATTGGTGTTCTCTACAAGGCACAGGCCTGGGTCCCTCTTCAGGGCCTTGGAGCCGTTCGCGAGAGAGGGAATCAATCTCACCAAGATTGAATCTCGGCCGACGAAGCAGACGCCATGGGAGTACTATTTCCACATCGACTTGGATGGGTCCGCATACGACGGCCCGGTGAGTCGAGCGATTAAGACACTGAGAACGCGCGCCGACTTCGTCAGGGTTCTCGGTTCGTATCCTGCCGACAGCGGGCAGTCCCATTCGCACGGCCATTTGTGATTGGTCAGTCGTTCATCTAAACCGGACGACTGACGAGTTGATGTGAGCTTGTAACCACGTCTGTGGGCCGCATGCCGCCCACAGCACGCGCCCGAATTGATTGGCTCGAGCCCTGCACCTCGCCTGGGTTGTAAGACTAGGCCCCAATCAAGAACACTTTGGTGCGAAAAGGCAGACAGCGTTATGACTCTCCGACCACCATCAGTGCTCTTCTAAAGTCGTAGTTGTGGTACGCAACGCATCATGGTCACTGGGCGTCGTAAAGCCGTCTTACACGACGCTTAAATATGAGATCAGTAAATTGAATTTCGCAATTATATAATTGGAAGCCCTAGCTCACAGCTTCACCCGCCGCCGGGTTAACCAACTCGCAGCCGCTGCTATGGTTTCGCTTTTCATTCTTGGATTCTCTGTGCTCCCCGTGGTGACGGCGTCTTCTTCGGAGTTGCGCCTCCCCAACGCCGTACTCCCCCTCGAATACATCACCCACACGAACGGCAAGCCCGGGGGTGGAGGACATGGAGGGGGCAGCTCCTGCGTGACGACTTTGCCCGCTCCTACGGGTGTTTCCTATACGCCAAGCCAGATTGAGGCCGCCTACGGGTTCAATACAGCTGCGACCGGTGCGGGGGAGACCATAGCAATCATCGACGCCTACGGAAGCTCCACATTGACGAGCGATCTCAACTGTTTCGACTCCCAGTTCGGCCTCCCACCAGCGAACCTTCAGGTGGTCCAACCCTTCGGCAAGGTCCACGGTAGCAACAGCAACTGGGGGCTGGAGACGTCGCTGGACGTCGAGTGGGCCCACGCCATGGCCCCGGCCGCCAAGATACTTCTGATAGTCACTCCGAGCGCCAGCCTGCAGTATCTAGTCAACGACGCGGTCCCCTACGCAGTTCAGAATGGGGCCAGCGTGATTTCGATGAGCTGGGGGGCTGCCGAGAGCGGCAGCAGCTGCTCCACTTGGACTTCTGAATCATCATACTTCGCTAACGCTGTGTCAGCGGGTGCGATTCCAGTGGCAGCGTCTGGCGACAGTGGCGCCAACGATGGGACGTCCTCTCCGACTGTGAACTACCCTGCCTCGGACCCCAGCGTCCTAGCCGTGGGCGGCACCTCCCTCACGCTGACTTCGTCCAACACCTGGAGTAGCGAGGTGGTCTGGAACGACCAGTACGGGGCGAGCGGAGGCGGAGTCAGCGCTTGCTTCTCAGAGCCGACGTACCAGTCCTCTTCAAGCATCAAGGTAACAACATCTTCGGGTTCCTTCTACCCCTTGACCAGGGCAGTCCCCGATGTTGCTTACAACGCTGATGTGCTGACTGA
>JAFMAW010000063.1 GCA_029784795.1 Nitrososphaerota archaeon | reverse complement strand
CGTCAAGGCCTCCGAGTCCATAGAGCGCGCCCAGTTCGGCGGCTACGACCCGGTGGGCAAGGAGGGCGTCGTCACCGCGAAGACGAGGGAAGGGAAGGGGTTCTCGGTGAGGGTGGACGGCCTTGACTGGTCGGCGAGGTGCAAGGAGGCGCTCGCGGTCGGGGACGAGGTCCTGGTCGTCAGCAGAGATGGGTTGCACCTGGCGGTAGAGAAGCTCCGCCCCCGCCAGACCTGAACCTCCGCCCTCGACGTCGCATCCCAGGGACAAGTGAATGCTAGGGCCTCTGAAAGGGCATCCGACGCAGGTGGGGCGGTCAACGACAGGGCGAAGCTCTTCCTCTTGAGAAGGTTCGGCACCGCCAGGTATGGATAGGTTCATTTCAGTCCAGAGGGCCGGCGGTATGGCTTGTTCTCGGGGAAGAGGGTGCACCTGATTCACGATCCGGAGACAGACCCTTCTGCGAACATGGCCCGCGAGGAAGAGCTCTTCAGGCTGGTCGAAGACGCAGGGCGCCCGGAGACGGTGAGGTTCTGGACAAACTCCGAGTGCCTCGTCAGGGGGAAGGCGAGGAACGCGCGCTACGGGTGGTACCGCGAAGGGCTCGCGGAGGAGCTGGGGGTCACGGTCATCCAGAGAGAGACGGGCGGGGGGGTGGTCTACCACGACCCGGGGAACCTGAACTGGAGCGTCTTCGCCCGGTCGGACGGCGCATTCCAGTCCCCGACGAAGCTCTTCGGCCAGGCCTCGCGCTACATGGTGGAGGCCCTGGGACGGCTGGGGGTACGGGCTGAGTTCTCCCCCCCGAACAGGATAGACGTAGAAGGCTGCAAGGTGTCGGGGCTGGCCGCGAGGTCGACCCCCAGGGCGGTCCTGGTCCACGGGACCCTCCTCCTGGCCTCGAATCTGGAGAGGCTGAACAGGCTCTGCATCCCGCCGGAAGGGTGCCCCCCTGTGGCGAACCTCAGCCGGTGGGTCGAGGGGATCGGTGCGCCCGCGGTGGTGGCTGCCTTCGGAGGGGTCCTGAAGGCGTCGGGGCTCGAAGTGCTCCCATAGGAGAGAGCGGGCGCCTGACCGTCAAAGACTTACAAGCCGAACCCCGCTGAGACCGTCCGGATTGAGCCAAGCGACGGCTGCCTCGGGCGGAGGCTGGCTCACCAGGGACGTGCTGCTGCTTTCCATGTCGGCGTGCTTCGCTGATATGGGCTATCAGGCTGTGACCGCGGTCTTCCCCCTCCTCATCGTCATAGACCTGGGCGAGCCCGCATACGTCTACGGGCTGCTCCTCGCCCTCAGCTTCGGCGTGGGCTCCCTCTTCTCCCTCGTCGGGGGAAATCTCGGGGACACGCACAGCAAGAAGGCTGTCTCGCTGGCGGGGAATCTGCTGATACCGCTGATGTCCGTCAGCGTGCTCTTCCCAAACATCGTGTTCATGGGCGCCCTCTTCGTGTTCGGGTGGTGGGCCAGGTACTTCCGCACGCCCACGAGGAGGGCGTGGCTGGTAGAGGTATCAGATCCTGCCTACAGGTCCAAGGTCTTCGGGTTCCTGCACGCCCTGGACGTAGGGGGAGGGATGGTCGCGGTGATCTACTCGATAGTCCTCGTCCTCCTCGGAGCGCCCCTTGACGACATCGTCCTCGTGACCGCGATCCCGATTTTGGTCTCCAGCCTTGCCCTCGCCCTCGCGAGGACCAAGCCCCACCCTGCATTCCTAGCCGCGAGCGCGAAGGCCGCCAGGGAGCCGCCGCAGAGCGGGGAGCGCCAGGAGAAAGAGAACAGGTTCATTTTCAGGTGGCTGCTCGTCTCCGCTACCCTGTTCGGGTTCAGCTACTACGCGCTGGGGTTCCCCATAGTCACCGTCGCCCAGTCCCAGGGAAGCGCGGTCTTCGGGATCCTCACCTTCGGCATATACCTCGGAGTGTCCGCGGGGGCGGGCTACCTCCTGGGCTCGGTCCGGTCACGGAGGCCGTTCAGGACTCTCTGGACTCTCGGATACCTCCTGGCCGCCCTGTCCTCGCTGGTCATCGGAGCGTCCTACGCCTTCCACTTCGGCCTCGGGGTGTACTACCTGGGGGCAGCGGGGCTGGGGTTCGCGACGGGCTCCGTGGAGACGTTCGAGCCGGTCCTTACGTCCACCCTGTCGAAGACGGGGAAGCTTTCGAGCGGCCTGGGGTGGCTGAGCTCGAGCAGGGCCCTCGGCCTCTTCACCTCCAACATTGTGATGGGAGCTATCTTCACCTTCAGCCAGTTCGGGTCGTATGTATACGCCGCTGCCCTGGCGGTCTGCGCCGCCGTCATCCTCCTCGCCGTCGAGCTGAAGACGAAAATCAGCTAGCGAGCGCGCCGGCGCTCACCGGCAGTCGCCTTATCCATCCACACCCGCATCAGGGAGCCATGAAAGCGGCTGTCGTTACGGATGATCTGAAGACCGTCTCGGCCCACTTCGGCATGGCCCGGCACTTCCTGGTCTACGATATCGATGGGGGTGCGGTGAAGGGAAAGGAGGTCAGGGACAAGTTGGGCCACGTCCATGGAGCGCACCGCCGCGTTGAGGGGGAAGCGGAACCGAGGTTCCACGACACGATGCTCTCGATAATCGCTGACTGCGAGGCCGTCATCTCTGGCGGGATGGGGAGGCCGATGTTCGAGTCCGTCAGGGCGGCCGGGATGAATGCGTTCGTGACCCGGATACGAAGCGCGGACGAAGCAGCGAAGGCTCTGGCGGAAGGCAGCCTCGACAACCATGTCGAGCTCATCCATCAGGCGCGAGTCGTAAATCCGGCCGCCCGGAGCGCAGTGCGGGGATAGGATGGCAGGGCCCGACGACTGCGTGGCGACCGGAGCGGTCCGGAAGGTGGATCGGAAGTCTGAGTGAGCCTGCCATGGAGGCAAGCGAACTGCCCAGGTTAGGTCGGTTACTGCACGTTTTTGTGGCGCGGCCAGGAACCGGGTGACTGGATTGCTGGGGCGGCGTGGGATGAAGAGCTTCTTCGAGCCGGGGAGCATAGCGGTGGCGGGGGTCTCCACCGACCCGGACAAGATGGGCTCGATAATCTTCGCGAACCTGCTGGCCAACAGGGAGAGGGGGGTTCTGAAGGCCCGGGTCTACGCCCTCAACCCAGCCCATGCGACGGTCGGGGGCCAGGTGGCCTACCCTTCGATTTCCGCCCTCCCGGAAGCCCCCGAGCTGCTCGTGGTCGCTGTCCCCGAGTCTCAGACCGTGGGGGTGGTCGAAGGGGCAACGGAGGCGGGGGTGAAGGCGGCGATAATCATCACCAGCGGCTACGCGGAAGTGGGGAGGGAGGACGTCGAGAAGAGGATCGCCGAGCTCGCGGCGGACGCCGGCATGAGGGTGCTCGGCCCCAACACCATAGGAGTGGTCGACACAGTCTCCGGGGTCGATTCTCTGTTCTTGCGGCCTACGAAGCGGCTCCCCGGCGGCGGCGAGGTCGCCTCCATGCTGAAGCCAATCCCCGGCGGCGTTGTGGTGGTTACACAGAGCGGGCACCTCGGGCAGGCGATGGTGGAAGAGCTCACCGCCAACGGAGTGGGGATAAGGGCCATGGTAGGGACTGGGAACCAAGTAGACGTCTCCGTCGAGGACGTGGTGGAATACTTCTCTGACGACGTCCGGACCACGGCCATCGCCCTGTACCTCGAAGGGCTGAAGGATGGGCGGAGGTTCCTGGAGGTCGCCCGCAGGGCGTCCAGGAGGAAGCCCCTCATCGTCTACAAGGCCGGGAAGACCGCAGGTGGCGCGAGGGCGGCACTGACGCACACCGCCTCGCTCGTGGGGGACTACGCTGTGTACCAGGCGGCCTTCAGGCAGGCGGGGGTGGTCGAGGCCTCAGACCTGCAGGAGCTTTCCGACTTCTCCATCTCGCTTTCCATGCTCCCGAGGCCGTCGGGGAACAGGCTCGTGGTGGTGACCAACGCGGGCGGGGTCGGGGCGGTGGCCACTGACGAGGCCCTCAGGTCGGGCCTCAGGGTGGACAGGCTCACTCCGGGGGGCGTGGACAGGCTCCGGAAGAAGCTGGGGGGTTCAGGGTTCATTTCCAACGCCTCCCTGGGGAACCCAGTCGACCTGACCGCATCGGTGGGCACTCAGGACTTCGTGGAGGGGGTCGAGGAAGTCGCGTCCCTGCCTGAGTGCGACATGGTACTGGCGCTGCCAACCCATCAGACCCCCGCCATCGGCCCCGACGTCGCGGAGAGGCTCGTGGAGGCGGTCAGGAGAAGGGGCAAGGCTGCGTGCATGTGCGTCATCGGTAGGTCAGACCTCGCCGGGCGCATACACATGGAGTTCCTGAAGAGCGGCATTCCAAGCTTCCCGACCCCAGAGAGGGCGGTGAGGGCGCTCGCCGCCTCGTGGCAGCGCACCGAGTTGCTCAGGGCCCCAGCCATGGCCCCGGCAACCGGAACGCCGAGCCCGGACGCGTGGAAGGGAGGGCCGCTCGGGCGCGAAGAGGTGGCGGATCTGCTGGCGGCGCACGGGATCATGGAACCACGGTCGGTCGTGGTTCGGAAGAAAGGGGACCTGATGAGGCTGCGTGGGTTGAAGTTCCCGGTCGCGTGCAAGCTCCTCTCTAGGGGCCTAGCCCACAAGACCGACGCTGGCGGGGTGGTGCTCGGGGTGGAAAGCTCGGAGGAGGCGGAACGGGTGATCGCGCGGTTCAGGGCTATCGCGAAGAGGAGGGGGATCGACTTCGAAGGCGCCCTCCTGCAGGAGATGGTCGCCGGCGGGGTCGAGGTGATAGTCGGGGGGACCAGAGACCCGACCTTCGGGCCGGTGGTAGTCGTAGGGCTCGGCGGGACCAACGCCGAGCTGATGCACGAAATCGCGCTGGGCGTCGCGCCTGTATCCCCCGCGTGGGCGGAGTCCATGGTGAAGAGCACCCGCCTCGGGACGGCGCTCCAGGGTTACAGGGGAGGTCCGAAGGTCCCCGCTCCCCGGCTGGCGAAGGTCGTCTCCGACTTCTCGCGGATGCTGGTCGAGCACCCGTCGTTGGCGCAGGTCGAAGTGAACCCCCTCATAGCGAAAGAAGAGGGGTTCTTCGCAGTGGACGCGAGGGCTGTGGTCGCCCGCCGCGGTTAAGCCGCTGACTGACGTTCTGGCCGGGCGGATTACTGGAGGTCCGACAACCTCGCGGCCGCCAGGGGGATGGTCATCTCGTCTCCGGTGAGCCCGCCATGGTGGCCCCGGAGCTCCAAGGCGCCGCCCTTAGGATACTTGTACCAGACCGTCTTGTTTCCGTGTGGCAGGATCATCAGGTTACCTACCCTCCTGCGGAACCTCCTGCTCGGCCTGTTGATGCCGAAGATGCCTTCGCGGATCGCTTCTTCGGTCTCCAGGACGGTGGCGACCCCCTCGAGCTTATCCTGGAGGTACGACCTCGTCTCCTCGACCCTGTCCTCCTCTACCGCGAGGTAGGCGTCCCTCGCGCTCCCCCAGGGGAGGATCGGGCTCCCCTTCGGGCCCTTCCGAAGGCTCTTGTTCAGCATCCCCCAGCGGTTCATGTACTGCGTCCTTTCCGGTT
>JAFMAW010000062.1 GCA_029784795.1 Nitrososphaerota archaeon | reverse complement strand
CTGGTTTGGTCGAGTTAAACCGAGGTAGACGCCGCTGAGGTGCGCTGTCGGAGCTCCTCGGGCGAGAAAAATTCTCCGGCCTCGCGGGCAGGGTTCGCAGCATCCTCGGCCCCGATCTCCGCCAGCCGCTCATGCCAACGGCTCCGCCACACCGCTCGAATTATGTCGTCGGTCAATTTGGCGTCGACGCCTTCGTCGCAGTCACAGTCGTACTTCTCACCTGCCCTCTTCCCAGGTACGCTCCTCCCGTCTCTCTCCCTTTCGATGGGGACCCCCAAGACTACCTCCGAGCCGACATCCGAGGGCCCCGCGAGAGGGGATGAAGTGGTGGAGGTCGGAGCAATCCTAGCCCTTGTGCGCCTTCTGCTCGGCTAGGGGACGTAGACGTTCATTTCACGGCCGACCTTCCTAAGCCGCTCTACCCTGTGAGGGAGCGATGGATGGGTCGAGAACATCTCGGCCAGCGAGTTCCCGCGGAAAGGGTTGACGATCCACAACGAGGATGTCGCGGGCGAGGGTGCCTTGGAGGCTTGCGTGGCTATGGGCCTGGTCTGCACCTTGGCGCTGATCTTCTCAAGGGCTGTTACGAGTCCCGCGGGATTCCTGGTGAGCTTCGCGCCGTACTCGTCGGCGCTGTACTCGTCGTTCCTGCTGATGCCGAGCTGAACGAAGGTGGCTCCCAAGGGGACAAGGATGATCGCCAGCAGCGCTAGTGGTGACCCACTGTTCCTATTCCTCCCTCCGCCGCCGAAGATCATCGAGAAAATAGCGATCTGCCCTATGTATGATATCGCCCCGGCCATCGTGGCCGCCACGCTGGACATCAGAACGTCCCTGTGCACCACGTGCCCTATCTCGTGGCCAACCACCGCTTCGAGCTCGTCCGGGGTGAGCGCCTGGAGGATGCTGGAAGTGGCGCAGACAACCGCCTTGTTCGGCCCTCTCCCCGTCGCGAAAGCATTCGGCTGAGGAGAATCGACTATTCCAACCTTGGGCATCGGGATGTTTGCCTTCTGGGCGACGCTCTTAACAACCCTGAACAGCGTCGGGTTCTCGTTCTCCTGTATTATCTTGGCCTTGCTCATCCGCAGGACGAGCGCGTCGCTGTAGTAGTACGAGACGAAGTTGATTACGGCGGCGAGGACGAGGGCGAGCCCCACGAACGCTATCGGATCCCCGAAGAAGTACCACCCGACGACATATCCAATAAGCATGAGCAGTCCGGTGAGTATGAAGAAGAGCGCGGTTATCTTCGCGTACAACGAAGCCGACATTCAATTTTCAGGATAGGACTGCGCGTGTAAAAGCATTTTGCGAAATCGCGTCTCCGACCCGAAGGCCTTGAGGCCTAACCTCAATGAAAGGGATAAATCCATCCGCGGGTACTTGGGATACGGACATCCATGGAAAGCGACGACAGAGACCACTGGAATGCCCGCAGAAGGCGCGGGTCTCCCTTTGGGCCCTGGGGACTCCCTGACATCGATGAGATGATGAGGGAAATGGAAAGAGCGTTCTCTGAGGAGTTCAAGGACCTCGAGAAGGATCTCCCGAAAAGCCTCGTCAGAGAGTCAAAGACTCCCGAGGGCAGGGTGAGGAAGGAGATCGGGCCTATTGTCTATGGGTACTCGGTGACCATCGGTCCAGATGGGAAGCCGGTGGTGAGGGAATTCGGGAACGTAAGGCGCAAGGAAGGCAAGGCTCTGAACGCTATCCAAGACAAGCGTGAGCCTCTGGTCGACGTCGTCAGCTCGGACAAGGAAGTCCGTGTGATAGCGGAGATGCCGGGCGTGAAGAAGGAGGACATCGAGGTGACGGTGAACGAGAAGACCATGGCGATTTCGGTGGAGAGCGGAGGCAGGGGATACCACAAGGAGCTGGACCTCCCTGGAGTAGTGGACCCGAAAGGCGCCAAGTCCGCCTACAACAACGGGATACTCGAGGTAACCATCCCGCTGAGGACTTCGCGGTCAGCCGGGGTCAGACTCCGCGTCGAATAGGCCTACTGGTAGGGACCGTTGTCCAGCTTGCCTTCGCTGTACCGCGCCATCGCGTTCAAAGTCGCTTCGCGGTAGCCCTGGCCCTCGGCCAGGGTCCTGGCGATGTCTCCGGTCGTGACTATCCCCACGAGGGTACCTCCCTGGTCAACGACGACAAGCCTCCTGATCCGATACCTGGCCATCAACTCAGCAGCCCCTGAAACAGGGGCGCCGGGACCAATGGTGATCAGGGGCGTGGACATTATGTCACGCACAAGAACGTTCTTCGCTTCTATCGGCTCCGCAAGCACCTTGGACACGAGGTCGCGCTCGGTTACTATCCCTATGGCCGACCCGCTCTGCGTGATGACTGCGCAGCTTACCCCCTTCTTCGACATGGCCTTCGCGCAATCCTTGGCAGTGACGTTCAGTTCGACAGTCATCACCCTCTGCGACATCACATTTGAGACTGTAGCTTCTTCTTGGGTCATATGCTAGCAGGCGACACCGAGAGATATAGAGGTTAGGAGAAGGTGGACCGGGGGGGAATTGAACCCCCGACCTTGGAGCCCTTTCGGGGTTCTTCCGCGTGCAAGGCGGACGTTCGTACCGCTGAACTACCGGCCCACGTTCGGCGACGTTTCTTCTGGGCGTTTTAAACTAAAGGGGGTTAAGGCGGTCCTGGACGGAGCCACTTCTCGGGGCTGCAGTCACTCGCACGCTTATAGAGCAAGCCAAGGGCCCCGGACGCTGGGCTGGTAGCTCAGACCCTAACTCGGGGAGTAGCTTGGCTAGAGCACCCGACTGATAATCGGGAGGCCAAGGGTTCGAATCCCTTCCGGCCCACACAAATTATCAAGAGAATCTTCGCGCCAGAGCTGCATTGAGCTATTGCTACGGCCTTTCAGGTCACCAGGGGCTCCGCGACTGTCAGGTCGATGGCGATTTCAGCTATGTCAGACCCATATTCAGCGGTCCTTCTAATGCTCTCGAGCATGAGCTTCGCAGAGGCGACCTGAGCTCCGCTCATCCTAGGCGCCAGCATTTCGCTGCTGATCTTACCTTCCATCTGCAAGACCTCCTTTGACTTCGCAATCGCCTCCTCCGCCATCTTGCCGTCGAGGCGGAGTAGAGAGGCAATGGAGCTGTCGAACACCTTCTTGGAGAGCGCCGTCGTCTCCTGAATCTTCTTGATTGCCTGCTCCGGGAGCATCCGAAGGTTCTCCGCTTCAGCGGCTATGCTAGCCGCGTGGTCGGCTACCCTCTCTACGTTCTTGACCACCAGCCTGTACCCCAGACAGTCTCTCGTCGATTTCAGCCCTATTTCCTGAATCACCGACCTGTCTCTCACTGCTATGTTCAGCTGCCTGAGTAGGAAATGATAGAACCTGTCGACCTCGTCGTCGCGTTCTATGACTTCCTCCGACATACCCTTTGTCCCTCCCTGCAGGACACCGACCGCGTCCGTCAGCATGCCCCCCGCAATGATGGCCATCCTTTCGAGGGCCTTCTTCAGTGGAAGGTCAATGTAGCCAGAAAGACACTGCGTGAGAATGCCTCCAGACGACTCCTCGATTATCTCCACGCCGACCAGCTTCCGCCTTATCCCCTCCCTGATGAATCCCCGAAGTCCAGAGTCCGACCTGCCGAGGGTCACTCTGATGGTGTCATAGCCGGCCAGGTAGTACGAAATGAAGTGCCTCAGCAGGAAATCCTTGTCGAGCCCCTGTGCCGACTCCAGGGTGGCTTCCGATTTGGACGCCGCGCGCAAGTCTCTTCTAGGGACGATCAGGAGCGAAGAGTCAGGCTGCACGAGCACGGCCACGGGGTCCTTCGGCCTCAATCCAACGTCGATTACCCAACTCTTTGGAAGGGAGACCACGAAGCTGTCCCCTCCAGTCTTTTGTACCCTCCTGAATTCCTGCCTTCTGGATTCGCCCGTCAAATCACGCTGGTAGCAAGAATAGCTACTATATACTTCTTGCCTCAGTAACACTTGGCTATTGAGGCGGGGAAACCCCGCGCGTCTTCGACCCCCTGGCCTGCATCTGCGATGCTGTCGAGCATACTGCCACCGGCGTGGACCAATCGCATCGTGCGGCCTTCAAGGCAGAGTCATCACCTTCGTTACTTCCTTCCCCGCCGCTATGGAGACCTTCTCTCCCATCGAGACCTTGATCCCCGCACGGCTATCTGTGACGCCGAAGAGCCTCGCGTCAGCCTCCCTGGACAGTGAAATCTCTATCTTGCTCCCCCAGGGGACAGTGTATCTCAGGGGGTGGGTCCCAACACCGAGCCTTTCGGTGTAGGTCGGCGTGATATGACATATCCCCACTTCGTCCCTCCCGATACGGGCGAACGCCGAAGGCTCGACCACGTTCCTTCCGATTCTGTCGACGTAGGAGTAATAGCCCGTGGCCCCCGCTCTCGTGGCAACCACGATTCCGTCTGCTATGGCCGCCTCTTCGAATTCTGCCCCTTTGCCCGACACCTTCAACTTGTAGCGGAGGCAGCTTCCTTCGGCACCCCTCTGAAGATAGACATCAGTGAACACCTCTCCAAGTACCCTTGTCCCCTTGATGACCCTCAACCGTCGATGTTCATCTATCTCATAGCCTCCGGCCCTGATTCTTGCCAACGCCTCAGGGAGCTCGTCGAGGACGGTCTGGGCGAGGCGAGCCTTGGATCCGATCGCCCCCTTCGACCGCACGCCCACGAAGAGCAGCGGGATCTTCTCCGTCCGCCCGTATCTGCTGAATCGCCCATCCCCACCAACGACGATGCCAAAGTCAGCCTTTGCCTCTCCCACTTCTATCCCGGCTTTCATGACTATCCTCCTCAGTTCGCCTGGCGCGACTTTGGGCGCCTCGCCATCTAACAGGAGAGCCGCTTTCACCTGTCGCTCCCCTGGCCGACGAACTCGAGGATGCTCCCCTCGCCCACGTCCCTTCTCCCCGTGGCGATGAACCTGGTCGCCTTGGCCCTCGCTTCATCCTGAAGAGGCGTCGACATCTCGAGCTTCTCCATCATCTTAAACGAGTTCTCCACGGCGAACCCCTTGAAGTGGTTGTTGAAGTAGCCGAAGGTCTTCTTCACTCCTGATATGACATCCTTCACCTTCGGGACCCAACCGTCGAGTTCGCCGTCGGTGTACCTATAGTTGTACCAAGGCCGGCTCCCCCTCCCATGCCATCTGATGAAGGCGAAGTCAGCCGTCACCACCGTGTCAGGAGGGAGGAGGGGCTCATCTACGATCACATTCGCGAGGTTCCGGTCCCGAAGATACGACCAGACGTCCTCCCTCAGCCACGAGGGGTGTCGGAACTCTACCGCGAACATGACGTCCTCGGGGGCCCTATCGAAGAACCCTTTCAGCTTCTCGAAGTCATCCTTGAATGAGTAGCTCGGGGGGAGCTGCGCGAGGACCGGTCCCAGCTTCCCCGCGTCGATTAGAGGCCTCAACAGGCCAAGGAACCTGATCAGGTCCGCTTCGGCTCCCTGAGACAGGTCCAGCCTCTTGTCGTGGGTGAGCAGCCTGGGGAGCTTCACAGAGAACAC
>JAFMAW010000061.1 GCA_029784795.1 Nitrososphaerota archaeon | reverse complement strand
CCTTCATGAGCGAGTCCGCCGAGGGGACGCGAGGGTTGGACGCCAGCGGGACGTAGGCGACGGACTCCCCCTCCCTGGGGGGGAGGTAGACGGCCTTCTCGCGGACGTCGAACTCCTCGAGGAGGGCCTCCACGTTCATGACGGACGCGTGGACGACGCCCCGCACCGCGCCGCTGGGGACCGGGGACTCGGGGAGGGTGATGGTCGCACCGCCGAGTATCACGCAGGCCACCCCCAGGGCGGCGAAGGGGGCGCTGAAGAGGAAGTAGTAGGAGACGAAGGCGACGACGGCCCCGAAGGCGGCGATGCCGGCGCCGAAGGAGAAGTACCTTGCCAAGCCTCTACCCCGCCCTCGCGGTGAGCCTGATGTACGACTCCTTCCGGACCGCGGCCACCAGCGCCAGGCCGACTCCGAGGATGGAGAGCGAGACCACTATGGGGTCGAGGCGTATCCCCCATGGGGTGTAGTTGAGGAGGAGCCCCACCAGCGGGACCAGGGCCAGGCTCAGGCCGATGGAGAGGGCGAGGCGCTCCAGGCTGTCGAGGTCCTCCTTCTTGGGGTAGAGGGCCTCGATGAGGGTGTAGCCCGGGAAGTAGAGCACAGCTATGGCGCCGAAGACGTACCTGACGTAGACGAAGGGGGGGTACTGCGGGAGGAGGTAGATCGAGCTCACAGTCACCGCGAGGAACGCCACCGTCACCCAGAACCAGGAGGAGTAGGCGCGGCCCAGGTACTCGAAGGTCGAGGCCGGGGGGGATGGGTCGGCGAGCGCAGCCTTCTTCTCCTCCAGGAGCGAGTAGAGCGCCCTCGAGGCGTCGACGGGGGTGGCCCCGGTCCCCTGGGTCGCCCTTGAGAGGGCGTCCTTGACGGACATCTCGCTGGCGAGGACGGAGCTCAGGACCTCCTTCGCGCGCTTCTGCCTGGGGTTGACCTGGTCGCTCATACCGAGGGCCCCGTGACGTTGAGGTACAGCCAGTTGGAGGTGTAGAACTGGAAGGAGCTCGAGTTCGTCTCGTAGATCCAGAGCTCGAAGACGAGGCGGACGTTGGTCCCGTTCTGGCCCAGGCTCAGTGTGATGGGCTCTGTGACGTTCTGGTTGTTGAGCAGGACCATGCCGTAGGAGGCTATGGGGGGCGCGGCGAGGGGGACGCTCTGGTTGGCATTGGCCCTGGTGCCGAGCTTGGTCAGGACCTGGTAGTAGGACACCTGGCCCTCGTGGTTCCCGACGTAGAGGTAGAGGGAGAAGTTCTGGCCGGTGAAGACGCTGGTGGGGTAGTTGGCTATCTTCTGGCCGGGGCCGAGGATGCCCAGCTCGGAGAAGGGCTCGACGTTCCTGTTGGCGAAGTAGTAGCCTGAGACGTTGAAGACGGCGATGAGGACTATGACCCCCACGGCCGCGACCTTCATGTCGTCGTCGATCACGGCTTCTTCACCCTCCAGTCGCTGTGGGTCCTCGACCAGTAGCGCCAGAAGAGGCGGGGGATGTAAAGATAGGCGAGGGCCGCCAGAGCAACCAGAACGACGGTCTCGACCCCGAGTTCAACCTGGGCCGTCCTGACGGATGCGGCACCAGCCGAAGCCACCCCCGGGGCGGCCTGGAGCACGTGCGAAGCGCTGTTGTACGCTTGGGTGTAGAGTGATGCTGCCAGTGCGGGGTCGGTCGAGTTAAGCCGGTCGGCCTCCTGGAGAAGAGAGATGGCTGTGTTAAGCTGAGCCACGAGCGATGTCACATTGCCCCCGCTCCTCTCGGCTGAGAGGACCGCGGCGTAGGCTTGGCTTACCTCACTATCTGCCTGAGAGGTCTGCGAATGGACAGCTGGGACCATTACGAAGGCTAGCATGACCGTTACTGCGGTAAGAATTGCGAGGCACCTGCGTCGTCGGAGTCCAAAGGTAGCCGCTGACCGACTCACCATTCCCGCCCGCCACCGTTTCCACGCATAAAACTATGATTATAGAGAGAATCCGTCACGATAGGGCTTAAGTGGGCCCACCCTTTCACGCGTATAGCTCAGCCTAGCTTGAACCACGTCAACCAGAATCTATCTCGTCTGTGGCCCCTGGTAGCGGCTGTCGCTTTCACTTTGGTCGTTTATGGCGCGCCGGTGTTCCTCCTCGTCTCGAAAGTGGGCGAAGTGCTCGGGGGAGTCTTCGATACCTCTGTCCCGGCGTATCCGCTTGCAGGGATGTTCTTCGTGCTTGTGTTCGTGTCATTTAGGAGGAAGGAGCTAGAACGGCTTTTGGCAGACCAAAGTCGCGACTGGGCCACGACTCTGGCAGGGGTCGTCATAGCCTTCGCTCCCTTCGCAATTCAGCTTACATTGGGAACTCAAGTCGACGCCTCATACTCTTATGCCGGACTGGCAGTTGTCTGTTCGTTTTTCGGGATCCTGACCGCGATCAGGCCTTCACTTTTCCGGTTTCTGGCCCCCTACTTCATGCTCTATGCACTGGCGGTGGGATTTGTCGGCGCGCTGACGGCCTCGTTCGGAGACCCACTTGCAGTCGTCGTTGCGGTGATAAGCAGCGGTTTCACAAGAGCGCTCGGAGAACCTGTTCAGTGGTCGTCGGTCTACATAACATTCACAGGGGCGGGAGGGCAAGCCGTCAATCTAGAGATCTCCCAGGAGTGCTCGGGCATCGCTTCGATGTCCATATTCCTTCTCATTCTCGGGATGATGCATCTCGACATGAACTCGAGCGTGACCAAGAGCGCCTTCTTCGCCTTTGGTGGCTCTGCGTTATTCGTCCTCCTCAACTCTCTCAGGGTAGTCGGCCTCGTGACCGCTGGCATCTATTCGGGCACCAACCTCATGTGGAACCTGCATGGTTGGCTCGGGTATGTACTTTACATCGTCGGGTACACTCTTCTTCTCTTTCTTTACCTCGGAGCTAAGAAGGTTCCAGGACGCTCGAGAAACGCCACTGAAGCAGGGACGCTCGTTGGCCAGGGGCTGGGCAATGGCCAGGAGGACAAAAGGGGTTTGGATCCTTTAGAATCCAGGGAGGGGCTAGACGACGATTGAGGCGGTGTACACGAGGGTGCCGTTCTGGTCGGAGCCGTTGTAGACCTGTGCTGTTGCGACGGTCACTCCGTTGGACGGGGCGGGGATGTTCACATATGCCCGGAACACCGCAAGGTCTGAGACCGAGGCAGTCCCGTGGCCTGCTACGATGTACCCGCTGGTTGAGTTGTAGCTGATTACGTAATAGTATTGACCCATCCCGCCTCCGGTGTAGTTGATCTGAAGGTAGGCTGTAGGTAGAAACGTCCCAGGGGTGTACAAGGCAGGCTGCGCCCAGTATGATTGGAAAGAGTACGCGACGTGGGTCCCAACAGCGTTGTCGTAGGAGCTCAGACCGATGAACACTATCGCAGCTACAGTGACTCCTAAAGCTAGGAGTCTCTGCTTTCTCTTTTTCCCGTTCAAGTATCGCGTCATGGGCTCTCTCCGAGGACGGGTTCTGACTTCCTCCATCGAGCCGCTAGGTAGTAAAGTAAGGGCAACGTGACAAGAATCGGAAGAACCCCTGAAGGAAATAGTGGGACGGCCGTCGGCGTCGAAGATTTGACCGCAACCACGCCTTCGCTCCAAGAGCCCGATGCAGCGCTGAAGGCCAGAGTGTAAGATCCCCCGCCCCCTCCGTTCTGATAACCAGCTGCGGTGTACACCGTCCCCGTGTTTGCAACGATGAGCGTAGTTGCCCCCGTCGCGGAGAGCGTGCCACCACTGGTCGTTACACCGGCGAAAATGAAGTCGTTGCCATCCGACAAGGAGCTTACCGTCTGAGACGGCGTAGTCCCGCTCCCAGCTACCGGGGTGCACGTCCCGTCAAATGGGCTCGCGTCGGTCGTGTCATAGTTGCTTATCCCGAACGCGACCATCCCTCCGGTGGCGCTCCCCGCGTTTCCGCTTTCTGTCTCTGAAACCGTAGCACTGGAAAGCGTAGAGGCCGCCTTGCCTGCGTAGATGGCGATTATCGGCGCGCTGTTAGTGAGAGTGCAGACGCTTGAGAATGTTACTCCGGACAGAGTTGGAGTGGCAGGAGTGTCGCCCGTCACGTCTCCGGTGACAATGACGACTATCAAATCGGGCGAACTGGAGGTGCTGAGGGACCCTGACATCGTTATGGGATGTGATGATCCCCCACTTGCCGAGCCTACGGTCGCAACACATGCAACCCCACCGCAATCTAGCGCAGGGGTCGCAGCTAGAGTGACAGGAACCGCTGCCAAGGTTGAAGTGGCGAACAATGCCACTACCAACAGCACGATTGGGATGTTTCTTATCTTTGGTTCGCGCCTCGAGGGACTCATCTTCTACGTTTGATCCTCCTCTTGCTGACCATCCCCCAGATCGACTCCGTCGTCCCGTTGCCTTCGAAGTAGTCGTCCAGGATGGCGTTGACTATCTCGCTCCGGTCGACCTGAAGCTCCTCGAGCTTCTTCGCATGAATGTCCAGCGCGACCACCACTTCTCCGTCGAATGAGACGCCTGCCCGGATCTTCTTCGAAGACATCATGGGACCCCCTTCGCGGACTTGTCCGGCAGCCCGCCGCTCCTCGGTTCGAGCCTGCGCGGCAGAGCGCCGTGGACCGTCCAAGGTGGGTTGGTCATGAAGCCCTCCGCATGGTCCACCGCCCGCTGACGCCCTCCCAGCCCGATTCCGTTGTGCATCCCCCCGCCTCGAAGAATTCGGTCAGTACCGCGTTCACCGCCTCGCCCCGATTGGCCCCGAACCCCTTCGGCTGGGGAGAGCGCTTCCCGATTGGCTCCGCTAGTCCGCTGTCGAAAGAGACTCCTGCGTTCGCGGTCATTCTGGTAGCCACTGCCCGCTGCTGTGCACGTTATGCACACCGTGCACAGTATAGGCACGAGGTGAAAAATGTCTGATAATTGCATCAAATACGCCCTTTTCTGGTAAAGGCGGCGAAAAGGAAGGTATTTATCTGTTTAACAATTCAACAGGAAACAAGCAAACTCGTGGGCGGTCACGGCTCTTTTCCCACAAAATCAGACAGAACCCGGCTCGATCATCCAGTTTCCCCGCCACGCAAGGGTACCAAGCCTATTGACATGGGCACCGCACACCCATCATATCAGGCACAATGGTTATCTTTCGGCTGCCGACGCTACCTAACAGGTTGGGCTTTGCCCTCGGCCTGCTGGATGCCTTTGACCTGGTGGTCGTGCTCGTGATGTTCTTCTTCGCCGCGAGGCTCGTCTTCACGTTCCGCGGCGGGAAGCACCAGAGGCCCTGGACCCTGCTTGCCGCCGGTTCCGGGTGCATCGCAGCCGCCACCCTCGTCTTTGCTCTGTCGACGGCGATCGTGGGAACCGCCGCCAGCGACCTCCTGTACGCCGGGGCGTTGATCGACTCCATCGCAGGCATCTTGTTCACCATCGCATTCGTCGACCAGTACCGAATCTGGAGCCGGCGCGAGTAAGCCAGGACGGGGTCTTGTCTGACGAATCGCATACAACCGGGGTCTGACTTGTGCAGGACGTAGACGACGGAGTAGGGCGGGCGGCTGTCGCGATGACCGGAGAAGAAGGGTTGGGACCCAAAGACGTGATCGCGGTTCTCTACGACCCGGGGAAGACCTTCTTC
>JAFMAW010000060.1:5521-5750 GCA_029784795.1 Nitrososphaerota archaeon | reverse complement strand
GTACTCTACCTTCAGCATCCTGATGTAGCTCCACACGGCTGCCCTGGTCTGGACGTCGAGGCCGAGGGTCGGTTCGTCGAGGAAGAGCAGCTTGGGGTAGTTTATCAGCCCGCTGGCGAGCTCCAGCCTCCGCCTCATGCCTCCGGAGTATCACCGGGGGGCCACATGCGCAACGTGGGTCTGATCCTGCGCCGCGAGCTCGCGAGTTACTTCGCGACGCCGCTGGCCT
>JAFMAW010000060.1:0-5511 GCA_029784795.1 Nitrososphaerota archaeon | reverse complement strand
TTCAGGAGATCCATGGCGTGGGGCTTGGAGTTGCTCCGGGGGATGCCATAGAGGTCCGCGCACAGGACTATGTTCTGCAGCCCCGTGAGGTCCTCGTCGGCTGTGTACTCCTGAGGGACCACCCCGACGACCCTTCTCACCTCGTTGGGGTGCTTGTGGATGTCAAGGCCGGCGATCTCCGCCTTCCCCCCCGACGGCTTCAGCAGCGTTGTGAGCATGCTTATCGTCGTCGTCTTCCCTGCGCCGTTCGGACCGAGGAAGCCGAAGATCTCCCCCTCTTTGATCTCGAACGAGACGCCGTCGACCGCCTTCAGGCTCCCGAAGTTCTTCGACAACCCCTCCGCCTTGACTATGGGCTGCTGGCTCATGACTCTCCCCCGATCTTTGAAAGCCTCTCGGCGAGCCCCCTCAGTTCCCCGCTCGCTTTCACGAGCGATTGGTCCCTGGACCGCGACAGGTCCTCCAGGTATGACGTGTAGCTGGAGATCACTTCTATGGCGTCCTCCACCGAGCGCGGTGCGTGCTCGTGCTGGTCCGCCCAGGGCCAGGGGTGGTCGACCTCTTCTCTTCCGCTGCTCGTAAGAGAGTACTTGTCTTCCTCCGAGCGGGTCAGGACCCCCTCCTCAACCATGCGTTTCAGGAGAGGGTAGACGGAGCCGGGGGAGGGCCTCCACCATCCCTGAAGGTTCGCCTCCATCACGTCCATGATCTCTGCGCCAGACTTTGGGGTGTCGCGGACGATGTAGAGGACCCATCGGCGCAGGCCCTTGTGAGTGCGTTTGGCCCAGTCAAAGTTGAACAAATTCTAGACGTTCCGATATCGGAATCCCGATATCGACAGTATTTGAATCTATCTGAGCGCACTTTGGTGGAGGCGTCAGGACCGAGTCCATGGTGGTGCCGAGGGCATCGCTCGACCCCTCTCAATACCTCCCCGGGACGCCCCCAGACCCGAGTCTGGCGGGGGCGCCTGTGCTCAAATACCTATCCTCCGGTGCCCCAGGTGGCTTGACGGCGTCATGCCAGCTCGGCAGGTCAGGAAGCCGTGGAAGGCTGCAGCGAAGGTCATGGAGTTGACCCCTGTTGGCCCTGTCTCCTGAGACTTTCCTGCTGGTGCTGTCCTCTATAATCTTCATAGGGTTCGTGGGGAACCTTCTCCTGAACAAGAAGGGGATACCCCAGACCCTGTTCCTCATAGCCGCGGGCATCGCGACCCGGGCCTTCGCGGTCCTCCCCACGTCCACGGTCAACGCGATGCTCCCCCTCCTGTCCCAGGTCACCCTGGCCATGGTGGTCTTCGACATAGGCATGAGCATGAAGGTCAGGGAGGTGATTTCGGAGGGGAGGTCGGCGATCACCCGCTCGAGCATCTACATGCTGCTCTCCATCCTGGTTACAGCCTTCCTTTTCACCTCGATCCTGCACTGGAGCCTGTACCAGTCTCTCTTCCTCGGGTCGGTCATCGGCGGAGAGATCTCGATGATCATAGTGCCCTACATGGGGCGCAGGATCTCCCAGCAGGGGCTGGTGTCGAACCTGTCCATGGAGTCAGTCTACGACTCGCTCGTCCTGATCATACTGTTCACCGTCCTCCTGAACGGGTACAACCAGAACGCCCCCCTGGACTACAGCGGGTTGTCCCTCATCTCCTCGAGCTTCTTCCAGCAGCTGTCCATAGGCCTGGTAGGCGGGGTCCTCCTCGGGTTCGCCTGGGTAAGGGTCACCAAGGCGGTGGGGCAGTCGGACTACTTCTACGTCGCGACCGTGGGCTACGTTATCCTCGCCTACGTGCTGATCGGCGACATAGGCGGGAGCGGGGTGATCACGGTCCTGGCCATCGGCCTCGTGATGAAGAACCTCACGGACCTCCCCGCTTCGCTGGGCCTCGGAGTGGCAATGCCCGCCGTCTCGCTGAACTACATCTCGGCCTTCCAGACGGAGATCTCCTTCTTCTTGAGGACCTTCTTCCTCTTCTTCCTCGGGTTCTCTCTCCCCCTCGGGGTGCTCACGTCGCCACAGGTCTACATCGAGTCCCTGGCCGTCGTGGGGGTCCTCGTAGGGACCCGGGTGCTCAGCACCGAAGCGGTCGACTGGAAGAAGTCGGCGAAGGACAGGAGGATCATAGAATCGATGATGGCCCAGGGGCTGACGCCGGCCCTCCTGGCCACGACCCTGATCGCGGACTCGGTGGCTGGCTCCAGCCAGATCCTCCCCATTGCCGCCCTGGTGATCATAGTCACCAATGTGATCTCTGCGGGAGGGGCGAGGCTCTTCTCAAGTCCGAGCGAGGGGCTCGACCTGGGCTCGCTCGCCACCATGGGGCCCCTGGTCAAGGAGCTCAGCGGGATGGTCGACGGGCTGGACCAGAACCAGCTGGAGAATTGGGTTGAGAAGGTCGAGGGAGACGCGAAAGAGGCGGCCCCCGCTGACGTGAGAGGCAGGGTCAGCGTCCCCAGGCCCAGCAGGGGCGGAGAAAAACGGGTGGAGCTGAAAGTCTCCGCCAGCGCGGTCCCCTTCATCATAGAAGCGATCAGGAAGAACAAGGACTCGATGCCGCAGGGCACGAGGTCGTACTTCGAGGCGCTGGAAGAAGTCCTCGCCAAGGAACTAGGGTCCCGCAACCCCTGACAATCCACAGCGACCCGGGCGGATCGCATGGATATCCCCTGACCGAGGATACCCGATGGATGCCAGTTAAATGCCCACCAAGACAGACAGTGGCTCAGGTCTGAAGCATGGCGATATTCTCCGCCCTCCCCGTGGAGGTGGCGTCGCTCGCATACCTTGGGATCCTGCTCGTGGGCGCCAAGTTGGGGGAGGAGCCCTTCCGCAAGCTAGGCCTGATCCCCTTCGTCGGGGCGATCATCGTTGGCATCTTCCTTGGTCCAGGGGTCTTCGACGTCGTCCAGGTGCTGCCCACCATCGCGCTCTTCGTCACCATCGGGATTGACTTCCTCCTGTTTGTGAGCGGAGCCGAAGAGTTCGAGGCGGACAGGCTCAGGGGTGTCCTGGCTAAGAGGACGTCCGTCGTGGTCTCCCTGGCTCAGTTCTCGGTCCGTTTCCTCGCTGTCACGGCCGCGTCCTACCTCGTGTTCCACCAGGTGGTGACAGCGGTGGTCATCGGGATAGTGGCCGGGATGAGCAGCGCCGGGCCGCTGTCGAGGCTGCTCACGGACACGGGCCTAGCCAGGACCGCCGACGGGACGGCCATCTTCTCCCAGGTCCTGGTCATAGAGGTCGCGGCCGTGGTCGTCTACTCCTTCGTCTCCGACCTCGCGGGCAAGGTGGTGTCTCTGGCCACCCTCGCGCTGACCGCGGCAGAACTAGGGGGAGCCATCCTGGGCATCGTGGTCTTCGGGAGGTACGTCATGGTCCCGCTTCTGGAGAGGGTCGAAGCCCGCTTCAAGAGCAGAGAGGCTGTGTTTGCGATAATCATCACCATCCTCCTCATCGCAGGGTTCGTAGGGGAGGTCACGGGGTTCAACGCGGCCATTGTGGCCCTCTTCCTCGGGCTCCTGATGCAGAAATTCCTCGCCGCCAGGCCGGTCCTTATGGAGAAGCTCCGGTCCTTCACCTATGGGTTCTTCGAGCCGCTGTTCTTCGCCGGGATAGGGCTGTACTTCGTGCGGGTCACCCCGGCCCTCGTCGTGGCCGCGCTTGCGATATTCGGGGTCGCCTTGGCCTCGGGAGCCACGGTGGGCGGGGCTTCTGCGGGGTTCTTTGGGATCGACCGGTGGAGGAACGCCTTCGGTACATGCGTCAAAGGGGGGGTCGACGCCGCCCTCCTGGTGTCTGCCTTCGCTGCCGGGACGGTGCTGATAGGGGGATTCGCCTATTCGGCGACCGCCATAGCAATCGCGCTGCTAGCGCTCACAGCGCCGTTGCTCTTCAAAGGCCGAGCCCCGCTTGTTCCGATCGACCACCAGGCGGGGACAGAGAAGCAGGTTGTCAAGCAGCGCCTTAGGTCCATGACCGCCGCCGAGATCTGCAAGACCCTGCCCACCATCACTGTCTCCTATTACGAGCCAGCCAAGGACGCCCTGAAGAAGCTCTCCGCCCTCGATGCCAGAGCAGCCGTGGTGGTAGACAGCGAGGACAGGCCGGTCGCCACGCTGCTGATGCATGACATCATCGGCCTCTCCCGGAGAGAGATGGCGACAATGAACGTCTCCGACGCCCCTCTCGCAGACGTGGTGAGGGTGAGGGAGGATGAGCCCGGTCTCAACCTGACGACCACGTTCAGGGAGACCAACGTCCCCATAGTTGCCGTCATAGACGATGAAGGGAGGATGCTTGGGACCATCCTGGAAAGAGAGATCCTCAGGAGGCTGGTCGAGTCCCTCGAGGAGGGGGGCACGTCGGCCCGCGAGCCTGAAACCTAAGCCAGCGCGGGCGGGACCCAAGAAGCTGAGACGCCCGCCGAGGCGTGGGGCCGACTGTCCGGGCGGAACGGTAGGCATCAGTTGCACGACGTCCTTCCTTCGAATCCAAGGCCCTTCAGCGCGAGCTTGAGCGCCCGCATGGCCCTCTTCGCCTTCTGGGGCCTGGCGTTGTACCCCATGTTCCCCAACCTCAGGACCTTACCAGCCAACTTCCCCCAGGACCCCGCGATCATGACCCCGTAGCGCTCCTCCATCAGCCTCAGCAGCTCGGTCTCGGGGACCTGGGCCGGGCGCTTGACCGCGGTCACGGTCGGGGAGTGGAAGGCGTCGCTCCTCGGGTAGGGCTCGAGGCCGAGCTCCCTGCAGCCGGAGAGGACAAGCCCTGAGACCTGCCTGTGGCGTTCGAAGGACCGCGGGAGCCCCTCCTCGAGGACGATGTCCAGGGCCTCGTCCAAGCCGCCGATGTCCGAGATAGAGGGGGTGTATGGGAACAGCCTCCTCTTGTTCCACCACGACTCCCATTGCCAGAGGCTCGCGTAGTACGACGGGATGCTGTCGCCCCGCCGCCTCACGACCTCCCAGGCCCTCTCGCTCACCGAGACCATGGCAAGGCCCGGGGGGGCGCTCAGGCACTTCTGGCTCCCCCCGAGGCAGACGTCGACCCCCCAGGAGTGGGTGTCCACGGGGGTCCCCCCGAGGGAGGAAACGGCGTCGGCGATGAGCAGGACGCCGCGCTTCCGGCAGGCGGCGGCGACCTCCCGCAGAGGGTTAAGGACCCCGCTGGGGGTCTCGCAGTGGACGAAGGTAGCCACTTCGATGTCTCTGTCGACGTCGAGGGCGGCGGACACGGACTCGGGGTCCACAGGCCTGTCGTAGGCCCCCCTGACAACCTCAGGGACGCCCCCGTACATCTTCACGAAGTCGATGAAGCCGTCGCCGAAGACGCCGTTGGTGACAGTCAGCACCTTCTGTCCCCGGGTGACCAGCGACGCGACAGCGGCCTCCAGGCCCAGGAGCCCCTCGCCTGACATGATCAGGACGTCGTTCCTGGTCCTCATCAGCCGCCCCAGCTTCGCCTGGGTCGACTCGTAGAGCTTCGCGAAGGCCGGGTCCAGGTCTGGGTTGGTTA
>JAFMAW010000005.1 GCA_029784795.1 Nitrososphaerota archaeon | reverse complement strand
GCTCCCGCCAGCGACGATGAGGTCACCGAGCAGGAGGGGATCAAGGTCTTCGTTGACCCCTACAGCGCGACCTATCTGGAGGGAGCGGAGATCGACTACGTCGACAGTCTGATGGGAGGCGGCTTCACCGTCCACAACCCCCAGGCGGTCGGCTATGTCCTGCTGTTCGGGGAGATATCCAAGCTGGCGATTGCGGCGCCTCTCCTCCTCGTCTACAGGGTGGGGCTCCCGGGCGCGCTGGCGGCGCTGGCAGGGTCGAACATAGTCCTCGGCGCGGTCGGCTTGTACTTCGTGCGAGCCACCCTGGGCGGCGCGGTCTCCCTCACCAAGCTGAAGGGATGGCTAAGGGATTCGTGGCTCCCCGCGCTCAACCAGGGGCCGAACCTCATCGGCATCGGGGACACCTTCGTGGCCTTCCTCATAGCTGGGCCCATCTTGGTGGGATACTACCAGGCGGCGTTCGCGATCGCGCTCGTCATCGGATACAGCAACTACCTCTCCTTCGCCCTCTACCCGCTCCTCCTCCGGGGGGCGAGCGACAGGATGGTGGGGCTCCTCTTCGACTTCATGATGCTCTTCGGCATCCCGATGGCGGTGGGGGCCGCGGTCCTCTCCCCCCAGGTCCTCTTCCTCCTCTCCAGAAAGTACATGGTCGCCGCCCTCCCGCTCGCCATACTCGCATTCTCTGTCCTAGTCGGGGCGGCGGACACGCTCCTCGACAGGGTTCTGACAGGAAAAGAGTCGGCTGACCTCGCCGTAGAGGGCAGGTTCGCGAAGCTCCTCCGGAGCAACATTTTCTTCGACGCGATAGCGAACCTGGGATACTCAGGGAGCTACGTGGCGTCAGTGACCGTGATAGTCGCCTGGGGGGTCCGCACCTCGACGCCGCTGCTCACCATCGCCACCTACTGGGCGGCTTCCCAACTGGTCCTGACGGTCCTTTTCCTCCTGGTCAAGGTCTGGAGGCTGGGCCTGGGGATCTTCAGCGGAACGCTCAGGCCAATGGTGTACTATTCGGCGTGCGCCGCGGCGATGGGGGCCGGCGTCTACTTCCTTGCTCCGCTGCTGGTGAGCACCGACATGGTCGGGGTGTACTATGGCCTCAGGCTGCTGGTTCTGATCGCCGTCGGCGGGGTTATCTACTTCGGGCTCTTGGCAGCCGTTGACAAGAGGTCTAGGGAGAGGTTCGCCAGCTTGCGCAGCGTGCTCACCCCCTAAGGGCGCGGCTCGAATCTTGGCCGGACGCAGTGCTAGACGTAGCCCAGCTTAGACAGCCTCTCCATGACGCCGGCTTCATCCGCGGCGCCGAGGGCCTCGTCGGGGGGCGCCGGGGGGACGCCGAGGGACTCAGCCACCCCCGCAAGCCTCGCCTCCTCGTCCTTCGACGCCGCATTCGACTCCTCAAGGGCACGCGTGCTCACGTTGTAGAGGACGCTCCCGTCCTTCGAGAAGACCCTCCTCTTCACCTCGTACATCTTCTCGAGCGTCTGCGCCTCTCCTTCCCCTGCGAGGTACCTGCGGAGGTCGAAGTGCGGCCCGAATCCCTCTGCCACGGCCTCTCGGCCCCCGAGCCCGCCTACCGGGGAGCCCGTCGCCCACGAAATCAGAGAGTGTATCTGCGCGAGGCTGACGACGTCCCCCGTCTGCGAAGGGGGGTCCGTTCCAGATGGGAACCGCACGTAGAGCGGCACCCTGAGCAGCGCTTCGTCCATGAAGTACCCATGCCCGTACCTCCCGCCTTCACCAAGCAGCTGGCCATGGTCAGACGTGATGATTATCGTGGGGTCGCCCTTCTTCAGGAGCTCTTCCACCGCCTCTAAGGCCCTCCCGACGGCGATACCAGACCCCTCGGGGTAGCTTTTGCCCCAGCCCATGTCTCTTACCGGGAGCTTCAGCATCGAGCGCCGGGTGGCGTCTGTCGGCTCGCCCCAGCGGTAGGGCTCGTGGGCTTCCATCAGGTTGAGATAGACGAAGTAGGGCGTCGGAAGGTTTGCCCGCCTCAGGTCCTTCAGCGCCTGCCTTGACCCCTTGTCTTTCACGGGGAGGTTGAGCCCCCGGTTGATCCGGAGCCTGACCTTCCTTGTAGCGAGCTTCGCAAGGAGGAGAAGCCGCCCCGCCTTCAGCGCCGCCCAGGCCCTGGAGCTCATGGAGCCGTCGGGGGGGAGCACGTCCCGCAGCTGGGACGTCTCGATCATCGGCCTGTACTCGCGGTTCCAGTCGAACTCGAACCCGAACCTCGGGGTCACGAAGGGGTTGCAGGTGAAGCAGTACCGCTTGTAGCCCAGGTCTCTCATGGCCCTAAGGACGTTGCTCTTTGACCCCTCCAGTCCGGCACGGGACCTCTGCATGATGGTCCCCATGTGGACTCCCAGGGAAACGTGCACGAGGTGCCTCGAAGGGAGCTCGCCGGTGAACATCGACACGTGGGACGGGAGTGTCCAGGAGGAAGTCGAGACCGCGTTGGAGAACTCGACGAAGCCCATCCCTTTCAGCTTCTCGAGCCCTTCGGCGAAGTCCTCTCTCAGCGTGTCGACGACGATCAGTGCGACGTCGTGCTTCTCCTGCACACAAACGCGGAACCAGGATTGGGTATAAAGAAGTCGGTCGGGGCGGGAGCGGTCTGGCCGGACCGAGCCGGCCTGCGCGAGAATGCGTCACTCAGGTCATGCGACGAGCTGGTTCAGGCTCTTCGAGAAGTTGTCCAGGCTCAGCTCGCGGACCCTGGCGGCCCCCTCCCTCTGCAGGGCGCCCCACTTCTTCACGTCGCTGGTCAGCAGGGCGATCGAGTCGGTGGCTTCCTCCGCCGTCGTGTAGCCGAGGCCGCTCTTCCCCCCCTGCGCCAGGTCGCTCCAGGCGCCCCCTGACTTGTGAACCACCACGGGGATTCCTCTCGCCATGGCCTCAGCGACGACGATCCCCCAGTGCTCGTTGATGGTGGAGTGGAGAAACACCCTGGCGCTGTCGAGCGTCGAGTTGATCACCGCCCGCGGCGCGTCCGAGATGAAGTACACGTCCGCGGTTTCGTCGACCTCCTCGGACGCCTTCATGCCCAGGCTGGCGGCGCGGGACGCGAGCCTGCTCTTGTACCTCTTCGAGAGGGGGGTGCCTGCACCTCCGAAGAGATAGAGCTTCGACCGGCCCTTTAGCCTGGGACCGATGTTCTCGATGGCCCACTGGTATCTCTTCTCCTCGCTGAACCGGCCCACCATCACGACGCTGTCGTCTCTCTCCTCGAAGGCCGGGGGGGCCTCCGTCGGAAGGGCGTTCGGGGGGATGGGCGGGTTCAGGACCGTCGGCGACTCCCCATAGGTGTCCTTCAGGAACTGCCCGGTCCACTTGGAGTTGGTGAGGACCAAGTCTGCAGCATAGAACGGGTTCTTCCTGAGAACAAGCTTCATCGCCTTCAGGTAGCTCCCCCAGTATACGTTCAGCGGGAAGCGGCCGTACCTCTCCGTGACGTAGGGGTCCCTGGCGCCCGCCAGGCCGACGGATATCTCGATCGGAAAGTGGACGTACTCGACGAGCTTGAACCCGCTCTTCCGCTTGCTGCGCAGCAGGGGCCTGTAGCTCGACTCGTCCAGGAACACCACCTCGGTCTTCGCGTCGAGGGCCTTCTCTACCGGGTACCAGACGAACAGCCTGGTGTACAGGCCGAACATGCTCAGGGAGACCGGGAGGGTGACCGCGGGGAGCCCTCTGATGTCGATCCCGAACCAGTCGACGTACTTCGCCTGCTGGAACCTGGAAGTGGCGGCGAGGGTCACGCTCCGGCGCTGCGCGAGCGAGCTGGCAGCCGAGGCGACTACGAGCTGCCCGCCCCCGGGCCTCGCCCAGTAGTGGTGCCCTACGACCGAGTGCGCCGCACTGTCACCGTGCAATGGCGGGCTCTCCCTCCTCATCGTCCGGCCGGTGCCCTGGCGGCGCTTCGGCCGCAGCGCTCCAGCACCTGCCCGTGGATCCTCGGATTGGCGGAGGCGACGAAGCTGAACCTGTGCGCGAGGTCGAACGCGAGCGAAAGGTCCCCTCCTCCCCTGTCAGTGACCTCAGCTCCCGCCTCGGCCGCGATCAGCCCGGCGGCCGCGAAGTCGGTTATCCTCATCCTCTCCCTCAGGTCGACGAAGGCGTCCGTCTTCCCCTCGGCTAGATAGCACAGCTCGAGGGCGTTCGCCCCTAGGTGCATCTGCCTCTTGATCCCGCCAAGGAGCGGCTCGAGCTCGGGGTACAGCCCTGCCGGCGCGCTGCTCAGGTCCACCCCGACCACAGAGTCGGCTATCCTGGCCGTGGCCGCGGTCCTGATGGGCGCCCCGTTCTTCTTCGCCCCCTTCCCCCTCCTGGCGGAGTAGACGTCTCCGGTGACGAGGTCTCTGACAACCCCCACCTCGACGCCGTCGACGCCGCGAGCGGAAGTGTCATCTACGACGGCGACCGAAGTGCAATAGAAGGGGATCCCACGCACGAAGTTCGACGAGCCGTCCAGCGGGTCCACCACCGCGAGGGTCCGTCCAGCGGCTTCCCCCGCGTCCCCGGCCTCCTCGCTCAGGACCCGCAACCCCGCGACCCCCTCCATCTCTTTCAGGAGCACGTCCTCGGCGAGCTTGTCCGCGTATATCGTCCTGTCTCCGGCTGCGCCGACCCCGACTTCCCGCCCGCGCTCACCCCTGGCCGCGAGGGGGGACACCTCCCTGCGGACCTCCTCGGTGGCGACAAGCAGGAGCTCTTCCCACTCTGCGGCCTTCACGCCGTGACCACCCTGCGCTTCTCCAGGACGGCGACGACGACCTTCAGGGTGGCGTCGACATCGGAGTCGGTCTCCACCGTCTCCACCGTCATCTCATCCAGCTCCAGGTGGATCTCCTCCAGAGCCGTGTAGTACCTCGTCCTGAAGAACTCCGTGAGGTTCTTCTCGCGGTCGTCCTTCCCCAGCTGCCTGGTGTTTATCGTCTCGTTCCCCGCCTTCAGACGGATGTACAGGTCGGGCCTCAGCGTCGGCTCCGACAGCATCGCCTTCACCATGGAAAGCATCCGGGGGTAGGCGGTGCTCTTCCCGAGCTCCATCCTAATCTTGGCATAGGCGAGGTCGGAGGTCAGGTACCCTTCGGAGACGATGTTCCTCGCCTGCCTCTGGCTCGCGATGATCGAGCTGTACGTCATCGTAGCCCCAAGGAGGCTGTAGTCCGCTGCGGTGTCAGCCCGGTCCGCCACCGGGACGTCCCTGCTCACGGCGTGGGCCGACTCCTGGAGCCTGAGCCACCCCATGCCCTCCATCCTCACGGCGAGAGAGGTCTTGCCAGTCCCCGAGAATCCTTCGAGGGCTACAAACGTCATTGGCCCCTCCGGCTCTTCGCGTTGCAGATTTAACCTATCAGTGGGACGTCTATGGCAGGGCCGCGAGCACAGGGTAACTGAACAGCAGCATGTAGACGACGTAGGCGATGAAGCCGACTCCGAGGTAGGCCACCGTCGGGACTCCGTAGCTGACCTCGACCAGTGCGTCGGCCTTGCCCGATGCCTCCACCTCGTCCCTGGCGACGTTGACGTCCCGGCTGACCTCGGTCCTCGCCTCGCCCGACACTGTGGCTTTGGGGATCCACCGCTGCTCCTTCAGGAACTGCTCCATGGGGATGGTCTTCCTCCCCCTCGCGTTCCCCCTGGCGACCTCGTAGGCGATGTGCACGGCCGCCACCGCCGCAGCGCCGAGGAGGGGCGCCAGCGGGGAGAGGACGTATGGGTCTGCGGCGATCACCGCGATGGCGATGCCGTCAGCCTGGCCGATGCCGCCGAGGAAGGTGAACGCCAGCGCCAGGCCTCCGAGGAGGACGAGCTTCACGAGGTAGAACTCCAGGCCGGCTCCCCCTCTGACGTAGAACGAATAGAGTGTCAGGGCCACGGCCCCTCCAGCCGGGATCCAGACGAGGTCGCTCACCGCCCTGTCCTTGGCGTCCTGGTAGGCCGCGATCGCGAAGGATGCGGCGATGAGGAGCTCGGCGTACAACCGGCCTGCCAGGTCGGGCCGCGGATATAAGGAGCGGAGCCGCCTAGGCCTCTTCCACCTTCAGCTTCTGGCCGCTGAAGATCCGCTCCACCTTCCAGATGTCGTCGATGTCGGCGACCCCTTTGTCTGCCCTTATCCTCTTGATCCTCGGGAACCTGAGCGCGAACCCTGAGTCGTGCCTATCGCTGCGCTGGACGCTGTCGAATGCCACCTCCACGACTATCTCCGGCCTGACCTGGCGCCAGTAGCCGTGGTCCTTCACGGTGATCGCCTTGAGCCTCTCGGTCATCTCGTCGATCTCCATGTCGGTCAGGCCGCTGTACGCCTTGCCGACGGTCTTGAGCCCGCCCCCGTCTCTCACAGCGAAGGTGTAGTCGGATATGACCCCTGCCCTCTTCCCGTGTCCGTACTCGGCCGCGACGACGACCACGTCCAGCGTGTCCAGCTCCTCCTTCAGCTTCGCCCAACCTGAGCCGCGCTTCCCCATGGCATAGGGGCTCTCCGGGTCCTTCACCACAAGCCCTTCGTAGCCGAGGTCCCTGCTCCGCCTGAACGCGCCCTGCACCCCCTCTTCGCCGCTGACGTCAGTCGTCTCAGCCAACCGAGCCGACGTCCCCGCGACCACCTCCCTGAGCAACCTGCGCCTCTCTGAGAGGGGAAGGTCGACCGTCTCCTCCCCGCCACGGAAGAGGATGTCGAACGCGAAGTAGGTCACCGGCGCCTTCTTCACAGCTTCTTCGAGGTCCTCCATCCTCCTCAGCCTCCTCTGCAGCAGCTGGAAGGGAAGGGGGCGGCCTCCGGCGAAGGGGACTGCCTCGCCGTCGATGATGAAGCCCGCTCCGGGTCCCCTGAACGACGCAACGATTTCCGGGAAGCTCGCAGTGACGTCCTCGAGCCTCCGGGAGTAGACTCTCACTTCGCCCCCGGACCTGTGGACCTGGGCGCGGACTCCGTCGTACTTGTACTCCGCGTAGGCCGTCCCCAGGAAGTGCTCAGCGATCTCCCGGGCCGTGGCGAACGGCTCGGCGAGCATGAAGTTGACCGGCCTGAACGGCCGGATCCGGACCGAGGTCGCCGTCCCTGAAGCGGCCTCTCCTGCGAACGCGCCTATGTCCCCGAGGACCATGTGCGCCCTGGCCGCCTCGCCTTTCGTCAGGCCGTAGGCAGCGGCTATGGCCTCCTCGAGGAGGCCGGTGACCAGCCCCGTCCTCATCTCTCCCGTCAGAGCCTTCACGAGGTATTTCCCTTCCAGGGGGGTGGCGGCGAGAAGGAGCGACTTCACTATCCTCCTCTTGGCAGACCCAGAGCCGTGCCCCTTCGCCGAGCGCAGCCTGGCGAACCCCTCTTCGAGGTCCCGGAGCGACAGCTCCGCGGCGAAGAGCGGCTGCTCCTTCTTGTGCGCCAGGAGCTCCTCTGCCACCTCGCCGAGGTCCCCGTGCTTCAGGTACGACCTCGACACGCCGTCTTCGGTCGCCCCGGTGACCTCACGCAACACCTCCAGGAGGGTTGCGTACCCCACCTGGGCTTCGTCCCTGCTCCCGCGCTCTGACGTCCTGCCGGACGCGACCCTGGCCGCCACCATGGCGTCCTCGGGGCCGAGGCCCTGCAGGTATGCTGCTATGACTGCGACCTTCTCCTTCTTGCTGGCGGTCCCCCGGACACGCTCCAGGGCGTCTGCAAGCCCAAGGAACGCTGCGCTCTTCATCTCTCCAGCGGGATGGCCATGACCAGGGCCGCCTCGCCGTCTCTGTAGTATCCTTCAAGGCGCCCCGACGTCCTGTAGCCCAGCCTCTGGTAGAGGTTGATCGCCTGGTCGTTGGAGACCCGGACCTCGAGGTAGCACTCCGTCCCGCCCCTCGCTGCCATCGCCTCGTGGGCCGTCTTCAGGAGGACGGAACCGACCCCCTTCCCCCGGTGCTCTTCCTTCACCGCTACCGATACGACGTGCCCCTTCCTGGCCAGCCCCAGCTTCTTGAGATGAGAGAAGCCGTACTCGACTCGCCCCATGATGTAGCCTGCGATGGCGCCGTCGGTCTCGGCGACCAGGAAAGACTCAGGGAACTCGGCGAGGATGTCGTAGTAGAAGTAGTCCGAGTAGTGCTCCGGGAGCGTCTCCCCGTTAATCTGCATGACCGCCGGGATGTCGTCCCTGTCGCAGTGCCTGATCTCGTACTCCCCGACCCTGGCTACTACGGCCTTCTGCAAACCTACGAGCACTTGCGGACGATGCCCGATTAAAGCTTCCTGGCGGCCCAACTGCTTATTATCAGAACGGTCAGGTAGTCACTCGCTTGTCCGCTCCCGAAACCACGGAGCAACTGGTCCGCAGCATCTTCGAAGTCAAGCAGCACTTCGTGCTCCCGGACGGAGAGCTCGAGTTCGAGGTCGCTTACGACGCCTCCACAGGGTCCAAGTTCGCCGATTTCAAGGCCAAGGCGGCGGCCCTCGGCTACAGGCCGGAGCTGAGCGGGTCAGCCGACGAATGCGTCCTCACCGTCAGGAAGGCGGGCCAGAGCCCGAGGGCGCTCTCGCGTGTCCCTGCGCTGCTCCTCTTCTTCACCCTCGCCGCCCTCGTCTTCTCCGCCCTCCTGCAGCAGGAGGTCTACCGGGAGCTCGTCCCGAACCTTTCGCCGTACGCCTCGTTCCTCGCCTACGGCGGCACCATAGCGGCGATCCTTGGCGCCCACGAGCTCGGCCAACGACTGGTGGCCAGGACAAGGGACGCGGGTCACGCCAGCAGCTACCTGATCCCAGGCATCCCCATACTCCCGCCCTTTACCCCGTCCTGGGGGTTCGCATCCTCTCAGAGAGACCCTGCCCTCAACCGGAACAGCCTCTTCGACACCGTCGTCGCCGGGCTCCTGGCCATGCTCGGCCTGACCGTCCTACTCTTCGCCTTCGGGACTGTGACGTCCGTGCAGTCGGCCGTCCCCTTCGCCCAGACTAACCTGGCTAACACGACGGTCACCGTCAACCCAAGCCTCATCCAGATTGGCGTCTACTCTATGCTCTCTCCATTCGTCCAAACGGTCTCCCCGGGCTACGTCGCCGTCTCCCCCATCGCAGACGGGGCCACGGTCGGGTTCATCCTGGTGTTCCTCTGCTCTCTCCCTCTGGCGTTCTATGATGGCGGCTTCCTGGCAAACGTCGCCCTATCCCCCCGGGGGGCAAGGGCGGCGGCGTATCTCAGCATCCTGGCGCTGCTGGCCATCGACACCCCAGACTACTGGGGGGTCGCACTCCTCGCCCTGGTCCTGGTGGGCCGCCCATACCATCCCCGGCTCTTGGACGACGTGTCCCCGCTCTCGCGGTCAAGGCGCTGGATGTTCGCCTGCGTCGTCGTAGTAGCTTTCCTGTGTCTCCCGATCCCCCACGCCCTGGGGCCGTTCCGGCTACCCTAACTCTACCTGGCACTCGCCGGCCCTGGGGACCACGTTGACCTTCCCAGAGCGGCCGACCTTGTTCAGCAGCCTCCCGACCGCCTCCCCCGACCCCCTGGCGGTCGCCAGGCCGAGCTTCGACCGTGCGTAGGTATCGGGGGGAGATCTCGGTGGCAGGCGGACCATCAAGTATTTCAGCTTGTTCAGGTAGTTAACCTCCTCGATGCCTTCCGTGTACCTGTCCCTCCTGCGCTCCGCCTCGGCAAGCCTCCCGGTGACCAGCATCTCGAGGGCGGTCGAGCCTACGCCGTCGGCGCACTCGGCTACCAAGAGGATCGCCCCGGACTTCCTCGCCCCTTCGACCACGTTCCAGACGCCACGGAGCGCCGAAGAGAGCGTGTCGCCGTATCCCTGTCCTCCTGCGCCGACCACCAGGCCTCTCCCCTGCTGCATCTGCACCTTCGGGAACGAATTCTTCACGGCGTCAAAGGGGGCGTCCTCCAGGATGACCCTGGGCTTCCCTCCGCGGGGGATGACCGTCATGAACTTGGGCTCGGGGATCCCCCTGGCAAGTCCCTCAATCACGTCGTACGCCGCGGTCTTCTGGAAGGGGCTCGGCTCCATCTCCTTTCGCGAGCGGGCGGCCGCCGCCCTCGACCTTGCTACCCAGCTGAGGCAGGCTTCCACCCTGGCGTCTATCAAGCCGAACAGAGGGTCAGGCCTGGCGGTCCCGATGAACAGCTTCGCCCCCGCCGACGTCAGCTCTGGCGCGTAGACAGTGTCTTCGCCCTCCCCCGCCGGGACAGGGGGAGGGAGCGTCGTGATCTTCCCCTTGAGCTCGGGGACAGCCACCTCGACCGGCTTCGGAGCCGGCGAGTAGAAACTGATGCCCTGCGCCTCCCCCAGGAGGGGGACCATCCCCTTCAGCACCTGGAGGGTCGGAGGGACCGCGTCGCAGACGAAGACGCTGGCCGAGCCTTTTGCGAGCTCGGCTGACCTCTCCACGTCAACGGTGGCGCCGTCGAGAGGGGGCTCCGCGACGGCCCCCAGGTTCTCAGCCTGTATCGTAACCAGGGTCTCCACCCCCCCGTAGGGGATCCAGAGTTCAGGCATTCCTGTAGCTTCCCGCAGGGTTAGTTTTTAAGCAAACGAGTGAGACTCGAACCCATGGCCTGGAAGAAACGCAGCGGCCGCCTCGGCGAGCTGGCTGAGGGCCTGATGAAGGCTGGGGCGCTCCAGTTCGGCACTTTCTCGCTCCCCGACGGCAAGGACAGCTCATACTACGTCGACCTGAGGGGTGTCGCGAGCTACCCCGGGACCTATAGGCTCGCGGTGGAGGCCCTGTCGGAGCTGGTTTCGAAGAAGACTCCTCGCGCGGACGCCATCTGCGGGGTCTCCGTGGCCGGCCTGCTCTTCGCGTCGCCTGTGGCCGTCGCCCTGGGGAAGCCGCTGATCTACAAGAGGATGGAGAAGCACGAGAACGAGAGGCTGGTGGAGGGGGAGATGAGGCCAGGCTCGAACGTCGTCGTGATGGACGACATCTCAACCTCAGGGAGGACGATTCTCGCTGCAACCGACGCGGTCGTGGACGAAGGCGGGAAGGTTATCTCGGCCGTGGTCCTCGTGGACAGGCTAGAGGGTGCAAGGGAAAGGCTGAGCAAGAGGGGCATCATCCTGCACGCAGTGACCGACATGGTCGAGCTAGCCGACACCCTTCACTCCATGGCACTAATCACAGACGAAAACATGAAGGCGATAACCCGCTCCGTCGGCCGGAGGGCGCACTAGGGCAGACCGCACATGCTCACCATAGCCGAACTCTCTGAAGACAGGTGGCAGGATTTCAGGGAACTACGCCTCGAATCGCTGAAGCATGAGCCAACAGCGTTCGGGAGCTCCTACGAAGAAGAGAGGGACATGCCTGAAGGGGAGTGGAGACGGCGCATGGGGACCATGCTCTTCGCCCTCGAAGATGGGACCTCTGTGGGGATGATCAGCTACTCGGTCAGCGCCAGGCTGAAGACGAAGCACGTCGCCCACATCCATGGTGTCTATGTGCGGCCTTCCGCCAGGCGGAAGGGGACAGGGGCCCTCCTGCTGGAGAAGGCCCTGGGCACGATTAGGGAGCATGAGGGCATGGTCAAGGTCCAGCTCAGCGTCAACCCCGCCATGAGGGCTGCGGTCTCGCTGTATGAGCGGGGCGGCTTCGTCTCCAGGATGAGGTTGGAGAAGGAATTGCTCGTGGACGGCAAGTACCACGACCTGCTCTACATGGAGAAGATGCTGTAGCGGCACAAAACCGGGGAGAGGAGAACCTCTCAGTACACCATGAGGTTCTTCTCTTCGAGGGTCACGTGCAGGTTGTTGACTGCGCGGTAGACTTCGCTCTCCTTCTTGGCGCCGGTGCAGACGAGCTTCCCTGAGGCGAAGAGCAGGATGACTGTCTTTGGGTCTGCCATCCTGTGGATGAGCCCCGGGAACTGCTCTGGCTCGTACATCGACTTCGGAAGCACTCTGGCTGCCTCCTCGAGGTGCACCTTCCCCCCGAGGCTCGCCGACGCTACGATGTTCTGTATCTCCACCACCGCCTCGTTCTTGATGGGTATCTTGCCCTTCTTCAGCTGTCTCACGACCTCCGCGACCGCCTTCCTGGCCTGCTCCTCGGACTTGGCGCCGGTGCAGACCATCTTCCCTGAACTGAAGATCAGCGTTGCGGTCTTGGGGTTCCTCAGCCTGAACACCAGGCCGGGGAACTGGTCGGGGTGATACTCGACGGTGACGAAGTTCTTGGTGATCAGGTTCAGGTCGACTGTCTGGTTTATGGATGCTGATGCGACTACGTTCTCGATGCTGACTATGGCCTTGGTCTGTGGCAACTCTGTTGGGCGATTCCTATCGGTATTTAAAGGGTATAAATACTCGCAAGAGCGGAGTTCTTGTAACTCTTCGGGAGATGAAGGGGTATTCTTTCGACTTGTATCTGTCGGGAGATAGCTACTTCTTCTTGCTCTCTTCGGTGAACAACTCTGCCCAGTGCTTCACGCTTCCCCTGGCTTCCTTCGTGTAGACATATGCTGTGTGTTGCTTCTCGACCTCATCCCTCTCAATTACGTATCCCAACTTGCCAAGAGAACTTAGGACTCTGTCCAGATTCGTGCGTGCGAGACCTTTCGCGAGAAGAATGGCCAGATGCGGCGGGATGCTCTGCAACCGTATGTCTGTCTCGCGAGCGACCTGTACCGCGACAGAATACGTCGTGACCCAAATAACAAGCCGCTCAGAGTTGCGCAGAAATGACTCAAACCCCTTTGTCACGTCAGCTGCAATCCCGTTCGTGATTGCAATTAGCCGAACAAGAAGCTCATTGAGGATTCCTGACTCTGCCAACTCCGCTACATGGAGGCCCCCCCTTGCCATATGTTGTAAGTAGCCGCTGGCGGGCCCTAGCTAATCTGGTTCCAGAGAGTCGTCTAAGAGCAAGCCCTACATTGACCTGAATCTTTTGGGCGGGATCGGCGATGAACTGGTTTAGTGACGTCCAATCCGCTGAACCCTGTTCCTTCTTGACTGTCCGGATGGTTTCTCTATCTTGCAGGAAACCAAGTTCTCCACTGTTGAATCTGGCTACCCACTCGGGGATTTTCTCTGCAAGAAAGTCTAGCCCTCCCTTGGTTGCGCCCTCCGCTGCGTCCTTGACTGGGGAACTACTCAATCTGGATGTCAGGGTGCGCGTTCAGATAACCGGCGATGCTCACTTCGTTATCTACGAGGATTACCCTGCTTCCGGGAAGAATCGCCATGTTGGCAAGAGTAACCCTCTCTTTGACATACTCGTCTACGATAGGCTTCCCTTGTTCGTCCAGAATCGACCCCGTGTTGTCTACCCCCAGCCCAAGAGCCTTCACAAGTGCTATCTTGAATTGCACGGGGGCCTCTTTCAGACTAATTGGTTGCAATCCTGTCCCCTATTCCCTACCTGATGATACCAGTACCTCGCTTGACGGCGTATAAGTCTACCCCCTATAGAATGAGTATCAGCGCTTCTTGGCAAAGTGGTCAACGCCCGCAAATGCCCCACACCTGCTCGCTCGACCGGGTCGATCGCTTGAATCGTGATATAAAGCCCTTTGGCGGGCAGGTTCTGATTCCGCTTCATAATCGGGTGATTTGGCCGAGTGCTTCACTTCGGGTGGCGGTCGAAGCCTCTCCCACAGGCCGAGACGGTTCCTGACGAAGAGGGTGTCCTTAAAGGCTCTGTAATCAGGCTCGCAGATGTGAACGGGGAGTTCCTCTTCTATCATTCGCGCTCGACACTTCGGGCAGACCTTAAGGCCCGACGCCAAGGCTACCCTTCTCCTTTCGAGTCATCAGGTCTTGGGGCGCGGAGATAACGCGCCGGGCAGAGGTCAGCGGGGGGTCCGTCTTCCTGGGGACGGTCTCGCCCTTCTTCGACCCGTTCTCCGAGATGACCCCACAGCAGTTCGCGGCCCTGGCCACGTCCATGGCCATGGGTTACTACGGCTCCCCCAGGCGGGTCTCCACCGGAGAGATGGCTGCCGCCCTCGGGGTCCCCCGGACGACCTTCCAGCAGAGGAGGAAGTCGGCGGAGGCCAAGCTGATGGCGGCCCTGGCGCCGCTCATCCTCACCCGCGCCGAACTCCCCCCCAGGGGAGCGAAGGGGAGGCGAATGACGCCCTACGCCTAGGGCTGCGCTTCTTCGGGCTTCTCCTCAGGCTGCAGCAGGACCGACCCTATGACTATCAGGATTATCAGGATGGACGGGAGGTAGTTGAGCCACTGCGGGAGCCCGTAGGTGTCGACGTAGTATGCCAGAAGCTCGACGTAGGGGATCACGAAGACCACCTTTCCCACGAGGCAGTTCTGGGTGATCGGGCTGCTGGCTATGCCGAGAGACTGATCGGTCCCCGGGTTGTTGTCCCCCTTCGTGATCAGGCCAGCAGAAGTTATGGCCACCACCCGGTGGACGACGGATATCCCAAGCGCAGAGCAAGACCCGTCGTAGACTATGATGTTGCCAACATGTATGTCGCTGATGGGGACGCTCTGCAGGACGACCAGGTCCCCTCCCTCCAGCGTCGGGAGCATGCTGTGCCCGTCGACCCTCCGCGTGTCGGTCTGGACGAAGTACGCCCAGAAGAGCAGGAGCACCACGGCGGCCACGTAGACGACCGTGCTCTTCGAGGCCACTTTCATAGGGAGAGTCCCGGGTTTCAGCCGGTTAAATGTTTGAGACCCTGATGCGTTTTTATCGGCCCCCGACAGGTCGTTCCGTCGTGGCCAGGCTCCCCTACAGGCTGCTTGCGGTGGACGCTTTCTTCGTGGTCCTTGCCTATCTGGTGGTCAGGGACCAGGAGACCCGCGCTGCCTACGCCGCGTCTTTACACGACGCCTGCGCCGGGCTCTGCTCGTACACCCCCTCGTTCAGCTACGGCGCCTTCACGCAGCACTTCACCATGTCTGGGAACGGGGTGACCCTCACCAGCCCCCCGACCCTCGACTGGTTCCAGGTCATCGTGGTGGTCCTGGTCGTGATCAACGCCTGGTACCTCTACTCCAACTACGTGAAGGGGGTGCGACCGTCCCACGCGGAGACCTCCGGCCCTGCGAGCCAGGGAACAATCCCATAGTTCCCCCTCCTTCCGGTGGCTTCCGGCTCGTTCAGGTTCAAATGCCGAAGTCTGGCGAGGCCGGGGATGGGCCCGCTCCTATCCCTCCTCACGAAGAAGACGGGGTCTTCAGAGCTGGCGCTGGACGCGATAGCATCCGTGGCGGCCGCCGTCGGACTCCCAGGGCGAATAGAGCCGGACGAAGAGCTGGCAGGCCTCGCCCTCTGCGCCAGGGGGGAGAGCATCGAGGCGGTCTCGAAGCACCTCGGCTGGAAGGACTTCGAGAGGTTCTGTTCCAGCATACTTCGGGGGAGGGGATACAGGGTCAGAGAGAACATCTATCTGAGAAAGCCCCGGGCGCAGATTGACGTCTTCGCCATGTCCGATCGGACCTCCCTGGCCGTGGACTGCAAACACTGGGCGAGGACCTCAGGGAGGGGGGCGCTGGCCGGTCTGGTCAGGGCGCAGCTGGTCAGGGCCAGAAGGCTCCATGACAGCCTGGACGGGACGGGGCCCATCGCGGCCGTGATACTCGTTATGGTAGACCCGGGGGAGCGGTTCGTGGAAGGCGGGGCAGTCGTCCCGATCTTCGCCTTCGGGGACTTCCTTGACAACATCGAGGCGCACCGGCGGATGCTCGACCTAGTCTAGGCCTTCGGCTCAGGTGGCGCCGCGCCGTAGGGGCTCATTAGGTCCTCCAGCTCCTTGAGCAGGCCGATGGGGTCGGGGACGTCTTTCAATATCACCACGCCGAGCCCCTCGGGGGACCTGTGGCTCCCCTTGCCTCTCTTCAGCTCGACGTAGACGGTGCCGCACTTGAAGCGCCTGGCGAGCATCCCCTGCGAGTATGCCAGGCCCTGCATGTTGCTGTAGGGGATGTCAAGCCCCCTGCCGAAGCGCCTCCTGATGCTGATCCCGGTGTCCCCGAGGGTGTAGGTGGTGTACTCCTTGTTGTACATGTACACCCCGATGAAGGCGTAGGCGAAGCCCAGGAAGAGGAGGTAGCTCGGGAACGTCCTGGAGTTGATCCTGAGGAAGACCGAGAGCACCGCTATGGCGACGGTCCCCTTGATGAGGCTCTTCGTCACATTGGACTTCAGTCGCCTTTCGGGTTCCAACGCCCTGCTCTAGTAAAGCCAGCAGGCCACTTCAACGTTGCCGGTCCTCCTCATGGCTGGCTCCTTCTCCTTGCACACGTCCATGACGTAAGGGCAGCGCGGGTGGAACCTGCAGCCTGTGGGAAGGCCCACCAGGCTCGGGACCTCCCCAGACGGCGGGACCAACTCATGGGTCTTGAGGGTAGGCACAGACTTCAGCAGCGCCTGCGTGTAGGGGTGCTTGGGGTTGGCGATCACCTCCTCCGTCGGGCCCTGCTCCACCACCTTCCCAGCGTACATCACAGCGATCCTGTCGGAGATGTAGCGGGCTACCGCGATGTTGTGGGTGATGAACAGGTAGGTGAGCTTCAGCTCGTCGTGGATGCGCGCCAGCAGGTTCAGGACCTGGGCCTGGACCGAGGCGTCCAGGGCCGAAGTAGGCTCGTCGAGTGCTATGAACGTCGGGTTCGAGATGATCGCCCTGGCCACGGCCACCCTCTGTCTCTGGCCTCCGGAGAGGTCCCTGACCCTCCTCTGCGCGAAGGTCTTCGCGTCCAGGCCTACGAGTGACAGGGCCGTGGCGAACTGTTCATCCTTGGACGCCTCGCCGACGTCGGACCTGTGGAGGGGCTCGGTGACTATCCCTTTGATGGACATTCTGGGGTCGATGCTGTCGGTGGGGTTCTGGAACACCATCTGCACCTGGCGGCGTATCCTCCGGTAGTCCTTCCTGGAGACCTTCTCGTCCATGAAGTAGAGGTCCCCCTTCGTCGAGGTCTCGAGGGTAGCCAGCATCCTCCCCAGGGTGGTCTTCCCGCTCCCGCTCTCGCCCACCAGCGCGAGCACCTCCCCTGGCATTATCTCGAAGTCAATCTCGTCGACTGCCTTTACCCATATCTTGGGCTGGCGCGAGACCAGCGACTCGACGAACCCCCTCTTGGACGCCTCGAAGTACTTCGTGAGGCCCTTGGCCTTGAAGACCGTGTTAGTCATACAGATGGCACCTGAGGAGCCTGTCCTCTGCCTGCTTGATGGCTGGGTTTTCGGCTTTGCATACGTCCATGACCTTCGGGCACCTGGGATGGAACCTGCAGCCTCCGGGAGGAGAGAGCATGTTGGGGGGCGACCCTGGGATCGACACCAGGTCTCCTTCCTTCTTCGACTTGTGGGGGATGCTATTGACCAGGGCGACCGTGTACGGGTGGAGGGGGTCCGTGACCACCCTGTCGACAGGACCGAGCTCGGACAGCTCGCCGGCGTACATCACCAGGAACCGGTCTGCGACCGTATATGCCACTGCCATGTCGTGGGTGATGAAGAGCACCGACATGCCATATTCGGCCTTCAGCTCCTTGATCAGCTTCATCACCTGCGCCTGGATGGTCACGTCCAGAGCCGAGGTAGGCTCGTCGGCGATCAGGATCTTCGGCTTCATGACCAGCGCCATGGCGATTACCACCCTCTGTATCTGGCCGCCGGAGAGCTCGTGGGGGTACCTCCGGAGGATGATCTCGGGATCGGGCATCCTGACCCCCTTCAGCCCGTCGATCACCACCCTAGTCGCCTCCTCCTCGTCGTACGATTCACCCCGCATCAGCCTCTGGGTCCGGATGGCCTCCAGCATCTGCCTGTCGACCCGTTTGACCGGGTTGAGGCTGTTGAGAGGGTCCTGGAAGATCATGAACGCCTCGCTCCCCCTGTACGCCCTCAGCTCCCTCCCCTTCAGGGTGAAAACGTCCTTCCCGTCCACCGTCACGCTTCCCTCGTAGCTGGCGTTCGGCGGGAGGAGCCTGACTATGGCGTGCCCCAGGCTCGACTTGCCGCAGCCGCTCTCACCGACGATGGCGACGCTCTCCCCCTTCTCCACGGAGAAGTCCAGCGACCTTATCGCTTCAAGGTTCCCATAAACGGTACGGTAGTTTACGCGAAGTCCCTTGACGTCGAGCAGCAACTAGTACGAAAGCCTCCCACCGACCATGTCCTGTATCCTGTCGCCGAGCAGTGAGTAGCAGACCACTATCGCCATGATGACGAGGCTCGGGAAGAGCGGGAACCACCAGGAGTGGGGTACGTACTGGAGCCCGGACGCTGCCATGGAGCCAAGCTCGGGCTGGCCGACCTGGACGCCTATCCCAAGGAAGGCAAGGGTAGAGTAGACCAGGATGACGTTCCCGAAGTCGAGGGTGGCTATGGCTACAATCGGATCTATGGCGTTTGGGAATATGTGCCTGATGATGATGCTGAGGGGGGACAGTCCGCTGAGCCTCGCTGCTTCTACGTACCCCCTTGACTTCAGGGTGAGCGCCTGCGCCCTGAAGAACCTGGCATATGTCGGCCACCATACGATGGTCAGGGCGACCAGCACCACGGTGTATCCGTTCCCGAGGATCAGGGAGAGGGCTACGGCGAAGACTATAAGCGGGAATGCCAGGAACGCGTCCGTGACCCTCATCAGGATCTCGTCGGCCCAGCCGCCGAGGTAACCGGCAGAAATGCCGAGGAACATCCCTATCACAATGGCCGAGATGACTATCAGGACAGAAGCCAGAGCGTCCTTCGGTATCGCGTACAGTATCCTCGAAAGGATGCTCCGCCCCACCTCGTCGTAGCCGAATATCCCCACCGGGAAGTTGGCAAAGGTGGGGGGCGCGAGCGAGTTTGCGAAGTTGAACGTGAAGGGGTTGGAAGGCAGGATGGAATAGCTCAGGGCAAGGTTGTGCGTGTAGTCTGACACCGTCTCTAAGATTCCTTGTATCAGGCCGAACACGAAGAAAATCCCGATGCCGATGGCCCCGGTGAGGGCTATCTTATCTCTCCTGATGAACCCTGCTATGAACCGGAGGCCAGACGTCTCCCCCAGCGGCACCTCGGCCTCGTCGTGGACAGCTACGGTGCTGGAACGGCCCTTGCCCTTCAGCAGCCTGAGCCTCCTAGGCCGTCCGGGTTCTTCCGGTTCCATCCTAGGTCAGCCTCACCCGAGGGTCCATGATCCCGTAGAGTATGTCCGCTATGAAGTTCGCTATGATGACCGCCAGGCCCACCACCACGGTGATGGCCAGGATGGCGGGGTAGTCGAGGTTGTATGCCGCGTTGACGAAGAAGAAGCCGATTCCATGGTAGGAGAATATGTCCTCGACCACCACCGAGCCGCCGACGGTGAAAGCGAAAGACAGCGCCATGAGCGTGATGATCGGGATGATCGCGTTCCTGAACGCGGTCCCCCAGACCACCTGCCGCTTCGGGAGCCCCTTCATGTAGGCCAGTTTGACGTAGTCCTTGTCCAGGGAGTCCACCATGGTGGCCCTGGTGAGCCTGGTGATGCCGCCGAAGCTGATCACCGCTATGGTCACCGCAGGCAGCACCAGGTGTCTGAGATAGCTGTAGAGATAGACCCACCTTTCAGCGAGTATCGCGTCTATGAGAGGGAGCCCGGTAACTGCGGGGGGGATGGCCAGGGTGGGGTTCGCGACTTGGCCGGTCGGGAGCAGACCCAATTCGTAGGCGAAGACCAATTGCAGGAAGACGCCCACCAGGAAGATTGGCGCGGCCCAGGTGCCGAGGTAGATCGCCTTTATCCCGTAGTCCGTCCCGGTGTTCCTGTTAGAAGCTGCGATGGCCCCGGTGAATATCCCGATTATGATTCCCAGTATGGTCCCCAGCACCACCATGTTCAGCGTGACTGGGAAGTACTCCTGGAGAACCAGGAGCTCTGGGATGCCGTACTGGGTGTCGGTCCCCAAGTTCCCATGGAAGATGCCGGTCACGTAGTTGTAGAACTGGACGTATATCGGCTGATAGAAGCCCATCCTATGGGCAATCTGATTGAGTTCGGGGACTGTGAAGTGCGTGCCCACATACAGCCTCGCCAAGTCCTGTGGCGTGGGGGCGACCAAGTGTATGATCGCGAACATGAGCGCGATCATGATCAGGATAGTTATGACTGCATTCACGGCCCTTCTTGCGACGAACATCAGGAACCGGGAATCCAAATATCAGCGAGCCGATGTCTGCTCCTTGACGCTCTTATAGATTGTTATCAACCTCAGACGCTATCAGCCATCTCATGTTCGCGCCGCGTGCCGGCTACCATGGGCCTGATTCCTCAGGGACGGTGACCTGCCCTGTCCACCTGCCATGCGAGTCACAGGGCCCGCGCTTGCGATGCCGCCTCTGGCGTCGTCTCGTCGACCAGCACTGCTCGACGATGACCGCCTTAGGGCTGCCTGCCTCGTACCGGCGTCCCCCGGGCTATGCTCAGGACGCCTTCCGAGGACCGTCCTTCCCGTTTGAAACACGGATCAGTTCCCCATCCGCCAACTGAGATAGCATACGTTGGACAAATTTCGTGAAACATTCAAGAAAATACGAGTATGTTTTGGGTGCTAATAATTCTTATATAACGTATGAGTCGTTTTCCGGCTTGAGAATGTTACTAAGTCAACGCAAAGCAATTAGTACTTCAGCAACAGTCGCCATCATCGTAGTAATACTCGTAATCGCCGGCGTCGCCGGCTATTTCGTGCTCACCTCCTCGCCTAGCACGACCACCACAAGTACCTCGACCTCGTCGTCCAGCACTCAGTCGACCTCGTCGTCGAGTACTCACTCGACCTCGAGCAGTTCGTCGAGCAGCTCTTCGACGTCGACCGTAGCCGCGACGCCGCTGTCGGTCTCTTCGTGCACTTCTGCGATATCGGGGACCATCCCCGCCGCGCAGTCGTTCACCTACACCGCCAGCAACTCGACTACGAACTACAACTATCCGGTCACCTCTACTCCGCCCACCACTGGCCCAGGCCAGTATGGGCCGACCAACTCTAGCCTCCTCACCGACGAGTCCATCGGGACTCCGCCGGACTACCTCGACCCAGCAGCAGGGTTCTACTCGCAGGATGTCACATACAACAACGCAGTGTTCCAGAACCTGGTCATGTACAACGGTAACAGCGGCACACAGATACTTCCTGTGGTCGCAGACCAGTACTGGATCACCAACGGTGGCTGTACGAACGTCTTCCACATTAGGCCGGGTGTCACCTTCTCCGACGGGACCCCCGCAACTGCCTATGACCAGTGGTTCTCGATCGTACGCACCCAGTACATCAACGCGCCTTCCGGCATCAGCCTGTACAACTGGAACGGGGTCTCGTACAACCTGACCTCGGGCGCTCAGTACGGCTCTGGCAGCTACTCCTACAACACCATGGGCAACCAAATCCCGTGGGGGCTGAGGCTAGCTATCCAGCACGTCACCGGGCTCCAGACTGCAGCTGACACACCGGCGGCCGTTAACCTGGCAGTAGCAGCGCTGAACCAGATGCTCAGCCACTTCAACCCCTCGAACTCCACGCAGGCCTCTATCATGCAGTATCCGGAGCAGGCCTACGTCGCTAACTCGACGTACTTCACCGCCAACTACCTGAGGACCATGGGACCCTTCGGCCCGCAGCTATGGGCAGGGTTCGACGGCCAGCAGGTGGTCGAGCCGGCGTTCGTCGATGCGCACGGAGGGGTAGCGAACAACACTGCCAACTCCTACTTCGACACCCACGGCGGTATCGGGACCGGACCCTACGTAGTATCGTCAGTAGGGCCTGGGAACAACCCAGTCGTGCTGACTGCGACCCCCCACTACTGGGCGGGTCAGTCGTCTGCCACGAACATCCCGGTAGTCGCCAGACCAGCGAGCATCAGCACGGTAGTCATGGCACCCTTCTCGACCAACGCACAGGCCGAGGGTGACTTCGGGAGCAACAAGGCACAGCTGTCGGCCGAGTCGCCGTTCCTGTACAGTGCGATGTACGACTCGCTCCCTGCCAACGTAAAGTCCACCTTCGCCTTCGACCAGATATTCCAGGGCATCGGCGCATACGACTTCGCGCTGTTCGCCCAGTTCAACACCTACCAGGCTCCGACCAACTATACCAGCTTCAGGCAGGGTATGGCGGCCGCCCTCAACTACACGGCGCTCAACCAGCCCAACTACTTCAACGGCACCGCGTATGCGGGCTATTTCGTCGGGCCACTGACCCCAGCCTACGCCTACTACAACTCACCGAACTACCCACTCCCAGCGCAGAATACCACCGCAGCTATCAACTTCTTCCAGAAGTTCGGCGTGCAGTCGCACACCTACATGATCATCCCGGCTGACCTGACGTTGTCCAACGGGACGACGGTCTCGGCAGGGACGGTCATCGGTGACAAGAGCGGCTCGCAGCTTCAGCCATTCAAGCTCTACTACGCCGTCCCACTGGTAGGGTCTCTTGAGGTCACTCTAACGGTGATCCAGAACTCCCTGAGCCAGTTCGGCGTCACCGCGGTGCCGTTCGGGACGACCACGACGGAGCTTGACATACTCGACTCCAAGCCACAGACCTATCCGGCCATCCAGCTCGTCGGCTGGGGCGCCGACTTCAACGACCCATTCCTCGGGATGTTCTTCCCACTGATGACCCCGTCACCGTACAACGGGTTCTACACCAACTCCACAGTGAACAACGAAGCGACGGCATGCGAGTTCCCAGCGTCTACGGCTCAGTCGCAGACCTGCGCAACCACGCTCTACAAGATGGCGCAACAGAACCAGATATGGATCTACACACCAATCCCAGAGATTCCTGCAGGGCAGCCTAACGCGGGCTTCCCAACGAACTTCTTCTTCGTCCAGCCATACGTACATGGTGTAGTCGATAACCAGTACGTCGGCGGATTCTACAACCTCATCTACTACCAGCCAGTCAACGTATAGAAAAAGTCCTGGACCGAGAGGTCTGGGACCCTTCTTCTGTTTTTCTCGAACCCAGCGGAGGCTCCGCACCTGCAGCCGCGCGGAGGAACCTGGAGGAAAACTATATCATCAGCGTAGTCCTTCTCTTCTCCTTGCACGGCGCCGACCGGTCGGGTGAGGGTTTTACCGCCACGCCGGAGGGGGGCGCCCCCGTCAGAGGAGAGGGGAAGCCTTCGGTAGCCAGGGTGTGGCACGGGGTCACGCCGAAGTCGAAGCGCTCCGAGTTCATCCACTACGTCGGGGTGACGAGCATGGAGGAGATCAGGAAGACGGAGGGGAACCTCGGCGCCTGGCTCTTCACCAGGGACGTGGGGGACAACACCGAGTTCCTACTGGTCTCCATGTGGGAATCAGAGGAGGCCATCAAGAAGTTCGCAGGGAGCGACATCAAGAAGGCGAAGTACTACACCAGGGACAGCGAGTATCTGGCGGAGCTCGAGCCCAGCGTCACCCACTTCGAAGTGTCAGGGAAGGTCTAGGCTCAGGCCTGCCTTCAGAACCTCCGGCGAGAGACCAGGCCCCCCCTGCCGTCCTGCACCGCAGCCACCGCGGCGAGGGGTCTCATGTTGTAGGTGCTCGACATGGAAGAGCCGTAGGCTCCCGCGTCAAGGATGGCCAGGAGGTCCCCCTGGGCGAGGCTGACCCCTAGCCGCCTCGCCTTCCCGAACACGTCAGTGGTCTCGCACACCGGGCCCGCGACGTCGTAGGAGGCGGCGGACCGCTTCGCCGAGGAGGTCCAGGCGGGGACGATCTCATGATAGGCGCCGTAGAGGGCCGGCCTGATGAAGTCGTTCATCCCGGCGTCGACCAGGGCCCAGCGGACCCTCCCTGACTTCTTGACGTAGTTCACCCTGGTGAGGAGGACGGTGGAGTCCGCGACCACCCACCTCCCGAGCTCGAAGACCGGCCTCGCCCTCCCTCCCCAGCGGGACCTGGCGAAGACGCCCGCCGTGGCCTCGGCGTAGTCGGCGACCGGGAGCTCTCTGTCAGCGCTCCTGTAGGGGAAACCGAGCCCGCCGCCGAAGTTGAACTCCTCCACCTTGAAGCCAAATGACTCCAGCTCTCCCGCCAAGTCGATCATCTCCTCGGTCTGCCTTCTGAAGACACCTGCGTCGGTGACCTGGGAGCCGATGTGGGAGTGGATGCCCGCTACCCTTACGAACTTCAGCTTCTTCCCCTCCTTCTCGCAGAATCTCACAACCTCGTCCCTGGCTACCCCGAACTTGTGCTCCCTCCCCCCGGTCGCCAGCCCGGCGTGGGTCTCCGCCCTTATCCCGAAGTTCACCCTGAACCCGAGGCGCACCCCCGCGGACCCAAGGCTGCGGCAGAGCGAGTCGGCGTCCCTTGCCTCCTGCACCGATTCCGCGTTGATCATCCCCACCCCGGCCGCGATCGCTGCGGCAAGCTCCTCCTTCGACTTGCTGGGTCCGTCGAACACCATGTCTCCGGGCGCCACCCCTGCCTTCCTTGCGAGCTCTATCCCAGCTACCGACACGATTGTAGCCCCCGCGCCTCTCCTGGCAAGGGCCTTGACGACCGGGATTGTCGAGTTGGACTTGTATGCGAAGGATATCAGGACGTCCCGGGACCTCGCCGTGAGCGCGGCCTTCGCCTCCTCAAACCTGTCCGTCACCCTGCCTACGTCAGTGACATAGAGCGGCGTCCCGTACTTCTTCGCCAGCGACTCGGCGCCGACCCCGCCTATCTTCAGCGAGGTCCCTTCCCTGGAAAGGTGCGGCCGCCGGTGATCCATTCGCCCACAGCCGGGGCCGTATCTATTTCTCCGTTGCCCAGGCCGACCAACGGTTAAAACCGCCGCGTGGGTCGAAGCCGCGTGAAGGGAGTCGCGGTAGGCGTCGCCGACCTGAGAGCCAAACCGAAGTTCAGGTCCGAGCGGGTCTCGCAGCTGATCTACGGGGAAGAGGTCCGCGTCCTCGGCTCCGAGGAGGACTACTACAGGGTCATGGGGAGGGACGGGTACGAAGGGTACATCCAGAAGTCCCTCGTCGACGAGCTGGACGGGGAGAGGGCGTACAAGCTGGCCGGCCGGCACCAGGCCGAAGGCGTCCAGTTCCCCTTCGGGTCCTACCTGAGCGAGAAAGAGGCCAGGCGGTTCAAGGTCCCACGCAAGCTGCTCGTCCCTGTCCACAGCGCTGCGGACCCCGTGGCCCTGGCCAAGGACTTCCTGGGGGTGCCCTACCTCTGGGGCGGGACTTCAGACTTCGGCTACGACTGTTCAGGTTTCACCCAGAGGCTGTTCCGGTACTCCTGCGTGGAGCTCCCCAGGGACGCAGGCCAGCAGAGGGATGCGGGGGGGATCGTGGACGGCTTCGGTGCCGCCGGGAGGGGGGACCTGGTGTTCTTCACCGGCCACGTGGCCATCTACCTAGGGGGGATGAAGATCATACACGCCAACCTCGGCCACGGGGGGGTCTCGGTCACCGACCTGTCGGACAGGAGCGCGTACTCGCGGCGCCTTCTTGGCATCTTCGAGGGGATACGACGCTTCGACGGGGACGACTTCACTCGCGGACGTGCCTGAGTATCGACGGCTCGAGCTTAGGCTGGCCGATCTTCAGCAGCCCCTCGGTCACCCGGACCCAGTTGCTGTCCTTCGAGCAGACCTCCTTCAGCATCCGGAGACCGCGCCGCCTGTCCTTCCCCGAGCTGAGGAGCCCGATGGCCACCCAGTACTTCAGCTCCCGCTCCTCGGGGACCAGCCCCATCCCCTTGGTGTAGGCGTCCAGGGCTTCTTCGGGCCTGTCGGAGCTGAGGAGGTCGTCCCCTCGGTCCACCCATCTGTATCCGCGCTGGTACCTCAGGAGGCGCCTTAGCTCGACCAGGGGCTCGGGGTGGTCCTCGACCCTGAGCTCGAAAAGCCTCCCCTCCCAGTGATTCGGCTTCAGCTCCGGGCCGACGACGAGCAGCGCTGCCGACTGCTTCCCCCTCAGGTCTCCCCCCTCCGCCTGGGCCGCGTCCAGGGCGGCGAGGAGCCTCTCAGGGAGGGGGGAACCTCTCTCTCCTTCGAACGCCCTCCTCATCGCACCCCAGACCCTGTGGTTCTCCATTATGTTCCCCTGGCAGCTGAAACCGTTTCCGGTCGCATGTCCGGCGCAGGGGATGCACTTCTCCCCGGTGTGCGCGGCGACCTCCCCCTGTGCGTCCACCATTGCCACCTGCCTCACCTCCGGCTTGACGTCCGCCTCAAGGAGAGACGTCAGCGCGCGCTTCGCGGTCATACCCCCTGACATCATCTCGATGCCCAAGGGTCCGTAGCGGACGTCGAGCGTCGCCTGGGTGGCCACGGCCCCCACCCCGGCCCTCGCCCAGGGGACGGCAGAGCCCACGGAGAAGTAGTGCGACTGGACCGCCACTCCCATCTCGCCTGTCTTTTCGTCTCGGGCGACGATGGAGTATGTCAAGGCCTCTCGGCGGAGTCCGAGAATCCATTATTAAACGCCGGGGGGCGCCTCGGGTCCTTGGTCAGGGTCGTCCTATGCGGCTTGGGCGCCATGGGGACAGAGATCCTCAAGCATCTGCTAGAAAGGGGTCACGCGGTCGTCGGGGTGATCGACGCCGACCCGGACAAAGCAGGGAAGACTGTGGCCGAGCTCACGGGCCTCCCGCTCGGCGTTCGGGTCCACCAGTCGGTGCAGTCCGCCCCCCTCGCCGACGCGGAGGTGGCGGTGTTCGCCGCCCGGTCGCGGGTGGAGGACGTGGCCGGGGACATAGCCCACCTGCTTTCTGCAGGGCTCGACGTCGTCACCGACACAGAAGAGATGGCCTATCCCAGCCACGCCGGTGGGGACGAGGCAGGGCGGCTCGACGCCATCGCGAGGGAGAAGGGAGTCACCCTGGTCGGGGTGGGGGTGAATCCGGGGTTCGTCATGGACTGGGTCCCGGCGGTCATAGCCTCAGCCTCAAAGAACCCGACGCGGATCCACGTGGTGCACAGCGTCGACCTCTCCAGGAGGCGCCAGGCGGTGCAGAGGAGAGCGGGGGTCGGCCTGGGCCGGGCCAAGTTCGAGAAGGAACTCGCCGAGGGGAAGCTAGGCCACATCGGGCTCGCAGAGTCGGCGCACCTCGTTGCCCTCTCGCTCGGGAGGGATCTCGAAGGCGCCGGCGAAGGGACGTTCCCCGTGATGGGCTCGGAGGACTACGTGATGGGGGTGAGGCAGTTCGCCGAGGGGAAGGCCGGAGACTGCGCGATACGCCTCGACCTCGAAATGACCACCACCTCGGCAGACTTCGACGTCATAGAGGTCAGCGGGGATCCTGTGATCAAAGTAAGGTTCGAGAAGGGCGTGTTCACGGAGTCTGCGACCGTCGCCATGGTCGTCCACGCGGTCGAGCGGGTCGGCAGGGCCCCGGCCGGGCTCATCACCATCCTCGACCTCCCGCTGGCCGTGCGGTGAGGCATCAGGGCGCGCCGCCTGGTCGTTCGCCCGCAGAGTAGCTTGCCCTCTCAGCCTAATGCCTTCAGGTCATCTTGACCTAATCCCGTAACTCTGTTCAGTCATCGAGGGCGTGGCGTGCGGCCTCCGGTCTGCTCTTAAACACGCTGCACAGCGCGGCAGGTCGTGCCGGGGTCCGGCCGCGGCGTCCGCCTTTCAGGGCGCCTTACGTATCGTGTAGAGGCCGAGGGACTCGTCGAGCTCCCGCACCGCGTCGTTGTCGGTGGGGGTGAGCACGGACTCTAGCAGCGGGAAGACCACGGCCGACATGACGTGCCCGCCGACGACGCTCCAGTCCCGCCCTCCGAGGGTGCCGTGCGCGTGCAGGAATGGCGCCCCGTCTTTCGCGGTCACGTTCCCCACCAGGCTTGTGAGCTCCAGCTGCTCTTTGAACGCCTTCTCCTCGTACTTCTTCGCCGCCGGGTCGTAGCGCCCCAGCCTGACCTCCCGGACCCCGCCGAGGCCCGTCACGAGGGCCGTGGAGATGCCGTCCTCGGCCGCGGCGGCCAGTATGCCTTCGGGTATCAGCTACCCCGCCTTGAGATGGTGGATCTTTGCCAACTTTGGCCCCGACGGTCCGGCGCGATAAAAACATGGGCTCCAGCAACTCCGGAACAGTTTCGCCTACCCCCATAGGTCGTTACGGCGGGGGAGAGGGGCAAAGGCTTTCATACCCAGCAGCGTGCATAAAGATTCACGGGAGCCATTGCAAATCTTGGGGGAGAAGACGACGACCGCCGAGTCGCAAATATGGGCCGTTTCGGTCAAAGGGCTTACTCGGGAGTATACTACTAGGAACTTCTTCGGCGGGGTCACCAGGACCACATGGGCTCTGTCTGGCATTGACTTCCAGATCGCGAACGGCGAGCTCTTCGGGCTGATAGGCCCCAACGGGGCGGGCAAGACCACCACCATCAAGATACTCACCACCCTCCTCACCCCAACGGGAGGGGATGCGCTCATCCTGGGCCTGAACGTCAGGAAAGACCTCTACGAGATCAGACGCAGGATAGGCATAGTCTTCGGAGGGGAGCGCGGGCTGTACAACAGGGTCACCGCTGTGGACAACCTGCGCTACTTCTCGGACCTCTACGGGGTGGACCCCAAGGTGGCGAAGGAGAGGATCCCGAAGCTGCTTGAAATCGTCGGCCTCGCGGGCCGGGAGAAGGAGAGGGTGGAGAAGTACTCCAGGGGGATGAAGCAGCGGCTGCACATAGCGAAGGCCCTGGTCCACGACCCCGAGCTTATCTTCCTCGACGAGCCGACCATCGGACTCGACCCCGCCGGCGCCCGGGACATACGGAACATGGTCAGGGACCTGAAGGCCCAGGGGAAGACGATACTTCTCACCACACACTACATGTTCGAGGCTGAAGAGCTCTGCCAGCGGGTCGGGGTCATCTCGAAGGGGAAGATCGTCGCCCTCGACACGCCGTCGGAGCTGAAGAATATGGTGAGGGACATCTCGGTCATCGACCTGAGGACCTACGGGGCGACCATGGACTACGTCGAAGCCCTCAGGGCGATCCCCGACGTGGTGAGGGTCGTGGCGGACCTTGAATCGGAGCAGCAGTCGATCAGGATCCAGACCCCCATGGGCGCTGACCTGCTCCCGAAGGTGGTGGCGTCCCTGCCTGCGGGGGCCAAGATAATCGACAGGACGATCAAGGAGCCCACCCTGGAGGACGCCTACCTCAGGCTGGTCGAAGAGTGATATGGTGTCCATGCAGGACCTCCCTCGGGGGAAGAGGGTGGACGGGTACGTCTCCCAGAAGGTCCAGGTCCTGAGGGCGTCGATCTTCCTCACACGGAAGCTCTTCTTCGCGGACCCCCAGTGGGTGATACCGAACATCATCGCCCCCTTCATCTTCACCCTGGTGGCGTTCTTCCTGTTCCAGGGGGAGACCTCCGGGAGCTCCTTCCTTCTCTACCTGGTCCTGGGTTCCGGCCTGATGGGGATGTGGGGGACCACCATCTATGCGTCGGCAAACTCCATCGGCTTCGACAGATGGAACGGGACAATGGAGGCGACCCTCGCCGCGCCCATCCCGCTGTCGTGGATTGCCCTGGGCAGGGTCCTCTTCAACACGCTGCAGGGGGTGCTCAACGCCGTCTTCATCCTGGTGATAGGGCTGGCCTGGTTCAGGGTGGGCTTCGGACTGGTGAACCCCGGCGCCTTCTTCCTCGCCTCGGTGGCCACCTTCCTCTCGCTCTCGTCCTTCGGGCTGCTCATGACCACCATCCTCCTGCTCTCGAGGAAGGGGGGCTTCATCACCAACTCCATGGAGATCCCGGTCTACATCGCCACCGGGACGATGTTCCCGGTCATACTGCTCCCCATCGTCTACCTTCCGTTCGCCTTCATGCTGGCCCCGACCTGGGGGATAGAGGCCATCAGGATCGCGGCGCTGCCTGGGTACGTCGGGCTCCCCACCACCTACTGGCAGGACATGGTCATAATGGTGGCCGAGACGCTCGCCTATCTCGGACTGGCCTTCTTCCTGTTCAAGCGGGTGGAGGCCTACGCCAAGAGGAACGGGACCCTTGAAGAGTACTGAAGACGGCCGCGGGGTCCTGAGCGCAGGCTCGAGGCTCCAGATGGCCTACAGGGTGTTCATGGGTGCGTTCTTCTTCGGGCGCAAGGGGCTGATCATCTGGGACAGCTGGGAGATGTGGGTGATGCAGATATTCATCACACCCATAGCGCAGATGGGGTTCTTCGCCTTCCTCTCGGTCTACCTGAAGTATCCGCTGTCGGTCACCCAGTTCATAGTCATAGGCAACGCCATACAGTCCATGTCCTTCTCCGCTGTCTTCGCCGTGGCCAACATCACCTCCCAGGACAAGTGGCAGGGGACCCTCCCGAGCACCATGGTCACGCCTGCCAACAGGGCCGCGCTATTCATCGGCAGGGCGTGGTTCCAGGTGCTCCTCTCCTCGCTCATAGCCGGAGCCGGGCTCCTCTACGCGGCCACCATTTTCGGGGTCAGCTTCGCCCAGGCGGACTTCCTGGGGGTGGCGGTGGTGGTCTTCCTGACCAGCATAGCGATGACGACCTTCGGCCTGCTGATCAGCGCGGTCGGCCTGTACATGAGGACTGCCCTCATAGTGGCGAACATATTCCTCTTCGTGACCATGCTCCTCTGCGGCATCGACTTCGCGGTCTCGCGGCTCCCTATCTGGCTCCAGCCGCTGTCCTGGGCGATCCCGCTCACCTACGGCACAGAGGCTGTCCGCATGGCCATAGCCGGTGCTTCAATCCCTGCTCTCCTCCCCATGCTGGGCTGGGAAGCCCTCGACGCGGTGCTGGTGATGCTGGCCGGGTTCGGCCTCTTCAGCGGCTTCGAGCTGCTCTCGCGGAGGACGGGCAGGTTCGAAGAGTACTAGGGCCGTCCATTGAGGCTCCACCTCAACAAGCCGGGGATAAGGGCGCTGGGGGTCGCAGAGAGCTTCAGGGAGGGCCAACGCGCGTCCGTCCTTGCCGGGGTCGTGATGCGGAGCGACTTCGTGATAGACGGGGTCGCCCTGGGGAGGACCGAGGTGGGAGGGGACGACGCCACGAAGTCCATAGTCGGGCTCTTCAGGAGGCTTCACAGGAACGACATCAACGTCGTCCTGGTCTCTGGGGCCATCCTGAGCCTCTACAACATCGTGGACGTCGACGCGCTGTCCGAGAGGACGGGGACCCCGGTCATATGCCTGACCTACAAGGAGACTTCGGGCATCGAGGGGGCGATAAGGCGCCACTTCCCCGAGGGGGCCGAGGGGAAGCTGGAGGCCTACCGGCGGCTGGGCAGGAGGGCGGGGGTGAAGCTCGGCACCGGCCACAGGGTGTTCGTCAGGTCGGCGGGGCTGGATGGACGGGAGGCGAAGTCCGTGCTCGACGCGTTCACCCTGCAGGGGTCGGTCCCGGAGCCTGTGAAGGTCGCCAAGCTACTGGCCCGGGCCGCTATGGCCTGGCGATCTTGACCATGGGATTCATGGCCCACTTCGGGTCGAAGGTCTCCTTCAGCTCCTCCATCAGGTGGTAGGTCCGCGGATACTGCCGCCTGACGAACCTAGCCCTCAGCATCCCGTCGCCATGCTCCCCGGTCATGGACCCTCCCATCTTCCACACCCCCTCGAAGCACTCCTCCATCAGCTCCTCGTTGGTCTTCATCCCGGCCTGGCCTCCGAGGTCGATGAGGGGCCTCGCGTGCAGGTTCGCGTCCCCCGCGTGGCCGTAGAGTATGTACTCGAGCCCCCGCTTCTCGAACTGGTCGACCAGGAGCCTGACGAGGTCGCCGAGCCTCTCCCGGGGGGCCACCAGGTCCTCCACCCCGGGGACGGGGGTACGCCCTCCTCGCTTCATCTCCCGCGCGGCGGTCAGGGTCTCGTTCCTCGACGCCCAGGCTGCAGCTATGTCCCCCTCGTCTGTCATCACCAGCGGCTCGAGCCCTCCGACGGCCCCCGCCGCCTCCGCGACCCTGTCCTCAGCCTCCCCCTCGCTCCCGTCGAGCTCGCAGAAGACCATGAACGGGTCGTCGGAACGCGAGAGCCTCGAGACCCTCTCCCACCTCCCGGTCTCCCGGAACACCGACTTGTCCACCACCTCCAGGGCTGACGGCGCGAGACACCTGAACGCCCCCACGGTGGCGTCCAGGTCCTGAAGGGCTGACTCTGCCACGAAGAGGGCCCGCCACCTTGGCCGGGGGACGGTCATCAGCGTCGCCTCCGTTACGACGCCCAAGGTCCCCTCGGACCCGGCGAACAGCCTCTGGAGGTCGAACGTCCCGTCCCGGAGCGCCTTCTCCAGCCTGTACCCTGAAGAGTTCTTGGCGACCCTGGGCGCCTCGTCCAGGATGTCGCGCCAGTTCTCGACGACCAGTGACGCCGCCCTCCTGGTCCTTCCGTCCCCTGACAGCGCTTCTTCTACCGCGACCGGTCCCAGCGCCCCCACGCTCCCGTCTGCGAAGACGACCCTGGCCCCGGCCAGGAAGTCCACCGTGGAGCCGTACTTGAGGGTCCTCGCTCCCGACGAGTTGTTGGCCACCATCCCCCCCACCGTGCAGCTGGCATAGGACGACGGGTCCACCGGCATCCACGCGCCTTGCAGGGAGAGGGCCCTGTTGAGGTCCGCCTTCACCACCCCCGGCTCGCAGTAGACGAGCCCTTCGCCTACCCTGATGGCGCTCCTCGACTGGACCAGGATCGCCCCCCTGCCGACAGACTGGGACGGGATCGAGGTCCCTCCGCCCCGGGGGGTCACCGCCAGCCCCGACGCCGCCGCCTCCCTCACAGCCTGGGCGACCTCCTCCTCGGACCCGGCGACGTAGGCCCTGGCCGGCGCTATGGCGTAAATCCCCGCGTCCCTGGAGAGCGTCGCCAGCTCGGCGTCCGAGATTACCCTTCGCAACCCTGACAGGTTGCCCGCCCACCTATGTTGGCTTTGCGCCGGGCCTGGAGCTCCGCCGCGCCTCCCTCCCCGCGGGGAGCCTGATGTCCGCCGCCATCTCCACCCACCTGGGCCCCACCTCGCGGACCCTCCTGGGGACGAACCTCGCCCCCTTCGGGAGGATGGCCCTGAGCTCCTTGCGGAGGGCCCCGGCGGCCTCGGCTTCGTCCTCCCCGAGCACGTGCCTGTAGTAGTGGATGGTCGCGCCCCCCCTGGCCAGGCTGAGGGCTGTCGGGAGGTACCTGTCCGCCTCGGAGGGGTGGGGCATCAGTATCCTGTCGAACTTCTCCTCCAGGACACCTGGGAGGTCAGCCGCGTCGCCGCGCACCACCCTGACCAGGCCCTCCACCCTGTTCATCCTGTCGTTCTCCTCGTGGAGGGCTGCGGCAGCCTCGTTCACTTCGCAGCTCGTCACCGTCGCCCCTGCGACCTTCGCCACCGCTATGGAATAGGGGCCGACCCCAGCGAACATATTCAGCACCCGGTCGGTGGGCCGGGCCAGCCTGGCCACACGCAGCCTCTCGGTCGACAGGCGCGGCGAGAAGTACGCCTTGGCCACGTCCACCCTGAACGCGCATCCGTTCTCCCTGTGCACCGTGGTCGTCCTCCTCTCCCCTGCGAGGTGCGCCAGCTTCCTGAGCCTGAACTCCCCCTCTATCCCTCCCTTCTGCTCCAACACCACCCTGACGTTCTTCATCTCCTCCAGGAGCGCGCCGGCGATCTTCCGCTTCTCCTGCGCCAAGAACCCCATGAGCCTGACTATGGCTATGTCTCCGACGACGTCTACCCCCGAGGAGACCCGGTCCGCCCCCTCGACCCCCGCCCTTTCGAGGGCGGCCCTAATCAGCCGGGGCACTTTCTTCCCTCTGGGACGGCACGTAGTAGTACGCCCCCCTCTCCTTCTGCTCCCTGTCCAGCTTGGACCCGGGCTTGTTGACCCTGGGCCTGCCGGTGTTGACGTCCCGCCTGTACGTGAGGCCCACCCGGCTCAGGAAGTCGTTCATCCCTGCCTCCTTGGTGAGCGGGGGGGTCGCCTCGCCGGAGACCCCGGGCTCGCCGCTGAAGACCAGGAGCCTGTCGGACACGATGTCCACCACCTGGAGGTCGTGGTCTATCACCACCGCCGCCTTCCCCCTCGCCTTCACCATCCTGTTGATCGCCCGGGACACCACGAACCTGTCCTCTACGTCCAGGAACGCCGACGGCTCGTCCAGGGCGTACACGTCGGTCTCCTGGGCCATGGTGGCGACCACGGCCACCTTCTGGAGCTCCCCCCCGCTGAGCTCGCCCATCCTCCTCGCCAGGAGCTTCTCCAGCCTGAGGGGGGTGACCAGGTTGTCCTGGAGGGCAGGGTCGCTGTACTTCGTCCCCAGGGTCGACATGAAGAACTCCTCCAGGGTCCCATCGAAGTCGGAGCTGAGGTACTGTGGCTTGTACGCCACCTTGGCGTCGACGTGCACCACCCCCTCGGCGGGCTTCTCCACCCCGGCCAGCATCTTCAGGAATGTCGTCTTCCCCAGGGCGTTGGCGCCCACCACCCCGATTATGGTGCCGCCCATGATCTCCCCCGCCCCCACCCTGAGCCTGAACGACGGGTACGCCTTGGCCAGGTCGGTGTACCTCGCCACCGCGGCCTCGCTCTCGACGGTCTCGCCGGCCGCCCTCAGCTCGAATGCCACGGAGTGGTCCCTGAACCTGACGTTCTCCTGGGGGAGATAGCCGTCCAGCAGGGCGTTGATACCCGTCCTGGCCGCGTACAGCCCTGACACTATGCCGTATGCCCCCGGCTCTCCGTAGATTATCTGGACGTAGTCTGTGACGTAGTCGAGGAAGGCTATGTCGTGCTCGACCACCAGGACAGCCTTCCCCGTTTCGGCCAGGCCGGTTATCAGCTTCGAGACCGCCAGCCTCTGGTAGACGTCGTTGTAGGACGACGGCTCGTCGAAGAGGTAGAGGTCCGCGTCCTTGAGGGCAGCGGCCGCGACGGCCACCCTCTGGAGCTCCCCCCCGCTGAGGTCTGGTACGTCCCGGTCCAGGGCCCCTCTCAGGCTGAGCGCGTCCACTACCTCGTCCAGCTTCTTCCTCTCGTCCATCTGCTCCAGCAGCGGCAGCGCCTTCCCCTTCCAGGCCTCGGGGATCTTGTACACCGCCTGGGGCTTGAGGGACACCTTCAGCTCCCCGTCGGCGACCTTCTCGAAGTGCTCCTTCATCTCCCGGCCGCTGAGGTACCTGAGGAACCTGTCCCAGGTCGCCTCGGCCTCGTAGTCCCCCAGGTTGGGGACTAGCTGTCCGGCGAGGATCTTGAGCGCCGTGGATTTGCCGATGCCGTTCCTCCCGACCAGGCCGACCACCTGCCCCTTCCTCACGGTGGGTATCCGGAAGAGCCTGAACGAGTTGACCCCGTACTGGTGTATCTTGTCTGTCTTCAGCTCCTCGCTCAGGTTCAGGATGTCGACGGCGTCGAAGGGGCAGACCTTGATGCAGATGCCGCACCCTATGCAGAGCTCTTCGGAGACCAGCGCGATCTTGCTCTCGGGGAGCGTGATGCACTCCTGGCCGTTGATGTTGACCGGGCACTCTTTGATGCACTCGAGGCCGCACTTCTTGGTCTGGCAGAGGTCCTGGTCGACCACCGCAATGCGATGCACCATCTCACTTCACCTACTGCTTTGCCAGTCTCTTGGGGATGGGACAGAAGCTGCATATGGCAGGGTCCCCCGCGAGGCTCAGGCTGTCCGCGCTGTGCCTCGACCTCATCGACTCCCAGACCGCCCCCTCGCTCGCCACCCCGGAAAGGTGCAGCGCCTCGTGCTCCCTGATCACAGGGAGGAGCCTGCAGCGGACGCATATCGGCTTTACGAACGCGGTCGGCCTCAGGGCTGAGAGGAAGAGTGCCGCCCCTGCCGTCCCTACCAGCCAGAGGGGGAGGAACCCCCCGAGGGGTCCGGCGACCGAGTAGAGGGCGTAGGCGGTGGCGCCGGACGCGGCCAGCAGGATCGCGCCGAGCGCGAGACCCTCCCGGCCCGGTATCAGGGTCATCCCCCTCGTGTTCTTGGAGAGCGCGGGCAGCGCCAGCACTGGGACCAGGGCCTGGAGGGGCGGGGTGAGCCTGACCACCCTCATCTTCTTGTTGACCTCCTCCCAGCCTGACGCTTCAGCCTTCGCCGCCATCCACGTCCCTCTAGAGCCTTCCGCGACGCGCCCTTCGGAGCCTCATCTCGACCCTTTCCCTGAGAGTCGACAGCTCCTTGGAGGGCGGGCCAGACATCTTCAGGACCATGGGGGTTATGGACACATGCCTCTTCACAACCACAGCCTCGGCGTCCGTCCTCTCCGGGAAGCTGGTGAGCCTCTCTCCGAAGAGCCAGTAGTACGGCCTCCCTCTGGGGTCGCGCCTCACCAGGACCTTGTCGGTGTACTTCCTCCTCCCCACCTCGGTGATCTTGATGGGCGTCGACTGTTGGACGCCCCGCGGGAAGTTGACGTTCAGGAGCTCGGCCCCCTCGGGCATCCCGTTGTCCAGGACGTCGCCGATGATCTCGCCGGCGATGACCCCGGCGTTTGTGAAGTCCGGCTGGTCGTACTCCAGGGCGAACAGCGACTCTCCGCTCACCTCCATGGAGAACGCTATGGCCGGTATCCCTGTGATTGCCGCCTCCAGGGCTGCGGCGACGGTCCCAGACGCGAGGATGTCCTGGAACGTGTTGTTGTCCCCTATGTTGATCCCTGAGACCACGAGGTCGGGCTTCCGTGGGAGTACCTTGTTCACGCCCACCATGACGCAGTCTCCCGGCGACCCGGAGACGGCATAGCACTCGAAGCCGTCCCGCCTCACCCTGTTCACCCGTATCGGCTTGTGGAACGTCAGGCTGAGCGCGGTGGCGCTCTGGGGCTGCTCGGGGGCGACTATGATTGCGTGGGCGTGCCTGGACGCTGCCCGGGCAAGCTCGAGTATCCCGTTGCTCTGGACGCTGTCGTCGTTGGTGACCATCACCAGCTTCTTGTTCTCAGACAAATCTGCCCGCCTTCGAGAGTGCTCTCTCTATAGACCTTCTGTCCTCTATCCCGTAGTACTTCGAAAGGACGACCCGCCCCTCCTCCAGCGTGTCCTCCGTCAGGGCGACTTCGACTATCAGCCGCTCCGTGTCGGAGAGCCCCAGGGACGCGACGGCAGCCGCGAGGTCCTCCTGGTCTTCGGACGCCTCGTCGATCATCCTCCCCAGCTTCCTGGCCGTCTCTCCTATCCTCCTCCTCTGGATCAGCAGGTCCCCGGCCGCCCGCTCGAGGTCGCGCACCCTCGCCGGCTGGCGCCTGGGCCGCACGTCTGCCGACCTCACCACGGTGAGCCCCTTGGAAGAGTAGTCCCTGACCCGGGCCGAAGCGGCGGCGTACACGACCCTTGCCTTCGGCGCCGCCCTCGACAGCCCCCTCTCCTCGACCAGCCCCAGCTCCGCCAGCCTCTTCAGGTGCCTGAGAACCCCCTGCACGGAGATTCCGGTGGCGTCTGAGAGCTCGCCCAGGGTGCGCGGCCTCACCGACACCGCATCCATGATCCGTAGCTTGGCCTTCGAAGAAAGCACCTCCTCGACGAAATCAATGGTCATTCGCAGGCGGATAGCAGGGGCTAAGTTAATAAACATGTGATTAATTAACTGTGAATGAATTAACATGAGCGGAGAAGGAGGCGGCGACAGAAGGAGAGACCTGAGAGACATGCTCGACGAGCTCGACAGGTACTTCGAGGACTTCGAGAAGGACATCGAGGACACGGTGAGGAACGCGTTCTTCGGGCATGACCGACAGAGCAGCCCGTTCATCGCAGGGTTCACCTTCAACATGGGCCCGGAGGGGAAGCCGTCGGTCCAGGTCTTCGGGAACAGCCCGGTGCGCCGGGACGGGTTCCGGTCGCCCATCAACGAGCAGGTCGTCGACGAGAAGGCAGGGTTGCTCAGGGCGATCCTGGAGATGCCCGGGGTCGAGAAGGAGGACATCAGCATCGACGCTACCGAGGAGAGCGCCGTCGTCACGGCGTCGAAGGGGGAGAAGCGCTATCGCGCCGAGCTTGGACTGAAGGCCGCCATCGATCCGGAGTCGGGGAAGGCGGAGTATCGGAACGGGATGTTGGAAATTTCGTTCTCATTGAAGGACAAGCCTAATAAGGGCTTCAGGAGGGTAAACGTTGTCTGAGAGTGGAGCCGGAGTGAGCCAGCAGCAGGTCCAACTGAAGGTCCTCGAAGCATACACGCGCGACGTTGGCAGAGGGGTCGCGAGGATCGACTACGACGCCATGGACGCGCTCGACGCATCCACCGGTGACGTCATCGAGATCAAGGGGAAGAGGCGGACTGTAGCGAAGTGCCTCCCGCTGTACCCGTCGGACGAAGGGCGGGGGATAGTCAGGATAGACGGGCTCATCAGGAACAACGCTGGCGTAGCCATAGGCGACGTCGTCGTCGTGAAGAAGGTGAAGGCACCGCCGGCGGAGAAGGTCGTCGTAGCGCCGCTGGAGGCGGTCCCGCCCATAGACGAGAGGTACCTCGCCGACGCCCTCGAGAGCGTCCCGGTGACGAAGGGGGACAACATCATGATACCATACTTCGGCGGAAGGCTGACCTTCCAGGTGGTCGGGGTAAGCCCGGTCGCCGACGCCGCGCTGATCACCCAGAGGACCGTGTTCGTGATCTCGGAGAAGGGAGAGGCCCTCCGGGGCGTCCCCCAGGTGACCTACGAGGACATCGGCGGGCTGAAGGACGAGATCCAGAAGGTCCGCGAAATGATAGAGCTCCCTCTGCGGCACCCGGAGATATTCGAGAAGCTCGGGGTCGAAGCGCCCAAGGGGATACTCCTCTACGGCCCGCCCGGATGCATAGTTGGCGATTCCCTCATCGCGCTGGAGAACGGCGGACTGATGAGGATAGACGAGCTCGCGCGGGGGATGGTTCCTGGGGTGTATCTTGCAGACCTTCCCGTCTACCCACCCGCGAGCGCGAAGGCACTCCACATCTATGATGTCCCGGAGACCATACAGGTAATCACTGAAACTGGGAAACGACTGAGAATGACAACCAACCACCCCCTGATGACAGACGGAGGGTGGAAGGAAGCCGAAAAGCTGCAGCCAGGTGAACGGGTCAAGACGATTCGCTGGATTCCGTCGCCTAGCCAGTACGTCATAGTCTCCGATACCATAGACATGGAACGGCTCCACACACATCCTGCAATACCCAAAATCTGGGATGAGCAAATGGGCGAACTGTTCGGCATTTTCATCGCCGAGGGAACCGCGGGCAGGGAGAGGGTGTTCTTCACAATCGAAAAATTCGAAGAAGAACTCGCGGCCCACATCCGGAAGGGGATGGGGCTCTTCGCGGTCGAGGGGTACACGGTCCCGAAGAAAGGAAAGCAATGCAACGTCCTCAGATTCGACAACAGAGGGCTGGCCGACTTCTTCAGGCGGTACTGGTCCAAGGAGGAGAAGAGGGTTCCCTCTCCGATCCTGATGTCCCCGAACACCGTGGTCGCGGCATTCCTGAGGGGCCTATTCGAAGGAGATGGCTACACCAGAATGGGTGGAAGATATTACGGTGTCTTCCTCAAGAGCAAACACAGGAAACTGCTCGAAGAGGTCCAGACCCTCCTGCTGAGGTTCGGAATCAACTGCAGGATACATGGGAAGGGATACGTCACCAAGGGCGGCAAGCAGTCCGCCTCGTATGTGCTTGCCATCAGGGGCAAAGACGGAGTCCAAAAATTCAAGGACAGCATCGGTCTGATTTCGACCAGGAAGAGTGGAAGCCTCAAGGCCATTTTGGGCAAATACCGAAGGAACCTGAGCTATCTCAAAGACGACTTCGAGAGGATCAAGGAGGTAGAGAGGCTGCAGGGATGGCAGAGGGTATACGACTTTGAGGTGCCGAGTACTCACTCGTTCTTCTCGAACGGGATACTGAGCCATAATACTGGCAAGACGTTACTGGCGAAGGCCGTGGCGACGGAGAGCAACGCCCACTTCATTCCGATAAGCGGCCCGGAGATAATGTCCAAATTTTATGGGGAATCGGAAGCTAGACTCAGAGAAATCTTCAAAGAAGCGAAGGAAAAAGCCCCAACAATCATATTTATCGACGAGATAGATTCCATCGCGCCCAAGAGGGAGGAAGTAACTGGTGAGGTTGAACGAAGAGTCGTTAGCCAACTCCTGTCCCTGATGGACGGGCTGGAGGCCAGAGGAAAGGTGATTGTGATAGCGGCCAGCGTCACTGGCGACACTCCGATCCTAGTAAGGGACAAGGATGGTCGCGTAGAACTTACGCCAATCGGAAAGTTCGTCGATTCATTCTACAGCGACGGTGAAGAAGGAGTAGAGAAGTCGGCAGAGGGATTTCAGGTACTAGGACTGCAACCGAAGAAGTCGGCGAACCCGAAGTTCGCGAAGTTCACTTTCTTCGGAGGGAGCAAGTTCCAGCCTTTCCGAGGCGTGTTCAGACACAAGGTAAAAGAAGTCTACGAGATTGAGTATATCGGAGGAAGGGCGAGGACCACCGGAAACCACTCGGTGTTCATCAGGACGCCTCACGGCATCGAGGCGAAGAGGGTGGATCAGCTCAATGTGGGCGACGTTCTCGTTGATCTCCCGTTCAAGGCAAATAGGTCGAGGAAGGATCTGACGGAGATAAGGGCGCACGTGTTCGAAGAACGGCCCCTCCCGACATTTGAGCTCTACGACAGTGAAGCGACACAGGCTTACAACGAATCCCTCGTCCTCCAGGACGTCCCTGGACCGAACGGCCAGTCTCACCTCTTGGCGATTCGTGCAGGAGCAAATGCTTCGACTGTCCAGAGGTGGAGGCATAGCGGCACGATGCCTGATTCGGCACGCTGGGAAGAGGAGGGCATACCAAAGAAGGTCACACTGACGCCGGGCCTGAGCAGGCTCTTTGGCTACTACGCAGCAGAGGGCTCATCGGAGCAGAAGGAAGCGACCTTCACTTTCTCCAGGGAGGAGAGGTCCTTCGTCGAAGACGTAAAGTCGCTAATGTTCGAGATATTCAAGGTCCGCCCCTCAATCGAGCGCGAGCACAACAACGCGTACTCGTTGTACTACGAAAGGAAACCCGTCGCCTCGCTCTTGGGCGCGTTATTCGGGCACAATGCTCACGAGAAGCGCATCCCATCTTTCCTGTTCGAGGCTCCCAGAGAATACTTCTTGGAGTTCCTCAGAGGCGAGGCGAGGGGCGACGGCTACAACAGTCTGAGCAGGGGGACCCTGGAGATAACCTCTGTGAGCCAGAATTTCGTCCGAGCCCTCAACTGGCTCTGCCGCATGCACGGCATCGAAGCCTCGACGCACTCGTTCAAGGTCCCGGCTGGAAGGCCGATCGCCGGCGTCGTGGTCAAAAAGGAGACTATCGCCTACAGGCTGGACATAGGAAAGACCAACAATCCCTTCGCTACAGTCAAAATAAGGAAACAGCTGGCCCAGAAGCGAGCCGTCATTAGATCAATCACCAAGGTCCCGTACGACGGCTTCGTCTACGACATCTGTGGTGCCGAGGGGGAGGCCTTCTTCGGCGGAGAGAGCCCTGTACTTCTTCACAACACCAACCGACCCAACGCCATCGACCCGGCGCTCAGAAGGCCGGGGAGGTTCGACAGGGAGATTGAGATTAAGGTCCCTGACAAGCGCGGAAGGCTGGAGATCCTCCAGATTCACACCAGGCACATGCCGCTGGCCCAGAACGACGAAAAGAACGGGGCCGCGGACAAGATGGTCGACCAGGAGAAGCTCGCCGGGGTGACCCACGGGTTCGTCGGCGCAGACCTCGAGTACCTCTGCAAGGAGGCCGCCATGAAGACCCTGAGGAGGAACCTGCCGGACATCAAGCTCGAGGAGGACAGGCTGAGCCCGGAGACCCTGGACAAGCTGGTGGTGACCATGGCTGACTTCGAGGACGCGCTGAAGGACGTCATGCCTTCGGCCATGCGCGAGGTCTACCTGGAGACCCCCGACGTGAAGTGGGCCGACATCGGAGGCCTAGACGGGGTCAAGAAGGAGCTGCAGGAGGCGGTCGAGTGGCCGCTGAAGTACCCTGACCTCTACGACAAGATCGGCTACAGCATGCCCAAGGGGATAATGCTCTACGGCCCGTCGGGGACAGGCAAGACCCTCCTTGCGAAGGCGGTGGCGACGGAGAGCGAGGCGAACTTCATCAGCGTGAGGGGCCCCGAGCTGCTGAGCAAGTGGGTCGGCGAGTCCGAGCGCGGGATACGTGAGGTGTTCAGGAGGGCCAGGCAGGCTTCGCCCTGCGTGATATTCTTCGACGAAATAGACGCTGTGGCTCCGACCAGGGGCATGGGCGGGGACAGCATGGTGACCGAGAGGGTGGTGAGCCAGCTCCTCACCGAGCTCGACGGCGTACAGAGCCTCCAGGGGGTGGTGGTGCTCGCCGCCACCAACAGGATAGACATCGTGGACCCGGCCCTGGTGAGGGCGGGGAGGTTCGACAAGCTGATTCAGATACCGCTCCCGGACAAGCTCGCCAGGAAGGAGATACTGAACATACACACCAAGGGGGTCCCCATCTCGAAGGACATCGACCTGGACAGGGTCGTGGAGATGACCGAGGGCTTCAGCGGGGCGGACATGGCATCACTGACCAACACGGCGGTCTCCATCGTGCTGCAGGGGTTCATCTCCAAGTACCCCAAGCCCGACGACGCCAGGAAGCATGTGGACGAGGCCGTGGTGACCTTCGACCACTTCGTGGACGCCATCAAGAAGGTCCGCCAGTCCAGGGAGGGGAAGCCCATGGAGAAGGTCCCGGTCCCCTACTACAGGTAAGAGAAGCCTAATTACGCCATCGTGACCGGCCGGGGTACAAGCTTGGACCAGGCTGCTATCATAGGGAGGGGTACCTGGCTCGACAAGGTCGCCCAGGAGACAGCGGAGCGCGAGGAGCGGCTTGGGAGGAGCCTTTCCCTGGTCAGGGTGGAGAGCGGGCTGGGGGCCTCGGGGCTGCCTCACATCGGGAGCGTCGGAGACGCCATACGGTCCTACGGGGTGAAGCTGGCGCTGGAGTCGCTCGGCCACAAGTCGGAGCTGGTCGCCTACTCTGACGACTTCGACGGCCTGAGGAAGGTCCCCGTGGGCTTCCCTGCCTGGCTGAACGATTACCTCGCACACCCCGTGTCCCGAATCCCTGACCCACTCGGCTGCCACGGATCCTACGCCGAGCACGTGGGCTCCCTCCTCCGCGGGGCCCTGGACAAGATAGGGGTCGAATACGTGTTCCAGAGCGGGGCCGAGGCGTACGCGTCGGGGAAGCTCAACGGCCAGATCAGGAAGATACTCGCCAGCGCCGGGGTGATCGGCAAGAAGATCAACGAGCTGGTGGGCCAGTCGAAGTACGAGGGGTCGCTCCCATACACGCCTGTCTGCAAGAGCTGCGGGAGGATCTACGTCACGAGGGCGCAGTCCTTCGACCCGGAGGAGGACACGGTCCATTACGTCTGCGAGGGGACCAAGCTGGGGGAGAGGCAGGTCGACGGGTGCGGCAACGAGGGGGACGTGAAGGTCACAGAAGGGAACGGGAAGCTGATGTGGAAGGTGGAGTTCGCGGCCAGGTGGTCTGCCTTCGACATACGGTTCGAGGCTTACGGCAAGGAGCTGACCGACTCGGTCAAGATAAACGACTGGGTCGCCGAGAGCATCCTCGGCTACCCGCCCCCCTACCACGCGAGGTACGAGCTCTTCCAGGACAAGTCGGGGAAGAAGATGTCGAAGTCGAAGGGGAACCTCGTCACCCCCGACGAGTGGCTGCAGTACGCCTCCCCGGAGAGCCTCAGGCTCCTGATGTACAAGCGGATAGTCGGGGCCAGGAACATCTCCCTGGAGGACGTCCCGATCTACATGGACGAGTACGACGACCTCGAAGAGTCCTACTTCTCCAAGAGGAGGGACCCCAACCAGATGAAGGATGCGAGGCTGAGGGGGCTCTACGAGTACTCCGTGTTCCTGAAGGTCCCCCAGGCGAAGGGCATCCACGTCCCCTACAGGCTGCTCGCCCAGCTTTCGGCCGTGGCTCCGGAGGGGGCCGTCGAGGAGTTCGTGTCCAAGAGGCTCGCCACCTACGGGATGGTGAAGGTGCCGACCCCCGACCTCTCGAGGCGGATATCCTGGGCCCGCGGGTGGGCCACACGAGAGGGGAAGACGGCGATAGAGCCGCCTGAGCTCGGCGACGCCGCCAGGACCGCCGTGAGGGAGTTCGCGGCCGCGCTCCCTGGGCTCGCCACGGAGGAGGACATCCAGAACGCCGCCTTCGACGCGGCAAAGAGGCAGGGGCTCAGGCCCGGCGAGTTCTTCCCGGCGGTGTACGCGGTTCTCCTCGGCTCCGACCGGGGCCCCCGGCTCGGGCCCTACGTCATGGACGCGGGGAGGGCCGAGGTGAGCAGGGCCCTCCTCGCCGCAGTCGGGAATTGAAGCCGGGGCGCTCGGCCGCCGAGCTGGGCCGGGAGATCGTTTCGTGCAGGGCATGCCCGCGACTGGTGGCATACAGGGAGGGCGTGGAGCCCAGGGCGTCCTACGCGTCCCAGGTCTACTGGCGGAAGCCTGTCCCTGGCTTCGGAGACCTGGGAGGGAAACTGCTGATCCTGGGGCTGGCCCCGGCCCTCCACGGCGCCGAGAGGACGGGGAGGATCTTCACAGGGGACGCCTCGAGCAGGTTCCTCGTGACGGCGCTCCACTCCGCGGGGTTCGCCAACCAGCCTATGTCAGAGTCGCGAGACGACGGGCTGGTCTACCGGGGATGCTACATCACGGCCGCGGTCAAGTGCGTCCCGCCGGGGGACAAGCCTACCAGGGAGGAGTTCGACAACTGCTCCCGCTTCCTCGACGCAGAGATATCGCTGATGCCGAGCCTGGAGGGGGTCCTGGCCCTGGGCTCTCTCGCCTTCAAAGCCTACGTCTCGCATCTGGCCAGGGCCGGGACGGACGTCAGGGGGATGGTCTTCGAGCACGGCGCCTCCTACCGGGTCGATGGAGGTCCCGTTCTGTACGCCGGGTACCACCCGAGCCCGCGGAACACCAACACGGGGAAGCTGACCATGCCCATGCTCGTCGGGCTGCTCAAGAAGATCAGGCGAGACTTGCGCATATAAGCGGGCCACTTTGACCGCAGCCTGGGCCCGTAGCCTAGACTCCTGCAAGGGGAAGCACGTGGATAGGGATATCCATGGTTGCCCCAAACACGGATCAGGGCATCAGCCTGCGGAGCTGAGGGTCGCCGGTTCGAATCCGGCCGGGCCCGCTTTTGGCTACAAGCGCGCATGCCCAAGTGCTGGTCAGGACTCGGCCTGTGGGGCCCGGACCAAGGGTTCGAATCTCTTCCGGTCCATCCCGATTCTGTCCAGATCCCCTGGTCCTCCTTTGCGACCCTACGACTTCTATTCAGGTGCCATAGACGTCTATTTCGGGCAGGTCCGGGAATGGCAGGTTGTACTTCCCCAGCTTCCTCTTGACATCCATGATGGTGGACCTCCAGGCCTGCCTCTTTTCATCCAGGGTGAGGACCCCGAGTCCGGCATCTCTGGCCATCCCCTCCAGTTTCCTGTGCGCGTCCATGAAACCTTCGGGGAGCTCCCAGAACTCGTTAGGCGGTTCGAAGAGGACCATCGACAGATAGACGAACCCATGCCGCAGTCGCTTCGGGATTAGAGCTTTCTCCTCCTCCGTCAGCGAAGGGATCGCATTCTCCAAGACTCGCCAGGTGTAAGCCAGGTGCCTCGACTCGTCCATGGTCATGTGTCCGAGCGCATCCTTGAAGGCCGGATGTTCCGCCTTGTCTTTCATCTCGTGGAAGAGTTTAGAGGCGCACGCTTCTCCCATCATGAACGAAGTGAAGATGAGGGGGAACCTGTACTTCGAGAAGGAGGCTATGTACCCCTTCCAGTACCTGCCTCCATTGTAGTAGACCCACCTCACGTTGTTCAGGGCTTTCGCATCTTGGTCGTCCTCCGGCTTCCAGCCCTTCAGAAAATACGGACAGAGCCTGTTGCACGCCCTCATGCAGCACTCGTCGTGCCTGCACTCGTCCGTCACGATCGTCCCGGTCATCTTCTGGGTGAAGTTGGGGTAATGGTTCTCCGTGAGGTAGACCAGCGCCTTCGAAAACGAGGCAGCCGCGTTGTTCTCGAAGTTTGCGAGCACGGCCCACCAGTAGGCCATGGCCGTCTTCTGGGCGTGGTCGTAATCCGCGAGGTTGAGGGAGCTCCAATCGATTGAAGAGGGGTCCCAATGCTCGCTCTTCGCTCTGTTGTAAAGCAGCTCCAGCTCCTTGTCCTCGTCGTACCAGTTGAATGGGTAGGCGTTGGGTTGGGAGATGTCAGGCGGTTCTCGTGTCGCCACTCCGGGTCGCTGGCAGCTACAAATGCTCTGAAGATTAAGGGTTGTGGTGTCCTCTGCCACCTCTCCACGCCGTCAGGTGCATCTTCCAAGTTGCGGTTTTCAAAGCCCAGGCCGGTGTGCCCAGAAGCACTTCGGGAGCGCTCCCTGTCGCTCATAACGATGGAGGTGCTGCAGGTTCCCAGCGGGTCAACGAGGCACGCGGAGCGGAGGGGTACGGGTAATCTGTTCCGTCTGCCTCCCAGATCATCTCCTTCTCGCCTTCCCGATCGAACGGAGAGCCAGGAGCAGGGACGAATTGGGGTCGAACCCGAATCCCTCGAATTCCTCGTAGGTGAGCTCGACGTCCGGCCGAAGGCAGTGGTGCAGCGGCTCCGTCGGGCGCTTCATCATGAGCTTCGAGGAGACCCATCCCTTCAAGCCAGAGTTGGGCAGGCTGAACCTCAGGGTGTCTATGAACGCGTTGGCTGGCTGGGCGGGCTGGACCCCGACCACCACTGCCCCGAGCTGCTTGAGCAGGAACGCAAGGTCGAAGCCCGCGCTGTAGGTCCTCGCAGACGTCAGGACGTAGGCATCCACATCGCGCACCGGCTCGAACGAGCCTGCCAGCCTTCGGAAGGTGGGCGACAGCGCGGCCGCTTTGCCCGCTTCTTCTCTGTCCATCCCCCTCTTCCCCGTGGCCCACCTCCTCATCTCGCCGAAGTCGTATCCTCCCCTCTCTCTTTCTTCCGCCACGCGCCCGGGGAACTGCTCACCGTACAACCTGGAGTGTCTCCTGACGTCGTAGCCCTGGTCTGCATCGAGCATCCTCTCCCCGTAGAGGAAGTGGGCCAGCACGTACGCCAGGTACGAGTTCCCGCCCGTGTTCCTCCTCAGGTCGACCACCAGGCTGGTGACTCCGTTCTCCTTCATCGCGGCGAGCGCCTCTATCACCGTCTCTGTCGCGGACGGCACAGCCTGGATCGAGCGCTCGATATCGCCGCCCGCCTCGAACCCTGCCCTGGCGAGCAGCTCCTTGAGGAACGCCTCGCTCGCCCCCAAGGCAAACTGCGACTCGAAGTTCTCCCTGTACCTCCTCATCGAATCGATCCTCAGGTACACCGCCGCTTTGCCGGGGAGCATGGCCCAGGCCATGTCGTTTCGCCCGGGTTCAGGCAGCTCAACCGCAGTCCGGGGGACGACCAGCCCGCCGGGCTTCCCGGCCGCGAACTCCAGGTCCGCCGAAGTGCCTCCCGCCGGCCCCTTCAGCTCGACGTTCAGCGGCTTGGCGACCTCCTTCTGCAGTAGGTACTCCGAGAGGACTCTGCTGCGGAACGCCCCGGTGATGTGCTCCAGGTCGTTGTAGAGCCCATCAGATCCCCGCACCGTCCTGATCCTGTCGGAGAGCGCCTCCATTCCGACGCCCTCGACCGCGTTGACGAAAGCGCCGAGGAGCTCCGATCTCTCGCCACCATAGACCCCCGTGACGACGAGCCTCCCGTCCAGGGGCTCCATGTCGAGCCAGAGGCGCTCGACGCCTTCGTCCACCGAATCGACGGACGTGTGCCCGTCTCCCACGAGCGCGGCGATCCTGCTCGCGCAGAGGTAGAAGTCGCTCTGAGCGACTGTCTCACCTTTCAGCTCAGCGGCCACCGCGCCGGCGCGCTCGTAGAACGCCACCTGAGACGAGAGGTGACGGAAGGGGTCAGGGTGGGACTCGGCGATGACCTCGACCAAACGGGAGATGTCCTGCAGGGCCGCCTCCCTGCTCATGGATGCCATGCGTCAACCGCGGGACGGACAGGATATAGCTTGTCTTCCGGCCGCTTTTTTCAGACGCGCCATGACGGTCTGGAACCCGTGGTTCGGGTTGGCAAGCACCGCCACGCGCCCGGACCGTCCTCAGACCACAGAACCCCTGACCCGCCTTCGCATCCTCCGGCCAAAGCGCGAGACTTGTGCGGAGTCGCGGGGACGCGTCGTCGATTCTAATTGGTGTCAGAGAAGATACTCCGCTTCCAGAATGAGAACAAGGACCCTGCTTCGCTGAGCCAGCAGATAGCGCAACAGCTCCAGTCGGACGGCTACAAGGCAAGCATGGCGACGGCGCCGCTCGGAACAGTCATCCAGGCCCAGAAGGGAGGGATACTGAAGGACCTCGTCGCGGCAGAGAGAGCCTTCACCATAATGGTCACAGGCCAGTCCGACGACTTCTCCGTCCACATAGGCGTAGGCAAGTTCTTCCAGAACCTCGGCGTGATGGCCGCCGAGGCGCTGCTCCTCGCGGAGCTTTTCCTAGCGGTAGACATCCCCGAGATGCTCTGGACCGAGCACGTGGAGAAGGGGCTGGCGAACGAAATCACGCAGGTCGTGGGCTGAACTGCTCCCTGGTGTTCATGCGAACGAACACCCAGGCTTCGGAGACCCGGTTGGCTACAGGTGGGTGCAGACCACGCCGCGCTCCCCTCCGTTGTCCCCGCTGGACGGACTGACCTACAGGTGCTGTTATTGCAGGGACGAGGTAAGGCCTGAAAGGCGAGGCTTGGACTACGTCCTTGCCAACATCGCTGTAATAGAACTTGACGGGTCAGTGCGCGAGGCTTGCGGAAGGTGTGCGTCACTCTTTCAGCTCAAGGTGCGATGATGGGGGAAGTCGCGCGCCCTCTGAGGCTTCCTTCGGCCGTTCGGCCTGACCCGAGACCCGCAAACTTGGGGAGGACCTCGAAGGATAAATGAGACCATCCTGGGCCGGATGACGCATGCCAAGGAAGAGAGCAAGCCGGCCCTCTAGAAGAGCCAGAAAGAGGGTCACGACGAGAAAGGCCAGAGCCAAGCAGCCGTCGCGGAAGGGAGCCAGAAGGGCCCCAAAGAGGAAGGTCGTGAGAAGGAGGGCCGGGGTCACGAAGCCGGCCCCTGCTCCAGCACCAGCGCCGGCAGAAGCTCCAGCACCAGCAATCCCCCCAGCACAGGCGGAACCGGCGCCCGCAGCACCGCCCGAGCAGCCAACTGCTCAGACGCCTGCCCCACCGCCAACCGGAGAAAGCGGAGAGCAACCCAGCAGGTCATAGAAGGTTCAGCCACCCACCAAGAGGCCACGCCCAGCGCCGGCGCTAGCTCAGTGCTGGAAGCCGTCGCGCCTGCGGCGGTGGGCCCTTGACTCCTGAGCTCGTGCCTGGATTCAGGGGGCTCCATGTTATAGAAGTCATTGCGGCGACGGCTCTCAGGGCTTCCTCGTCCTGCCGAGCAGAGTCTGACCAACGCTTATGAGTTCGGAGGGCGAACGGCCGTCAATGGATGAGGGAGCACAGGTGGGAGTTCGAGGCGCGGGTGGGCGGGCTGTTCGGCAGCCCCCATGAATACTTCAGGTGCCTATACTGCGACGCGATGTGGTGCGAGACGCACAAGGAGTACGCGCGCGGCGGCGAAGACTGCTTGCGCGTGGAGCCACCGGCTGCTAAGGTTCCCGTTTCGCCGAGGCGGGCCGTGCTCAGTTCGGCGGTCACCATCGCCGTGGCAGGCGTGATAGAATGGTACGTCCTGGAGATCCTGGACTCCATGAGCGGCGCCCAGTTCGACGTCCGCCAGTTCATCATGATGATGCTCTTTTTCGTGCTCGTGTACCTGCTCTCGGTCATGGGGAGGTACAGGCGCTCCAGATCGAAGTAGTCAACCCCTGCCGGTCCTAGCGGCGGTCACGGTTTCGCCGGAGGTGAGGGTTGAGGACGCTTGACGGTTTCGCCCCTGGTCCGTTCAGCCTGAGGCGCCTTTCCGAGGAGGGTCGTCCCTGCCCCAACGGCTTTTATCATCGCCCTCCGCCTGCAGGGTCAATGCCCCTCCAAGAGAGCGAGGTCGAGCCGACGGAGGAGATACACCCGATCCTCGAGAAGATGGAGCACGAGAAGTTCTACGGGCTCACCGAGCCGTACGAGCTGACCTACGGCAGGGAGTTCTACGCTGACTTTCAGCGGAATGACGACAACAAGACCCTGTGGCTCCTCGTGGCCAAGGTCCTGAACCTGCAGACGTACCTGGAGGTCCTGGTGATCCTGGGGAGGCTCAGGACTGGGAGGAGGAAGGGGGAGGAGGAAGAGGAGGTCAACGTCGCTGGCCACAGGGTGCTCGGCGGCCCGGTGGTGTACTACGCAAGGAAGTAGGCCCGGGCCTTCCCTCAGACGGCGGTCATCGTCAGCGTGTTCCTGACATTGACGAGCCTGCGCACCTTGTCTTCCAGTATCCCCTTGATCTTCTCCATGCTCTCAGCCTCGAACCTCGTGATTATGTCGTACACGTCGTAGACCTGGTATACCTCTCTGATGCCCACAATCTCCCTCAGCCTGGCGAGGATCTCCTCCTCTGTCCCGAGATTCACGTTCAGCAGGACGAAAGCAATCGCCATCTCCTGCACCCGGCTACTTACCTTCTGGAGCGTCTCCTCTCGACCCTCCGCCTGAGCCAGGCCTCGTAGACGTCCGCCTCCACCCTGTCCTTCTGCCCCCTGGTCGAAGGGGTCGCGGGCTGCCTCTTCAGCCACTCTTCATACGCGTCGGCGACCGGTGGCCGCTGCCTCGGCATTTTGGTTTCCTTGGCGGCAAAGGCCCGCCGGGTGCGAGGTAAATCTTGTCGGGCAGCCCTTTCATCTCCAACCACTATCCCGGACCGCGAGTGCCAATGGAACGCTTATTATGAAACCGCCATTCTGGTGTAACCCATGCCGAAGGCGACGCAGCTGGTGGTGGCACTTGAGAACAGGCCGGGGGAGCTCGCTCGTCTCTGCTCCACGCTTGGCGAAGCCAAGGTCAACATCACCGCCATACTCGCTCCCGAAGGGAAGAAAAGGGGGAAGGTGAGTCTCATGGTGGAAGACCTGGCCGCCGCCCGTGAGGCCCTGCAGGGGGCCAAGATCCGGTTCTCGGAGGAAGAGGTGCTGGAAGCCGACGTGGACAACAGGCCGGGGGCGTTCGGGGAAATGGCGGGGAAACTCGCCAAATCCAAGATCAACATCGACTACGTCTACGTGACGACTTCCCCCTACGGGAGGGCCAAGGTCGTAATGGGGGTCCGAGACGTGGCGAAGGCGCTGCGCGCCTTGGGCGAATGAGACAGGCGCCTCCTCCCCCTGGCCTGTGGAGAACCGTGGAGCAGGGTGCCTAGCCTTGCCGAGGTTGGGGCGCCAACTACCCGGTATCGGAAGTTCTGGATGATCCCCCTTCACATTCTTCTTGTGACGCCATAGCGGTCTATGACGAAGCCGCCCGCATGACCAGCGCCCTCCTGATGTAGGCTGCGTGCAGCCTCTCGTGGTCGACGAAACGCCGCAGGACCTTCCGAGCCGTCCACAGGTTGCAGACTGGAGAGGGGTCGCTATGGGGCTGGAAGATTCGTGTCCGCTGCTCCTTTGTCAGCCTCTTCAGCTCCCTTTCGGCCAGGTCCCTTGTGTACTGGAGGAGGTCGAAGAGGTCCCTCGGAAAGTCCGTGGGGAGGTCTATGTCCAGCCTTGTGATGTACCACCATTCGACGCTGGCTATGTGCCTAAGACACTTCCCGATGGTCCTTGGCCCCCCATTCGGCTTCCGGCGGAGCCTGCTGTTATCCAGGTTCCTGCACAGCTCCAGGAGGTCCCTTCGGGAATGGTTCATCAGACGGAGGGTTCTCCCGATGTCCTGACGGGTGACAGGAAGGACCTCTGACCAGAAGAGCGGCTCGGGCTTCCCCGCTTCGACGGGGTTGTAGCTTACGCGCAGCACCTCGGAGGGTTCGACCTTGATCTTGGTGGGAGGAGCGACCGGTTCCCCATGGCGTTTCGCCCAGGCGTACCAGTTTGACGCCGCTGACTTCGCCTTGGCCAGCGCCCTCTCCTCATTCCTGGCGAAGACCCAGCAGCCTGGAAGTTCGGGAATGAAGGCGCCAGTGCCACCCTCTCCGACCTCCAGACAGGCTTTCACGTGCTGGTTCGGCCTGCGGCGTTATACCCATGTGGGCTTGATTTAAGGTTGGTTCGAAGGACGCGGGCTATACCAATTACCCATCCGGGGCTCGCCCCCACTATCGCACCTCCGACACCTTGTTGATGGGGCCTACTGCGAATAGAAATCCGAGGCTCGACCCTCAATAACAGGCTCGCAGCCATA
>JAFMAW010000059.1 GCA_029784795.1 Nitrososphaerota archaeon | reverse complement strand
TCCTCGGCATGACCATCGGCCAGGCGGTGGTCTGGGCTTCGCAGAACATCGACCCGAAGGAAATCAATCCCGAGCTCACGACATCCGAACCATACGTCATGGGCTCTCACGCCACCTGCTCAGGCGCATGGGCGAGCGGGCCTGCCGACCTTTCGTCCGGAGAGTACGCCTGGGGCTACAACCGGATGACCACGGTCCAGGGGCTCTTCGGCGCCGGTGACACCATCGGCGGCTCAGCCCACAAGTTTTCTTCTGGCTCCTTCACCGAAGGGAGGCTGGCTGGCAAGGCGGCGGTCGCATATCTCACCGAGAGGGTGGCAGACAAGAAGACCTCAATCGAGCCAGGGCGGGTAGAGGCCATCAGAGACGAAATCTTCAGGCCAATGGAGACTTACAGGCTCGGAAGGAACATGATAACGCGGGGGACTGTGTCGCCGTTCTACCTTTATCCCGACCAAGGGGTCGTGCGGTTGGAGAAGATAATGGACGAGTATGTCGGAGGCTGGGGTTCCTACTACACCACCAACGAAGTGCTGCTCAACAGGGGGCTGGAGTTGCTGGGGATGCTGAACGAGGACCTTGCCCACCTCGGGGCAGAGAACCTGCACCAGCTGCAGAGGGCGTGGGAGCTCCACCACAGGGTCCTGACGGCGGAGGCGGTCCTCAGGCACACGCTGCACAGGAAGGAGACCAGGTGGCCCGGCTACTGCTACAGGTCAGACTTTCCTGGGCTCGACGAGAAGAACTGGCACGTATTCGTCAACTCCAGGCGCAATCCCAAGACTGGCGAATGGTCGCTGTTCACACGCCCGTACATTCAGCTAGTGGGCAGCTGAGGCCCTGACCTGCATGTCTTCGCCTGGAGAGCCCTATGGAGGCAGACTAGTCGACCTGGAGGTCGCGCCAACAGAGGCGCAGCAGAAGCTCGTCGAAGCCACCGAACTCACAAAGATACGACCGTTCATCGACTTCATCTATGACACAGAGAAGATCTCAGTCGGAGCGTACTCTCCACTGGAAGGTTTCATGGACTCGGCGACGTTCCACAAAGTGACCTCGGAGGGGAGGCTCCGCAACGGCCTCCCCTGGACCATCCCCATAGTCATGGCTGTGAAGGGGGAAGAGGCGAAGGAGATCCGCGAAGGCGAGCGGGTGGCCCTGCTCGACTGGAACGACGCTATCTTCGCGACCCTCGACGTCTCTGAAATCTACCCTCTCCCAAGGGAGGAGTTCGCTCAGGGCGCATACGGGACCACGGACCAAAGCCATCCGAACGTCGCCGACGTCTTCAACAGCTATGGCGACACGGCCCTGGCAGGCAGGGTTGCCCTTCTAAGGAGACTGGAGCTGCCCACGGTCGCCCACGAGATGACCCCCAAAGAGACGAGGGAGCTGTTCAAGAGCAAGGGGTGGCGGAACGTCGTGGCGTACCAGTGCAGGAACCCTCCGCACACCGCGCACGAGTACATACAGAAGGTTTCTCTTGAGCGCTCCGACGTCGACGGTCTGCTCGTACAGCCGGTCATTGGCAGGCTGAAGAAGGGGGACTACAAGCCGAAGGTAATCATGGAGGCCTACAGGCAGGTCGTGGACGGGTACTACCCGAAGGACAGGGCCGTGCTCTCCTCGCTCTCGATAACGATGCGCTACGGCGGACCGAAGGCAGCGCTCTTCTTGGCCATCATCCGCAAGAACTTCGGTGCCACCCACTACATAATCGGGAGAGACCAGGCGGGGGTCGGGAAGTTCTACGAACCTTACGCATGTCACAAGATATTCGACCAGTTCGACGTCGGCATCATACCGCTCAGGTACATGGAGACCTTCTACTGCAAGGCATGCAAGGCCATGGCTACAGCGAAGACCTGCCCGCACGGGGAAGAGGCCCACCTCGCCGTCAGCCAGACCCACATGAGGCAGCTCCTGCAGGAAGGTAAGGAGCTCCCGACAGAAATCCTCAGGCCCGAAGTGATAGCAGTGCTCAAGCAGGGCGACTCTGTGCTCACCTAGGCACTCCCGCCAGCGGCAGCAGGTGGACCAAAGCAGGATTGACCCCTCCAGAAGCCAGTCCTCAAGGGACCGTTGAGAATCCGGGCCTTTCTATGACCGTCTCGTCTTCGAACTTCGACTTGAGGGCGTTCACAAGGTCGCCGCGGGAAAGGTAGCCCCAACCTCCCCAGCCGAGCCCGTCACCACCAGGAAGGAGACGCCCACAGCGGCATCCTGTGCAGGGCGTCACACGCGAACTCTTCCTGCGGCATCGATTCATCCTTTGAGCACGCCTGGCCCGCGGTGAGCTCCGCCACGCCGCTGCTCGTTCAGATCACCCACTCCTCTCTTTCTACATCTCTCCTCTCGAACCCCAGCTTGGAGGTCCGGTAGGCTCTGCCTCCATAGAGCACCGCCTCGTCCTCTTCGCTGTAGAGCGCGCCCACAGCCCTTCCAAGGGCGTCTCCCTTCATGATGCCGCTCCCGCTGTCTCCTCCAACCACGATGAGGTTCCCCGTCCTGAAGGCGAACGGCAGGTTGTCGAGGGTGTTGTAGGCGTAGAGCCCGGCCCACATGGCCTTCAGCTTGGACCCCCTGAAGGCAGGGAAGTACGACGTCAGCACCGGGTAAATCCCCCTTTCATAGTACAGGCGCTCCGCCCTATATCTGTCCAGGTCGTGCTCAGGGAGGTCGATGTAGGGGCGGTTCATCTCGTCCTCGCAGGCCACCCAGAAACACTCTTCTTCGCTCACAGGCTTGAAGTGCACCCCCGCCTTCGGCAGTATCACGAGCGGGAGCAACCCGAGCTGATTGAACCCGGGGGTGTGGAGTAGTCTCTCGAGCTTCGACCCTTCGGCACGGACGCTGAAGAGCTGCCTCTTCTTTGCCTTCACGTGCCCATCCACCCCGATGGGCTCCAGTAGTTCGTTCAACCACGCCCCGCCTGCAAGGACCACCATGTCAGCGAGCACGTCCGTCTGAGAGGAGCCGGCGAGGGAGACCCCCTCGACCCTGGTCTCCTGCCACACGAGCGGCTCGCCTTCAATCCCCAGGGGCTCCGACGGGCCTACCATCAGCCTCTTCACCTCCGAGCCGAAGGCGAACTCTCCTCCAGCCCTAGCAAACTCGCCGGCATAGAACCTAACGAGCCGGTCGGGGTCGAGCCTCCCGCACTTCGGGCCGAAGACTCCGCCGTCGACCGGAGGAAGGCCCATCACCTTGGTTTCGTCGTCTGCGAAGCCCGCCGCCATGCCTGGAACGAGACGCTTCAGGTCTTCTTTCCCATACAGAGTAGTCGCGATTCCATTGCCCTCCATCCGCCTGAGGAATGGCTTGCTCTTGGAGAGCTGGGTTTCGTTCATCAGCCAGAGGTACCCTATCTCCTGGAGGCCGACGTCCACCTTCAGCTCTTTTTGCACATGGAGGTAGAAGTCGATGGAGCTGTCCGCGAGGACTTGATTGTCGGACGAAGAGAAGGTGTTCCTGAACATGGCATTGCTTCTCCCCGTATTCCCCTGGCCCGCTCCCCCATAGCGGTCGACCACCAAGATCTTCTTGCCTGGGTTCTCATTCTGCAGGTGGTACGCCGAAGCGACCCCCATGATTCCGGCGCCGACCACCACGACGTCATATCTTGCGGGCAACCGGCCTCATTCGCCGCCGCTTCGTTAAAAAACCCCATCAAGTTGCGAAGGATGAGATGACACAGGAAAAGGGCTCGGTGGAGGGCTTCTTCGGGTCACACGCGCAAGGATATTCGAAGAGCCAGAGTCACGCCCACGGAACGGACCTCGCCACCCTGGTCGGTGCCCTTGGCCCGAAGCCCACCGATGTGGCCCTCGACGTAGCCACAGGGACGGGGTTCACAGCGGTTGCCCTGGCCCCACTCGTCAGGCAGGTTACAGGCATAGACGTGACCCGCGAGATGCTCGAGGAGGCGAAGCGGCTCGCCGCATCTGAAGGCCTGACCAACGTCACATTTGAAGTGGGGGACGCACTGGACATCAAGGCTGCTGACGGGTCCTTCGACATCACGACGACGAGGAGGGCCACCCACCACTTCGCCGACGTCCCACGCTTCATCCAGGAGGCCAAGAGAGTGCTGAAGCCGGGGGGGCGCCTGGGGGTGGTGGACATGTCGCCTCCTGAAGGGACCGAGGTCTTTTCGAACAGGATTGAGAAGCTCCGCGACAGCAGTCACGTGGAGGCGTTCACTCCCAGCCGATGGAGGTCGATGGTGTCCGAGGCCGGCCTTGAGATACTCTCTTTCCAAGTGCTCGACGAGCAGATCTCCTTCGAGAAATGGCTCTACCCTGTGGGGCTCGGTGGACCGGAAGAGGGGTCAATCAGGCGCGCTTGGGCGGACACCAGTTCTGAAGTCAGGGAACTTCTCAACGCAGTCTTCGAAGGGGAGGCAGTGAGGGGCTGGACGAAGTCAAGGATGGTTCTCATCGCCTCGAAGCCTTGAACCGAGCCACTAGTGCATACAGCTTAAAGCAAAACCCTCCTTCGCCTGGGTCCTTGGCACGGGTCGTCGGACACATCGACCTCGACTACTTCTACGCCCAAGTCGAGGAAGTGGAGGAACCTTCGTTAAAGTCTAGGCCCGTAATCGTATGCGTCTTCTCCGGTCGGACTGACGACAGCGGGGTCGTCAGCACCGCCAACTACAAGGCGAGGGAACTGGGAGTTCACTCGGGGATGCCCATCGCCCTGGCCAAGAAGAAGCTCGGCGGCAAGGACGCGGCCGTGATCAAGATGGAACACGAGAAGTACGAAGCTGTCTCAGGCAGGATAATGGAAGAATTGGAGGACCGCGTTGACGTCCTGGAGCCGACCGGCATAGACGAGGCCTTCTTCGACATAACGGCTTCGACCGGCGGAGACTACTCGAAGGCAGTGGAGGCGGCGGAGTCGATTAAACGCGCCATCTTCGAACGCGAGCGGCTCACGAGCTCTGTCGGGCTAGGAAGGAGCAAGATCATCGCCAAACTGGGGTCAGACATGGCCAAGCCCGACGGGCTGAAGGTGATCGTCCCAGAAGAGACCGAGGCGTTCCTCGCCTCCATCCCCGTAACCAAACTCTATGGCATCGGCCCCAAGACCTCTGCAACCCTCAGCAGCATGGGAATCAGGACCGCCGGGGAGCTCGCCGGCGCTCAGCCCGCTGACCTCGAAAGGGCATTCGGGAGGAAGTTTGGCGCCTATCTCGTCGCCGCAGCCACTGGGACGGACGCGGACCCCGTGGTGGCCGGGCTCGAACCAACCCAGTTCAGCCGCATCATCACGCTCCGACGCGACACCAGGGAACCCCTGGAGGCCTTCGACCAACTCTCCAAAGGGATAGAACGGGTCCACCAGAAGCTTATCGACTCAGGCAAGGCGTTCAGGACTGTGACAGCGATAGGAATACTGGCGGACCTCTCGATCAAGACGAAAAGCAGGAGCTTTGAAGCCCCGGTCGACGACGTTGCGGTGCTCCGGGACGTCACACTTTCGTTGTTCGAGGACCTAAGCAGGTCGGTGGCGAGGGACTTTCGGAGGGTGGGGGTACGCGTATCAGGTCTTTCCGCGGTCGACAGTCAGAGCTCGCTCACCCAGTTCCTCCGCCCCGCCAGGTGACCACGGTGCCAGAAGAGAGGAACCTTCTAAGATCAAAGTTCCCTGAGTTCGAGAAGTACGGCGCGAAGCTGGAGAGGGCGTTGGACGCCGCGGTGTCGGGGAGCGTCAAGGAAGCCCGCTTCTCCCCGAGCGGGAGGAAGGTGCTAACGGTAGTCGGGAGGATGG
>JAFMAW010000058.1 GCA_029784795.1 Nitrososphaerota archaeon | reverse complement strand
GCATTGGCCGACCTGGGCCCAGAGGGCTGGTGGCGCCTGGCCGGCACGCTCCGTCGTGAGGGCCGCGAAGACGAGATCCATGCCGCCTATCCGTACCTCAACGCTGCGACCGCCACCATGTCGGCCCTCCCCCAGCGCCGCTTCTTCTCCGGCCACCTCCCTTCGATGTCGGTCCCATGGTAGTGCATGACGACAGGGACGCGGTGAAGGCGCTTGATCCAGGGTACGACCCTGTCGAGTGAGTGGACGTGGACGACGTCTGCGCCCCCGGACATCCGCAGGGCCCTCAGGAAGAACCTCGCGGCGCCGTCGCCGTAGGCCGTGCCGTAGGTGGTCAGCCCGGTCCGGTCCGCCGCCTTCCGGGTGATCACCGTGCTTTCCGAGTGGAACGCTCTGTCGGCGAACTTCGCGATGACGCTGGCCACGCCAGCCGTGTTCCAGACGTGGAGGACGCGAAGCGCCACAGGGAGCCTTGACCGCCGAGAATGGATAAGTCTTCCAGAGCTGACGAAGCCGGCGGGGCCAGGGCATCGCCGCTGCGCCGTGAAAGGAGACCGGCCCGAAAAAACGCTTTAACAGTTGGGGGGCGGAAGCGCTCCGGGTGCAGGAGAACCACAACGCCGCCCTGATAGTCCTTGACACCCTGAGGGAGGACTTCTCGGGCGGGCTGGAGGCGCTGAAAGCCAGGGGCTTCGTGAAATACGAGAACGCCGTTTCCACTTCCCCCTGGACCCTGCCCTCCCACGTGTCGATGTTCACCGGGGAGCTGCCGTCGTCGCACCTGGTCCACGAGTCCCGGGGGCTCCACATGTCGAACATCGCGCAACACTCGAAGTCCAGGCTCGGCGCCTCGGAGGCCAACATACTTCGGGTGCTGAAGTCCAGAGGCTACACCAGTTACTGTCACACCTGCAACCCCTTCATCTCGCCCGCCTTCGGTTTCGAATTCGACGTGCACCGCGAATACAGGTCGATGATCGAGATGACGGACGTCAGGCAGCGCATCGGTTCGCAGAAGACGCCTGCGTCGAAAGCCCTCGCGCTGCTCAGGGGGGGCGACCTGTCCCTGCTCCTGCGGCTGCTCAGGCGCCGGGCTGCGAAGCGAGCGTACAGCGCCCTCGGGAGGCCCGTCCTCGACAAGGGGTCGAAGATGGCGCTGACCCAGCTGAGAGCGGGCGAGCTCCGCGCGCCGTTCTTCATCTACGTGAACATCATGGAGGCCCACGAGCCGTACAGGTGGGGGGAGCCCATGGACGTGACCCGGCTCTCCATCCTCGCGCGGCAGGTCAGGAACCCCGGATGGAAGGAGCGCTACGAGCGCAACGCCGCGCTGGCCGTCGAGAGGGGGTTGGAGGCCGTGCGAGCCATCGAGAGATACGACCCGCTGGTGGTGGTCACGTCGGACCACGGCCAGCTCCTGGGCGAGGGAGGGAGGTACGGCCACGGGTACTTCCTCGACGAGTCTCTGCTCAGGGCTCCGCTGTACGTCAGGTTCCCCTCGGGGGTCGACCCCCCCGCCCAGGAGGGGGGGTGCGTCAGCCTGAAGGACGTCAGGGCCATCATCGCGCGGGCGATGGACGCCGCCCCTGTCAAGGTGGGCGGAAAGGCGGCGATGGCCGAGAGCTTCGGCCCGCACGTTGATCTGAGCCCGTACCTCGGCGCAGACGCAGATGCGGAGCTGAGGAGGCTCTACGCCACCCGGAGAAGGGTATTCTCAAAGGAGGGGAGCGTCGTCTACAACTCGTCCACCGGCGTCGCCGAGGAGGCCTCCGGCGGCATAGGAGAGGAGGAAGCGCGCGAACTGGCGGCGATGGCGGCCAGTGTCAGGGAGGCTCCGGCGCCGGTCGTAGGGATGACCGCTGAGGAGGAGACGGAGCTCACGGAGCGCCTCTCCAAGCTGGGATACGAATAGGCGAGCCCAAGCGAGGGGTCAAGGGAGGAGCAGGTCCCACACCCTGGCGAACCGCTCCCTCGACCCCCTATCCACGGCGGCCAGGGCCCCGAAGTAGACCATGCCTCCGACAGCCACCACCACCGCCAACCTGAGCCCGAAGACGATGGTAGGCATCGGGGTCGGGAGGAGCAGCGGGGCGAGCAGCCGGACGGAGGCGCCCATGGCCAGCGCACATCCGACGTAGAAGGCCAGGGGCCTGAGGGTCCCCTTGAAGGAGGCGGCCCCTAGCCTCCGGCCCTTGACCGCGACGAGTATGACCGTCAGCACGAGCTGGGACGCGGCCCAGTAGGCGATCACGGTCTCCGGGGACGCCGAGGCCACGCCACCCCAGTAGACGATCAGGGCGACCGATGAGAGGTAGACCGCGCTGTAGACCAGGTTCGCCACTGGGACGAAGAAGAGGTTGCTCCTGACGAGCCGCTTGAACCTGTCCTCGACCGCCAGGTCGGACCTCTCCCGCCCCATGAGGGACCTGTCGAGGACGGTGCTTACGGCGCCGGCCAGGACGGAGAAGGCGAGGATCACCAGGGGCCCTGCCGTGCCGACGTAGCTCTTCGAGAGTAGATAGAGGAGCTCAGGGGCGAGGGCAGCCGCGCCGACCGCCATGGGGACCCCGAAGAGCATCATGAAATCGAAGAGGGTGGCTATCATCCTGTCCCCGGCCCCGCGGAGGAGGAGCGGGTAGAGGGCATAGGAGAGATAGCTGCTGTAGCCCACGATCATCGCCACCGAGAACGCCGCCTGGTAGTATCCGACAAGGACGGTTCCCGAGATCAGGAACGCGATGTAGGTGTCTGCTATGCCCACGACGTAGGGGGCCGAGTTCATCGCGGGGAGCCACGCGTCCCTGAGCCAGCCCTTCAGCCTGCCGACCGAGGGGGGGCCTGACATGGTCCCCCTGGCGTAGTACAGCCCCGCCACCCCAAGGACCAGGTTGGACACAGCGAGGGCGGCGAAGGCGCCCGCGATCCCTACCCTGAAGACGAAGAGGAGCGGATAGACGACGGCGAGCTTGGAGAGCTCCCCGGCCAGGAGGACGTAGCCCGTCGCCTCTGGGTCGTGGGCGAGGAGGAGCGAGTTCACTCCGGAGTAGAAGTAATTCACCGGGACCAGCGACAGGGCGAGGACGAAGAGTCCGAGGGAGCCTGTGATGGCGCTCTGCCTGACTACAGCCAGCGCCGAGAAGACCGCGATCCCCACGACGGTGAGGAGGAGGCTGCCGAGGAGGGCCGTCTTCCCTACGGTCTCCCCCCTCGCGGTCTGCCTCGACGACCAATAGTTCACGGCCCCGAGGGGGTAGGTGGAGAAGGCGACGAGGTCGGCGACCACCTCCAGGAGGCCGAACTGCGAGGTGCTGAGCGTGTGGGTGACCATCACGATGAAGAGGAGGCCGGTGAATATGCTGACTAGCCTCGCGCCGAAGACGACGATCCCCGCCCTGTGGGGGGCTATGGGAGGCACTACGGAGCGAACACCCTGGCCGCTTTGACCCCGGAGTCAGACCCTCTGCTCGGAATCAATGACTGGGGCGACCCGGACGCCTTTGGTATAATATCGTTCCACTGCGGGTCATGCCCGCTGGAGAAGGGAGCCTAGGACGGCTTCGTCTCCGGAGGCTTCTCCGTGGAAGCCGCGGGCTGCTCCGGGATGTCGGTGATCGGCTCTGGAGGCGGCGTGGTGGCCATGGTGTACCCGATCCACGCGAGGATGGCGAGGAGGACCAGGACGGCGACGAAGGCGGTGATCTCCAACACGATGAGTGGGAAGTAGAAGATAAGCAGGCCGTAGACGATAATTCCGATAACGCTGCCTGCGAAGATTCCGCCGCCAATCGCCCTATCGTTGGCCATGAAACGCGCGTCCGCTCCGAAGGCGAAGATATAACGGTTGTGGGACTCTTAGGATGGAAGCCCTTTCGCTTTCTCAGCGACGGTCCTGGCCGACAGGCCCCCCCAGACATTTCGCCGTTCAGGCGGGCGACGATTTCTTTCGCCACGGCTCGGTGGTCGCCGCCCTTCCACCAGCCTCGGCCCGGGCGGGCTGGGGAGGAAGTCTGTGGCGTGCAGGAAATCCGACGAAGGAGGCTTTCGTGTGGGGCAAGAAAACAGTTCCCGGGGCGCACCGGCGCCGGCGACCAGGTTCGGGAGCGCAAAGGCACACCCCGAGCCCGCTCGCGAAGCCAGGGCCCCCGGTATGGAGCCTGCGGGCGAAGGGACGGCTCTACTTCCCGGTGATCCGGAACAGGGTGGTCCCGCAGGACGGGCACTTGCCTCTGATGGCATGTCGCCCGTTCTTGAAGGTGACTTCCTTCGGCGAGGCTATTTCCCTGCTCTTTTTCTCTTTGACGCAGTAGGCGTTCATGGCCCGTAAACCGGGTGGAGCATGATATCATGGCCTAGGCCGCATGAATTCAACCATTATGATAACGTGTTTTGACAAAAACGCGGCTGCTCGGAGGCGCTCTCCGGTCACAGGGACCGGGCGGACCAGGCTCGGCGAGGGCCCTGCACGCGCCTGCACGCGCCTGCCCGCGGCTAACCTGCGCTCGGAGAGGGCGCGCCAGAGGCTCAAGGCTAATCAGGGGGGCCGGTTCCCTCGCTGCAGATGGAAGGCGCGGGCGGCGCCGCGATCAGGCCCCGGAAGATGGACGTCGAGGCGCTGCTGGGGACCCTGGTGAAGGAGCATGGGGTGATGAGGGGAGCGATCGGGCGGGCGAAGGACGCAGCGGCCAGGGGCGACCTCCACGCCGTCAGCGCTGAGCTCCGCGGCATCGACCCGCTCTTCAGGCAGCACGTGGCGGACGAGGAGGCGCAGATCCTCGGCCTCCTGGTGGGAGAGCTGGGGCGGGAGAGGGCGGCAGAGGCGATCAGGATCTTCCAGCAGCACAGGCCCATCTACCAGCTCATGCTGAAGGTGAGGGAACTTGCCTCGAGGCCTTCGGAGGGGCTGCGAGAAAGCGAGGCCGAGCTGGCGGAGCTCTTCGAACTGCACGCCAGGGCCGAGGAGTCAGCGGTGTTCCCCAGGGCCGCTTCTCTGGGCGCGGCTAGGCGCCCTTCTTGACCATGTACCAGGTGCCAAGGGACTTCGCGCAGAGCTTCCCTTCGGCGTCCCTGACCTCGCCTTCGGCCGTGGCCACCCTCCCCCCTGCCCTCACCACCCTGCCCAGGACGACGAAGGGTCCCTTGGACAGTGGCTCCAGGAAGGTCACCTTCAACTCCATGGTCAGCTGATCCGTGCCGGGGTTGACAGTCATGACAGCTATGCCGCAGGCGTTGTCGAGGGAGTACATGACTATCCCGCCGTGGACCATCCCGCCCCTCCTGGCGACCGCCCTGCTGAATGGGAACCTGAGCTCCGCGCTCCCCTCCCCGACCTTGACGACTTCGTAGCCGACGGCCCTGAAGAGCTCGCTGTCCATGGCCATGGCCTTCTGCACCTCAGCCTCCACGTCCGCCCGCGCCTTCCTGGCGGCCGCGAAGAGTCCCTTGAAGCTCCCTGCCTGCTCGAGGAGTCTGTCGAAGCTCACGTCGTGGGGCGGCCCCGAGCGGACCGTTTAACCATTGTAGGGGCGCCGACCCCCTGCAGGGCCCTCCCGTCCGCGTCCTCGGCTGGAGGGGTGCGCTTATCTAAGGTGGGCCCGGCTCCGATTTCGTCGCCCATGGACAGCGCGCTCCCCCCGAGGGCTCAGAAATGATGATCGAGACCAAGGACCTCACAAAGAAGTTCGGCGCCCTCACCGCCGTCGAAGGGGTGACCCTCAGTGTGGCGGAGGGGGAAGTGTTCGGGTTCCTCGGACCGAACGGAGCGGGAAAGACGACGACCGTGAGGATGCTCTGCTCCCTGATATCGAGGACAAGCGGTGAGGCGCGGATCGGAGGGTACGACGTCGGCGACGACGAGGGCTCGCTCAG
>JAFMAW010000057.1:3225-5912 GCA_029784795.1 Nitrososphaerota archaeon | reverse complement strand
TTCCTCCGCGGATGCGTATCCCAAGAATACGGTCTTGTCGCTGATTTTGAGCCTCTTGGCCGTCTTGATGAGGTGCTCCTTCCAGAGCGCCCCCTTGTCCCTCCCCAACCCGCCGGCGCTGCTCGAGGAGAAGCTCCCATTGCCGATCAGCAGAAGCCTGACCTTGGCCCTGTTCTTCATCCTGGCAAGTGCTCGGATGGCGACGTCCTGGGACTTGATAGGGTCCATCCGTGCGACAGTTAGAAGGAGCTTCTCCCCTGGCTTCAGACCAATCCTCTCACTCAGTGCCGCCTTCGCCGCGGAGGAGGGCGCCTTCCACTCCGTCTCGTCTATGTATGGATAGAGCTGGTGAGCGTGTCCTCTGTAACCTGTCTTTACCAGCCCCTCAAGGTCCTTCTTCGTGCTGACTATGACCGAGTCAAAGCCCTCGAGCGCCCTCCGTACAAATCCCCCCAGGTGCCCGAGGTTCTCAGGCCTGAAGGGGACGTGCCACCGAAGCACTGCAGGTGCGGAGATCCCGATCAGCTGCCCGGTCTGTATGAGCTGGAAGTCATGGATGTAGAAGATGTCGACGTCTCCGACGTAGTGGAATATCTTCTCGGTGTTGGCCCAGTTGTAATGTACATACCCGAGGTATTCGTTCCTGTTGAATGGCCGGTCCCCAAGCCCATGTATGGTCGACCAGAACCCTTCCTTGAAGGAGCCGTAGTCTCTGAGGTAGCGTTGTCCGAGCTCCACGTGCGAGACGAGAATGTCGTCGAGCTTCACTTGCGGAGGGTATTTGATTCCGAGGCTAATCCAGACGGAGTCCTTAGCAAATCCGGCCTTCGTAAGTTGCGAAAGGAGCGGGAGCACCATCGACGTGACTCCGCCTGGGGCGTAGACGTAGTCGACCCCCTGCTGCAGCGACTTCAGGTCGACCGGGTCGTCCAGCTCACCATATTTCTTCTGGAGCTCGGAGTAATCGAGTCTGAACCTTATCGGCGGGGTCTGAGTGTTAATGCAGATTCTCATGAAGGCCGACTCCCACTCCCGCCAAAAAGACCACTAATGGCTTCCATGGACCCCTCTCCATCGCTACCATCCGCGACGTAATCAGCCCTTCGCTTGAGGTCATCCACTGAATTTCTGAGCGCAATTCTGAACCCAGAGACACCGAACATCGGCAGGTCGTTCTCCCCGTCCCCGATGCACGCGGTCCTCTCGGGCGCAAGATGGAGCGTCTTCAAGACCGCCAAGAGCCCGGTTCCCTTGTCCACCCCTACGGGGACTATCATCAGTCTGTCCTTGTTTACCTGGACACTGGCTAGTCGCGAAACCACGCTTCGCGCGAGGTCAAGGTTCTCAATGGAGGATGAGATTATCACTTCTTCGCATCCCTCTTCGAACCCGCTCAGACCCCGTCTTCTTTCTTCCGCCCACCCGTCGGGCATCTGTCGTTCTCTGGCCGCCCCCACTGCGAGCAACGCCCCGTTTTCCGCGACGGTGGCGTCGAACAAGTCATCCCCGGTGATCCTCATAGCCTCGCCAGTGCATCTCCCAGTGGCCAGTATCAGCTTCGTGCCGTTTGCCCTCAGCCTCCTCATCGCCTCCACCAACGCGGGCTTCAGCCGCTCCCCTCCAGATGTGAGCGTACCGTCCAAGTCAGTCGCGAGGGCGTCGATTCGTAGTTCCCCGACCTGCCTCTTCATACGTTAGGAATCCGCCGGGTGCCTGCACTTATCTCTTTGTATATCAAATCGTTATGATATGTCGAAGTCTTAAATAGACGCAGCTCCAGAAATCGCTTGGTATGCCTCTGACATTAGATGAAGTAAAGTCGAAGGGGAGGCTCGTTGCCGACAACGACAGGTACCGGGTCCGCGACTACGACCTCGGCGACCTGACGGTCTCCTTGACTGAATTGAAGAAAGGCCAGGGAACCCGAGGCCACATGCACAGCTCCAATGCCGAAGTCTATTTCTTCACTGGTGGAAGGGCAGAAATGGAAATAGGCGGTGAGAAGTTCGACATCGACGAAGGCGTCGTCCTCATCCCAAAGGGTGAGTTCCACAGGGTACAGAACAGGTCCAGGGACTCGGAGTTGGCTTTCATATCCGTCTTCCCGGGGAAGCGAAAGGATTCGAACGCCCTGTACTCCAGAGACAGAGGGGGAGGCGAGGCCGCCAGGGGCCGAACCATCCAATACCGTGGGGCGTCCGGCATAACCTAGGCGCGGAGAGGTCAGGCTTGCCGCCCATCCAGGCCCCCGAAGACAAACGCAGCCGGAATGCGCACACAGCGACCAGCGCGCTCCCGCCGAAGGCGAGAAGAGAGAACCAGCAATCGCAGGCCAAGATGAAACTGGTTGAGATAATCAAAGACAGCGAAGTGGCAAAACTGATCTCAGATCCCATGCGGAGGGGAATCTTGAACCTCCTTCGGCGAAGGGCCATGTCCCAGTCAGAACTGGCGGAGAGCCTGGGGCTTACAGACGGGACGGTGAACTACCACCTGGGTCTCCTTCGGGGGGCGGGATTCCTCAAAGTCGCCCGGGCGGAGATAGAAGAGCACGGCATCATGCAGAAGTTCTATGTCCCGACAGCGTACCTCTACCTTCCAGACGCGGAGTCATTGCCTCTGGAGGCAGCGAGATACTACTATCCTGTGAACATCGAGAGAATGAGAGGGGTTCTCAGCGCAGGGAG
>JAFMAW010000057.1:0-3215 GCA_029784795.1 Nitrososphaerota archaeon | reverse complement strand
CGGGCGGTTAGCGAATCTCGACGTCGACGCACTGGCCGAAGACCTGGCGAAGGAAGTGGTGAAGGTCGCCGGTGAGTACGTAGGGATGGAGGTTTCCCAAGGGAAGGGCGAAGAGCAGGTGAACGAAATCTACTCCAGGGCACTTTCGAGACTGATCCGTCGGGCCGAGCGCTAGGCTGGAGACGGAGGCGGGGATGAGCGGCCGCAGTGCATCGCGCCCAGCTCCGTCACCTCAGCTTTCAGTCTGGCGGTAGCTCCTCTTCCTTCCCGTCCAGCATGTCCTGGTAAGCGTCTTCGGTGGTTCGCTCGGTGTAATACTTCTCGTAGAGCGATAAGTGCCTGTCTTCGAGCCCCATCAGGTATTCATGGACCCGCTGGGCTGCTTCCCTCCCGTGTCCCATTGCCTTCACCACCAGGGTCTCTCCCGTCGTCGCGTCGCCGGTGGCGAAGACCTTGGCAACGGAAGTCATGTAGCGTTCGTCGATTACAATCGCCCCCTTTGGGCCTGACTTGAGCCCCTCCTTCTTCACGAGGAAGGAGTCTGGACCCCTGCCCACAGCGAGAATGACGCTGTCGCACTTCACATCATCGGTCTCCCCGGGGATCGGCTCCGGGTGCTTCCTTCCTGTAGCGTCCGCGGCGCCCAGCTGCATGGCCTGGAGCGTCGCCCCGGCGAGCTTCCCGCCGTCTCCCAGGTACTTGGAGGGGTCCGACAGGAACTTGAACTCGACCCCTTCTTCCTGGGCCTCCTTCACCATGATGGGATCGGCGGGCATCTCCTTTTCGTCTCTTCTGTAGAGGATCGTGACGCGCCCCTGGGTCAGCCTGAGGGCGGTCCGCGCGCAGTCGAGGGCGGTGTCCCCTCCGCCGACTACAAGGATGTCTTGTCCCAGGTCCCTTCGCCTTCCTTTGAGATACGATTCGAGTCCGTCCCCATACACTTCGCGAAGAAACTCGTATCCATCAAGGACGCCGTCGAGGTCTGAGCCTGGCGTGTTGAGTTTCTTGACGTCCCTAGAACCTGTGGCGACCAGGACGACGTCGGAGTCCGAAAGAAGGGCGGTGATAGAGATGTCCCGGCCGACCTTGACTCCTCTTCTGACGGTCGCACCCTGGGCCACAATCCGCTCCGCCTCATAGGTCAGGACGGCCTTGGGGAGGTGGTAGTCAGGTATGCCGTACCACGCCGTCCCTCCTAGATCCTGCGATTCCTCGTAGACGGTCACGCTATGACCATAGCGAAGCAGGAGCTCGGCTGCGGCAATGCCAGCCGGGCCTGCTCCGACTACCGCGACCCTCTTCCCAGTGGGAGGTTCCGACTCAGGGTCGGACTGCCTCGACTCGTTCTGCTCCCAGTCTGCGACGAACCTCTGGACCATGCCGATGGAAAGGGGTTGCCCGCCCCATCTGACCACACAGGCGTCTTCACAGAGCCCCTGGAGCTGGGGGCAGCATCTCGCCGTCACGCCAAGCAGGGGGTTGGTCTCCCTGATGCGGCGATACGCACTCTGGAAGTCCCCGTTCGCCACTGCGTCCATCATCCCTCTCACGTCCAACTGCACAGGGCACGCGTCGATGCAGACCGGCGTGCCGCAGCGCAGGCAGCGGTCAGCCTCCAGCATCACCTGCTCCTTGGTGTAAGGCTGCTCGACCTCGGAAAAGTCGCCCTTCCTCTCCTCGGGATCTGACTTCGGGAAGGGGAATGGACCAACCCGATCGGGTTTGATTACTACCACTCGCGCACACCCTGACCCGAAGTGTACAGGAGATACAACGCGGCCGAGAGCTGGATCCCTATCTCGTCGAGTTCGTTAGAAAGGGCGACCTTGAACTCCTGCGGGCCGTCTCCGTCAATTTCGCCGGCTGATGACCCTCTGTGCAGCCTAATGCGGCCCCAGGTCTCCCGGTCCACATCCTTTAGGCTCGAGAAGGGGAATGAGTCAAGCCGGCTGATATGGCGCTTCCCCAGGATGTGGTCGATGGGCCTGACGTCTTCGGGTATGCCTGTCAGCAGGTAGGCTGCGCCCTTGTAGAAGAATAGATGGTTTTTGATTTTGAGCATGACGCCCTTCGACTTCGTGTCTGTGACTTCAGCCGAGAACGGTCTTATCTCTCCGCTGTCCCTGAGCTCAATTCTCCACTCTCCAAACGCCTCGGAATGAATCGCGAATGACGCTCTCCCTTCAGAACTGATCGTCGCAACTTCTCTCCCTCCGCTGAAGACCTTCGCGAGCGGCGTTTTCGTTCCCTTGATGGTGACCTCCATCGTTGAGTCCTGATTCTGCTCTTCGCCGCGGCCTAAATGACTTTCGGATTCGTCGATTACGAAAGGTTACTTGTCCACGCGGGCCTGGCTTCCGTCGAAACGTCGGCTCGTTGCATGATGCCGGCGGACGGCTCTCGTTCGGGCGCTCCATGGAGAGATACGCGTCACTCCAGCCCGAATCTTGCCTAGAACGACTCACTTTGACTTGTAGGCGACGTCCAGTCCCTCCATGAACTCCTTGAAGCTGCTCCTTTGGCTCCTTATCCTCCAGATGGCGCCGGCCGCCGCGATTATGTTCGTGAGTATTATCACGTAGGTGACCACATTCAAGAACGAGTTGGCGTGCGGGAGGCCATCATCGACGGCGATGATAGCGAGGGTTGCAGGCACAAGTCCCTGGGCGCACATCGTTATGATGTCACGCCTGTTCCGAGCCAGGTCTGATCCGACGGTGGATGCGGCCGTCGCGAGCACCCTGAACAGCATAAGGACACCGACGATCACTGCGCCGACAGCCAAGAAGTCAATCACGCTGGACGGGTTGATCTCGAAAGTCAACCCCAGAAAAACGAAGAACAACGTCTCCATCAGGAACGAAATCTCTTCCTGGAAGACGCCCAGCCTCTGTTGTAGTACGTCCATGCTGAAATGCCAGTTGGTCAGCCGCCCAATGAGCGCATAGTTACCGAGCACGATGCCGAATATGAGGACGGAGAGTTCCCCGCTCCCGCCAAGGCTGTCGCTGATGACGTAGGTGATGAACACAAGGCCCAGGGTGAGGACGTAGGTGTACTTCCTTTGCTGGACCCTGTTGAGAACGAACACCCAGACGATGGACAAGATCCCTCCAAGCACGATTCCCACGGAGAAGTTGCCGGAGACTTTCCTGAGTGGCATTGAAATGAGATGTGCGGACAAGAAAATAGCTTTTACCGGCTTACGGCCATTT
>JAFMAW010000056.1 GCA_029784795.1 Nitrososphaerota archaeon | reverse complement strand
GAGCGCATAATCCCGATGAAGGGGACGATGCCCGGGACCTTGCCCGTCCTCGCCATCTCATCCACCCACCAGTGCGCCAGCGAAGATACCCCGGCGTTGTACTTGGTTAGCCACTCCTGAAGCCCCGGCTCAGTCACGTCTGACTTCCAGAACATGCTGAAGCTCAGCTGCCAGTGCACATGGTCGAAGAGGCCGGCGCCGAGCAGGTGGATGACGTTCTCGAAGATGTCGGTTCCCTGGACCACGGTCATCCTGGCCACCATGTCGCCGCTGTATCCGTTCCCTCTGACCGTCTCTACGTTACGCATCGCCCGCCGGTATACCCCCTTCCCCCGCTCCCGGTCCGTGACCTGCTCGGATCCGTCGACGGAGACGAGGATGGTGTGGAGCTTCTGGAGGAGGCTCGGCTCCAGCCTGTCGAGGAAGATCCCGTTGGTCTGGAGCGCGAAACGCCCTCTTGTGCCGCCGACGATCTTCTCCATCGCCCCCGCCCGGAGCAGAGGCTCGCCGCCGTAGAACTCGAGGACGGGGTCAGGGTCCCTGGAGAGAAAGGACTGGAGGTCCGCGAGGCTGTACTGGATCTCCTTCGGCGGCGTGTCGCTCCCGCCCCCGCAATAGGAGCAGAAGAGGTTGCACTCCTTGGTGAGGATGACGAAGTATTGCGTTCCGGCGGTCCCTCGGAGGCCCTGCCGATGTGCTTCCTTTTAGAGCATGCCGGCCCTGAATCCCCGCGAGAGAGCTAGAGGGCTCGCTCTGTCAAGAGGCCGAGGGGGCGATGCCGCTTCGTTCCATGATGGCACGCCCCTTGACGGTTCTCATGTGGGTAGAGCGCGAGTCTATGAACTGTCGCTGGGTTAAACGAAACCGGCCGCCCAGGGAGAAGATATAACGGGCAGCTACTGGCTGAAAAGACGTGCCATTCCACCAGGTCGACATATCAGAGAAGCCTGTGGTCTACCGGGAAGCGGTTGCTACGGGGCGGATCAAGCTCAAGCGGTCCACCATCGAGCTAATCAAGAAGAGGAAGCTGGAGAAGGGCGACGCCGTCTCCCTCGCCGAGGTGGCCGCAATCTCCGGGTCAAAGAAGACCCCTGACCTGGTGGCCCTGTGCCATCCGCTGAAGATAGAGGAGGTCCAGCCCAAGGTCGAGCTGGGGGACGGCTGGGTGGAGGTGACTGTGAAGGTGGCGACTCACGAGAAGACCGGTGTCGAGATGGAGGCCCTGACGGCAGTTTCGGCAGCCCTGCTCAACATATGGGATGTGACGAAGGCCTACGAGAAGGACTCTGCGGGCCAGTATCCCGGGACCGCCATCGAGTCGATCAGAGTCGTGAAGAAAGTGAAGAAGGCCGCCTGAAGCCGCCAGAGGAGAACACAGAAGGCTCCAGGAACGCCTGCTCCTCAGCGTGGCCTGGCGAGCCCGGACTTCATGGATGGAGCGCAGCTGTCCCGTTGCTCATGACGTAGGTCTGATCGGCCAGCCCCCCGTCCTCTTCGTTCTGGCTGGTGAAGATCAGGTCGATGCCAGAGTCCGACGCGAGCCCGCTGTAGGAGGAGACGAACTCTTCCTTGTCATGGAGGAGGGAGAACACCTCGTCCACCAGGATGACCTTGGGGGCGGAGAAGAGGGCGGTGGCCAGCGACACCCTCCCCCTCATTCCAAGGCTGAGGCTCCTGACTCGCCCCCCGAAGTCTATGCCCAGCTCAGACTTGACTTTCGCGACGGCGTCTGAAGACGGGATCTTCCCCTTGAGCTTCGCGCCCCATCTGAGGTGCGCCTCCACGTCGAGGTGAGGAAGGCACGAAGACGGAGTCACCATGACGATCCCTCTGCGCTCAACCGGGAGCCTGATGACATCGGTCCCGTCCACCCTCACGAAGCCTTCTGATGGGAGGAAGCCTGCCAAGGCCCTGAACAAAGAGGTCTTCCCCGACCCGTTCTTCCCAGCTATGCAGGTGGTCCCGCTGCACTGTACGTCTGCCGACAGCCGGAAGGCGTCCAGCTGCGCCTTTACGCTCGCCTCTATCAGCGGCGACCCCTCCTGCCGAAGAAGTGCCCTGCCAGTGCGATTGGGAGGGAGACCAGGATCATCACAGCCGATGCGGTAACGGCAGCCCCCAGGCCTCCGGGGATGGCACCGTTGAAGAGCTGGAAGACCGTGACCGAGGCAGGGCTTACGCCGTTGAAGGGGTACTGCAGCACATAGAACGCGATTATCGAGATCGAGCCGAACTCCCCCAGCGCCCTGCTCATCGCCACCAGGGAGGCGCTGGTCACGCCCCCCGCGGAGTCTGGCAGGACGACGGAGACAAGCGTCCGCAGCCTCGATGCTCCCATCCCCATGGCGAAGTGCTCGGCTGAGACATCCTTGGACTCGAAGTAAGGCTGGATGGACTTCACATAGATGGGTGCCGACATTATGACGAGGGCTATCACGAGGCCCAGGAGCGAGTCGAAGAAGTTGATTCCCAGGCGCAGGAGGAACTGACCCGTCGGGGTGAGCGGACTGTCCAGGATGAGGAGGGCGACCCCTATGATAGGGTGGGGGACCCCAACCGGGATGTCCACCAGGGCTTCAAGGAACGTGTCACCGGACCTCGCCAGATAGTAGGCGAGGGGGGTGAAGAGCCCGAAGTCGACCAGCGCAGCCACGGCAGACGAGGTAAGGGAGAGTTCTATCGAGCGGAAGATGAGAGGGGCAAAGCCCGCCGGCGAGCGGAGAGGCCCCAGACCGTAGTACAGGAGGACCAGGATGGGCACCAGGAGGAGGAAGACGACGATGAAGGAGATGGCCCTTAGCCAGTTCATGCGGGAGACGTTCCTATGGGAGCGGACCGGCCTCGCTGAGGAGGCCCTGGGAGACCATCTGGGCGATGGGGCTCGGCGGGACGACGTTGGTGTAGAGCTGGGCGGGGACGAGGGGGAGGAGCCCGTAGGACGTCAGGCTCTGAGCGTTCGCGACGACGTACTGTACGAATCTGAGGGCCGACGCCTGATGCGCGCTGTCTAGCGGGACTGTGATGCTGAGCACTATGGCTGAGCCGGCCGCGGTGCCAGCGGAGTCGTGATAGGTGAACTGTGAGTAGAACGCCCCCAATGCGGTGTCTCCGAAGTTGGTCTGGGGCTCCAGCGCTATGTATCGGAGATGGTCGGTGATGGCGGCGGACTTGTAGATGAAGATGAACTGGATCTGTCCCGACTGGAGGGGGGCGACGAGGGCGGCAGCGGACGTCCCTGTGATGTTACCACCGGACTTCGTCAAGGGCGAAGTGTACGCGCTGGTGTTCCCTCCTGAGTAGAGGTAGCCTGCTGCCTCCAGTGAGAGCCATCCCCGGAGGCCCGCGGGGTCCGACACCGGGTCGGAGATCCCGACCTTCACGCTCCCGGAGGTGAGCGAGGTGAAGAACGCGTTCCAATCGGAGGTGGCGTTCGTCTGAGCCGCCTTGGTGCCTTCAGAGACTATGGTAGGCGCTGAGGAGTTCGAGTAGGCCAATACGAGCTGGTCGGTGGCGAAGCCCACGGCCCAACCTGGCGACTCGCTCTTGAGATACCCCGGCCCCGTGGCTGAGAGAGCGACGGAGACGAAGATGTCGGCGGGGGCCCCGGCCGCTATCTGGCTGGCATCGGAGAACGAGCCTCCGGACTTCACCGGCGCCACGGCGATGCCGGTGCTCTGCGAGAACGAATTCAAGAGTCCCGTGGTCTCCTCGGAGTAGGCGTCTGCCGAGTAGGATAACAATGGGGACCCGCTCTTCGGGCTCTCGAAGTAGACGTAGGCTGCCGCCCCCACGACGACGACCGCTATCACCAGCAGAGCGACCACGATGATAGGACGGCGCTTCGCCTCGACCTTGGACAAGCTGATATGCAAGGCATTGCATAACGGTATAAATATATTTCGAAGCCAAGACTTAAGAGAAGTAGCAGCACTGACCGTTCCGTGACGCGCAGCGCGGAGGTGGAGCCGGTTCCGCACCTCTCCCTTCAGAGCGACAAGGAGACCGTCCTGGACGAGGTCGATGCAATGCTCCTTCAGGTCATCGCCGAGAGGAACTCATTGACGGAAGCGGCTCGCGAAGTCGAGGTCTCCTACAGGAACGCCTGGGACAGGATAAGACGGATCGAAGCGAGGTCCGGGAAGAAGATACTGGCGTCCACCACCGGCGGCCCGGAAGGGGGGAGTTCGAAGCTGACGAAGGACGGGCAGGCGCTCCTCAGCGAGTTCCGGAGGGTCAGGGACTACCTGTCGTACGCCCTGGACGACAGGGAGGCTGCGGGGAACGTGCGCTACAAGCTCAGCGCCAGGAACGCATTCGATGTGAAGATAACAAAGATCGAGCGCGGGGAGATAACCTGCCTTGTGAGGATGTCGTCGGTCTCGCCAGTCCACCTCACATCGATAATCTCCAGGGATGCGGTCGAGGATCTTGGGCTAGGCGAGGGGGACGAAGTGAAGGCTGTAGTAAAGGCAACCGAGGTCATGGTGGCGAAAGCCGTCAAGTCAGGGGCCGGGACCAACAGGAGGGCGGGGAGCCTGAGACGCACCCGCGACGGTTAAATAGGAGCGGCTTCTTCCTTGTGTCCGAGAAGTGCTTGATTGGAAGCATAACCGACTGGGGAATTCTTGCCGTCGTAGTCATCGTACTATTCGGTGGTGCGAAGAAGATACCTGAGCTGGCCCGCTCTATGGGCAAGGCCATGGGTGAATTCAAGAAGGGCCAGGTGGAAATAGAGAAGGAAGTCGCAGACATCCGGTCTTCGTTCGAAGCTACACCCACCGCCAAGGGCATGTCTCAGCAGTCCGTAAAGGACGCGGTCCCGCAGGCGCATCAACCGGTTAACGAAGACAGAGAATACGCCCGCAGGCGCATCACCCAGCTCGAGGACGAGCTGAAAGAACTCAAAGAAAAGACCGGGGTATAGCGGCGCAGACAGCCTTTAGAGAACTATCTTAAGGGCCATCTCCCGGTGTCGTCGTAGCGGATGAGGTTGTCCATTGGGAATCCCGAATCAGCCCGGAAGGAACTACCATTCCTTGAACACATAGCGGAACTGGTCCGCAGGTTCCTTGTATCGCTGGCCTCCTTCTTCGTGCTCTTCATTCTCTTCTTCATCTTCAAGCCGGTTTGGGTGAAACTGGGACCGATCACGGTCTTCTACCCAGTTCCAGACCTGTTCCAGAGCTTCACTACAGAGTTCTTCAACTTCGCGAAGTCGCAGCTCCTCCCCCCGCATATGCTGCTGATCAACCTGAGCGCCTTCGACACCTTCGTCGCAATCATCTACACGTCGATGGCGCTAGCTGCGATCTTCTCGTCGCCAGTCTGGATCTACGAGACGGCGTCTTTCATCGGGCCGGCGCTGAAGTCCAGGGAGAAGAGAATCCTGAAGTTGATTCTGATTCCTGCGACCGGCCTCTTTGCGGCCGGTGGCCTGTTCGCCTACAAGATCATCTTGCCTGTCATTTTCAAATTCCTCTACGCCTTCACGCTATCCACCGGGGTCGAACCGACGCTGGGCGTCGGGACGTTCGTTTCCACTGTCATCGCGTACATCGTGGCTCTCGGGCTGTCCTTTGAGATTCCGATAATCATGGTTGCCATCAGCTATGTGGGACTGGTTTCCTATGAGACCTGGCTGAAGAACTGGAGGTACGCCATCGTGGGTTCTTTCGTCCTCGCCCTGTTCATTTCCCCGGGGGCGACGGGGGGCATCATCGAGACCACGACCGCGCTGACGCTGTCCGCCCTCTACTTCGGCGGTAGCCTGGTGTCCAGGACATTGGCCCTGCGGAAGCAGAACCGCAAGGGCCAGGAAACCGGGCCGACGGACCAGCCCGCGACGTAGCGCGCTTTCGCGCCTAGTTTACCTGTCTTTCGTTTCGCTGAGAACTTTTGGACTCGCTTCACTTCTCAGCTGCGCGGTATCCCCCTG
>JAFMAW010000055.1 GCA_029784795.1 Nitrososphaerota archaeon | reverse complement strand
GCTTCGGTGGAGGGGTGCCGCTAAACGTGGCGTGCCACACGAAGACCGCGGCCTGCGTCATCTTCTACGGGGAAAACCCGTCCCCCCTGGACTTGGTAAGCAGAATCGAGTCCCCGGTCCTCGGCCTCTACGGAGGGGAGGACGCGAGAGTCAACTCGAGCCTCGACAGGCTGGTGGCCGCAATGGTGCAATACAAGAAGGACTTCGAAATGAAGATGTATCCGGGCGCGCCGCATGCGTTCTTCAACGACAGCAACAAGGCAACATACAGAGAGGCAGCGGCCAAGGACGCCTGGGAGCTGACCCTCCGCTTCTTCCGTCAGGCGCTGCAGGGGGGACGGCGGTCGGGCGACAGTTCGGCCCCGTAGAAAGAGGGCAGGTGAACGCCGAACGGTCGAGTACAAGTGGGTCGCACTCTCCAACACAACGGTCGGTGTGCTCATGGCCTCCATCAACGGCACCATAACCCTCATTTCCCTCCCAGCCATTTTCAGGGGGATACAGATTGACCCGCTGACCTCTTTCCAGTACCTCCTCTGGATCCTCTTCGGGTACAGCGTGGTCACGGCGACAATGCTGGTCACGTTCGGACGCCTCTCCGACATGTACGGGAGGGTGAGGCTCTACAACTTGGGCTTCGCAATCTTCACAGTAGGTTCGGTCCTCCTCTTCCTCACGCCGAACATCCACGACGCCGGCGCCCTCGAGCTGATTTTCTTCAGGATACTGCAGGGGGTAGGGGGGGCCTTCCTCTTCGCGAACAGCGCCGCCATCCTGACGGACGCCTTCCCATACCGCGAAAGGGGCAAGGCTCTGGGCATCAACCAGGTGGCAGCCCTGGCAGGGTCGCTGCTAGGACTCGTGCTTGGGGGGATACTCGCGGCGATTGACTGGCGCTTCGTCTTCCTCGTCAGCGTGCCGGTGGGCGTGTTCGGGACGGCCTGGTCGTATCTGAAGCTCAAGGAGCTCGCCACCATAAGGAAGAACCAGAGGCTGGACATCTTGGGGAACGCGACCTTCGGCGTGGGCCTGACCGTGCTGTTAATCGCCGTGACCTACGGCCTCATCCCCTATGGGAACCAGCTCATGGGCTGGAGCAATCCTTGGGTGATAGCAGGACTGGTTGCGGGCGCAGCCTTGCTCGTCGCCTTCCCCTTCGTCGAAGCTAGAGTGCAAGACCCGATGTTCCGGCTGGGGTTCTTCAAGAACAGGATGTTTGCCGCCGCCAACTTCGCGGGGATGCTTGGCTCCATAGGGCGCGGCGGCGTCATGATCTTGCTGATTATACTCCTGCAAGGGATCTGGCTCCCCCTCCACGGGTACTCTTACTCGTCCACCCCCTTCTGGTCTGGGATATTCATGATTCCGATGATGGCCGGATTCGTAGTCATGGGACCGCTGAGCGGCTATCTCTCCGACAGATATGGCGCCAGGGGCTTCTCCACCCTCGGGATGGTCATCTCGGCGGGCTCCTTCCTTGCGTTGGCCCAACTGCCTTACAATTTCTCGTACCCGGTCTTCGGAGGGATCCTCTTCGTGATGGGATTAGGGAGCGGGATGTTCGCCGCGCCGAACACCGCGTCGATCATGAACTCCGTCCCTCAAGAGCACAGGGGGGTCGCGTCGGGAATGAGGGCGACCCTGCAGAACACCGGGCAGACGCTGAGCCTCGCACTCTTCTTCACGATAGTGATCGGAGGCCTCGCGAACAATCTCCCAGGCGCGCTTGCGAGTGCGCTCCAGACCGCGGGCGCCTCTAACCTCGCCCCTGCATTTGCCAACATATCGCCCACGGGGGCTCTTTTCGCGGCCTTCCTGGGATACAACCCGATGGGTGCAATCCTTGCCGCCCCCCAGCTCGCTTCAGTCGTGCAACAGCTTCCGCAGAGCGTGATCAATAACCTCGAAGGCCAGACGTTCTTCCCGAACGCGATTGCCCCCGCGTTCATGAACGCCCTGGCGCTCTCCTTCTACATAGGCGTCGCCCTCTCCCTCGCTGCTGCCGTCTCGTCCGTCCTCCGCGGCCAGAAGTATATCCACGAGGTAGATGCTGGCAAGGCGACGGGCGTAAAGGTCGAGGTGCACCTTCCGATGGCTCCCCAGGGCGAGCAAGCCAGCGAGAAAGACTCCAGACCCACCCTCGGCTGATCCCGCCCCAGGCCGGGGATAAGATTCCAGGTCTTTCGAATCAACCGGCGCCACCGTAGCTCCTGGGGCCCGTAGACCATGCCTTCTACTGAGAGAAGCCTCACGGACGAGGTTCAAACGGCCCTCAACCATCATTCGGACCGGCTCCTGATCCCCGCCTAGTCGGGCGGGCAGCGGGCGCGAGGAGTGCCTGAGTGGGGCAGGTTGGACGCGCGGCTGCTCGCCGCGCGCATCTTAAAGCGGGGCAGGGCCTGGCCGACCCGTTGACTGTGTCGGACGGCGAGATCAGCGAAGAGGTCCTGGAAGAGGGGGCCTACCACCTGAAGGGGCTCGGCCTCACCCCGGACCAGATCGCGGCCCACTTCGAGATCGGCCCAGACAGGGTCTCAGGGCTCATCAGCTCCTATGAGGCCAAGCTGAAGTCTGGGAGGGCGTCGTCCAACGAGTTCGACAGGGTCTTCTGGGAGGACGTGAAGAAAGAGGCGGAGGGAGACGTGAAGCTGACCTTCCTCTCCGACAAAGGGTTCCATCACTCCTGGAAGTCGGAGCTCCGGAGGCTAGACGGGCCCACCCTGATGACGATCTACGAGGCCAGCAAGGACTTCCTCGGAGCCGACCCCAACCAGCGGTTCCTTGACTACCCGCCCCCCAAGGGCTACGACCCCCTGGCCATGGACAGGGAGTTGAGGAGGGCGGTCGAGGTCATCGGCGAGCTCCTGGCGGAGAAGTGGAAAGAACAGGGGACGACGGATGAAAGCAAACCGCCCAAGCTTTAACTAGGGGCGGAGGCAAGTCATTTTTCGAAAAAAGGTTGCCGCTGGACTCGGTCGACGGAGAGAAGCTGACCTCTGTCCTCCGCCAGTTCCAGGGCCGCAAGGTCCTGGTGATAGGCGACCTGCTCGTCAGCCGCTTCGTCGAGATAGCAGCCCGCAAGCTCGCGAGGGAGGCCCCTGTCCCCGCGGGGGACTTCGTGGGGCAGACCGTCCTACCCGGAGGCGCGGCCAACCTCTCCAGGGAGCTGGCGTCCCTGGGCGCGTCCGTCAGGCTGGTGGGACTCGTAGGGTCCGACGAGTACGGGACCTGGCTAAAGTCCGAGTTCACGAAGTACGGTCTTTCCTTCGGCGGGGTGGTGACCGACGCCACCAGGCCGACCTCGCTACGGACCTGGTATCTGGTCAACAACTTCCACGCCCTAAGGGTGGACAAGGAGGACAGGAGGGACGCCCCCGCGGTCCTGTCGAAGAAGCTCCTCGCCGAGGCCGAGCCCCAGGTGAAGGACGTCGACTGCGTGATAATCTCAGACTACGACAGGGGCGCGGTGACCAGCTACCTGATAGGGGGGATAGTGGCAGCGGCGCACTCGCTCGGGAAGATAGTCGTGGGGCAGCCGAAGATGCGGCACTACCTCGACTTCTCAGGCGTCACCTACGTGAAATCCAACCTCGAAGAGGCGGCGCACGCCACGGGGATGGCCATGGTCAACGAGACGAGCCTCAGGAATATGGGGGTCAACCTCCTCAGCCGGCTGGAGTCGAAGGCGATACTGGTCACCCGCGGAGAGCAGGGGGTCACCCTCTTCGACAAGGAGAACGTCACGCTGTTCCCGCCCATCGGGGGGAAGAAGAACCTGTTCAGCAAGGTCGGGGTCAGAGACGCCATGACCGGGGTCTTCAGCCTGGCCGTGGTATCGGGAGGGAACCCCTTCCAGGCCGCCGTCCTGAGCAACATAGCGGGGCAGGCGAAGAGCGAGCTCCCAAGGATCGCGTCCCTATCGCTGCACAACCTCGAAGAGAAGGCACTCGGCGCGGGGGACTTCGTGAGCAGGATAGTGCAGGTGCCGGTGAGGAGATAGTGGAGACAGCCCAGGAGGTCATCAGGCTCAAGGAGACCGCAAGGAATACCCGCAAGCTGATACTCGAGGCGCTGGCGGAGGCCGGCTCCGGGCACCCGGGGGGCTCCCTGTCCGCTGTCGAGCTGCTGGTCACGCTCTACTTCCGGGTGATGCACCACGACCCCAAGAACCCGAAGTGGCCCGACAGGGACAGGTTCTTCCTGAGCAAGGGACACGCCGCCCCGCTCCTCTACTCGATCCTGGCCCAGGCCGGCTACTTCCCAGTCGAGGAGCTGATGACCCTCAGGAAGATGGGGTCGATGCTTCAGGGGCACCCTTCGATGGGCATCCCCGGAATCGAGGCGCCTGCAGGGTCCGAGGGGATCGGTCTCTCGCTCGCCGTGGGCACCTCCCTGGTGGCCAAGCTCGACGGGAGGTCATACCGGACCTACGTCCTCATGGGGGACGGCGAGCAGCAGGAGGGGCAGGTGTGGGAGGCCGCCATGGCGGCGTCGAAGTTCCGCCTCGACAACCTCACCGCGATAATAGACAGGAACGGCATCCAGCAGGACGGGCTGACGGAGCAGGTGATGCCGCTGGAGCCCCTGGCGGCGAAGTGGCGTGCGTTCAACTGGAACGTGATAGAGGTGGACGGCTACGACCTCCCACAGCTGATGGACGGCTTCGACCTGGCGACCAGCACCAGGAACAGGCCGACGGTGATCATCGCCCATACGGTGAAGGGGAAGGGGATCTCGTTCATGGAGTGGTCGCCGCACTACCACGGAACCCCGCCGGCCAAGGACAAGCTCCGCGACGTCCTGAGCGAGCTAGGGTGAATGGATGAGATGAACGGGATACGGATCGCCCCTTCGATACTCGCCTGGGACCTCGGGGACCTAGAGAGGGCCGTGGAGATCTCGGTCCAGGGGCGCGCGGACCAGGTGCACTTGGACGTCATAGACGGCCACTTCGCCCCCAACATCACGTTCGGGCCCGGCACCGTGAAGGCGCTGAGGTCCAGGACTGACCTGAAGTTCGACACCCACCTCATGATAGAAAACCCCCAGGCCTACGTGGACAAGTTCCTTGACGCCGGGTCGGACATCATCACCTTCCACACCGAGGTCATGAACGGGAGCGTCTTCGACGACCTTCAGCGGACCGTCCGGGCGAGAGGGCGCGAGGTGGGCCTTGCCGTCAAACCGGAGACGGAGGTCCCGAAGTGGGCGCTGGAGCGCCTCGACAAGGTCTCGGCCCTGGTCGTCATGACAGTGAACCCCGGTTTCAGCGGGCAGAAGCTGGACCCTGCCGTCCTCCCGAAGCTCCAGAAGGCGAGGGAGTACATCGAGGAGAATGGCCTCGGGACGGACCTCGAGGTGGACGGAGGGGTGGAACCCGAGAACGTCCAGGAGGTCGTCAGGAGGGGGGGCAACGTCCTGGTCGCCGGGGCCGGCGTCTACGGGAAGAAGGACCCGGTGGGGGCCGTAGCCGTCCTCAGAGAGAGGGCCGAGAGCGCGAGGAGGCGGAAGTGACGCTCTCAAGGGTGGCCGCCATGAGGGACGCCTACGGGGACGCGCTGCTTGAGCTCGGCGCCGAAAACAAGGACGTCGTGGTCGTGGGAGCCGACACCACGAGCTCGCTAAAGTCAGGCGTCTTCGCCACGAAGTTCCCCGAGCGCTTCTTCAACGTGGGCATCGCCGAGCAGAACCTCGTCTCCATCGCCGCGGGCATGGCCTTGGCCGGGAAGATCGCCTACGCCGGGACCTACGCCATCTTCGTCCCGGGCAAGTCGGTGGACCAGATACGCAACAACATCGCGTACCCGAACCTCAACGTAAAGATCGTCTGCTCGCACGGAGGGATCTCCGTGGGGCCCGACGGGGCGTCCCACCAGCAGGTCGAAGACATAGCGATAATGCGGGCGGTGCCGAAGATGAAGGTCATCGTCCCGGCAGACGCCGTCTCCACCAGGGCCTC
>JAFMAW010000054.1 GCA_029784795.1 Nitrososphaerota archaeon | reverse complement strand
GAGGTGTCTCACTTCCTGACGCAGCGGGGGGTTACCCCCAGGACGGCGGGGGCATTCAAGGACGTCGCCGGGAGCTTGGACGTGCTCTACGTGACCAGGATCCAGAAGGAACGGATCCCAGACCCGACCGAATACGAGAAGGTCAAAGGGATGTACGAGGTCAACCTCGAGGCGCTCAGGGACGCAAAGCCCTCCCTGAAGGTCCTGCACCCCCTCCCCAGGGTGGACGAGCTCTCGACGGACATAGACGAGACCAACTACGCCCAGTACTTCGTCCAGGCCGCAGGTGGGCTCCCCCTGAGGATGGCGCTGCTGAACCTCATACTCGGAGGCGCAAGGTAGACGGCCCAGACAGAGAGCGAGAGGATGCTCGTGAGCAGGATCGAGGAGGGGACGGTCATAGACCACATCCCGGACTGGCGGGCGGACACGGTCTCCAGGGTTCTGCGGCTGGACAGGCTGGAGAAGATGCAGGCACACGTCTCGGTCGTGATTCTGCAGAACGTGACGAGCAAGAGGCTCGGCAGGAAGGACATCATCAAGATCGACCGGTGGCACGTGGACGAGAGCGACGCCGACATACTCAGCCTGGTCTTCCCCGGGATCACGGTCAACTACATCGACGAAGGGAAGGTCTCGAAGTACACGCCACGGGTGCCGGACGCTATCGAAGGGCGCCTTCGTTGCCCCGAGCTCAACTGCATCTCGAACACGGAGAGGGAACCTGTCACCACCAGGTTCGCCACCCTCAAGAAGGAGAGGATGCTCCAGTGCCAGTACTGCGACGCGCTCTTCGACTTCGACAAGGTCCCCGACCACGTGAGGACATAGGCGCAGATGGAGCACGACCTGGTCCTCGACGGGAGGGTCGTGACTCCCGAGGGCCCCGAAGACGCCGAGGTGGGGGTGACTGACGGGGTCATCAGGGAGATAGGCCACGGGCTCCGTGGGGCCAGAAGGATAAGGGCCGATGGGTGCCTCGTCTTCCCAGGATTCGTCGACGCCCACGTCCACCTGCGCGAGCCTGGATGGGAGCGCAAGGAGGGCTTTCGGACCGGGACCATGGCGGCAATACATGGCGGGGTGACCACAGTGGCGGACATGCCGAACAACCCTACCCCCACCACGACCCCGGAGGCCCTGGAGGAGAAGTCGAGGCTGGCAGCGGCCAGGGCCCTGGTGGAGGTCAAGTTCTATGGCGGGATCGCGAGGGGGAGCACCGAGAGCCTCGTCAAGCTGTCCCCGGACGTCGCCGGCTACAAGCTGTACATGTCGGAGACCACGGGCGCGAGGTCGTTCCCGGCTGAAGAGCTGCCGCGGGTGTTCAGGCTGGTCGCCGGGACCGGGAAGCCGCTGAGCATCCACTGCGAAGACCAGGACGTCATCGACGGGGCGGCGGAGAAGCTCTCGGGGGTGTCGCGGCCCGACGCCTACTGCGACATGAGGCCACCGAGTTCTGAGACGGAGGCCGTCGCCAGGGTGGTGCGTGCCCTCGAGGGAGAGAAGGGACTCAGCGCCAACGTCTGCCACGCGTCCCTGGGCGAGACTCTGTCGCTGGTGGAGGGCGCGAGGAGGGAAGGGCTGCGTCTGCGCTGCGAAGCCACCCTTCACCACGCATACTTCTCGCGGAGGGCCATGCTCGACAATCCCCTCCTCAGGACCAACCCTCCCCTCAGGGCGGAAGAGGACAGGGAGGCGCTGGTCCAAGGCTTGCGACTGGGCAGGGTGTCGTTCCTGGTCACGGACCACGCCCCGCACCTGCCGGAGGAGAAAGAGGAGTTCGGGCTGGCTGGGGTCCCGGGGCTCGACGACTACTCTCATGTGGTCTCCTGGCTGATGTTGAGCCAGAGGGTGGACCCGGCGATCGTCGCCAGGGTCGCTTCCTTCAACCCTGCGAAGTACCTAGGCCTGACGGACAGGGGCGAGGTCGCGCTGGGGAAGAGGGGGGACTTCACCGTGATCGACCTGCATGCCCCGGAGGTCGCGAGAGGGGACGACGTCAGGAGCCGATGTGGCTGGTCCCCCTACGAGGGGAGGGAGTTCCCCGGCAGGGCGAGATGGGTCGTCCTGGGGGGCGAGGTCCTGATGGACGACTTTGAGTCTGTCAGGTGAATTCGACTGCAGGCGAATCCCCTGGCGGGGACGCCGGGTTGGCCGCGGCCGTCAGCACCTTGGGGGTCCTGCCGAAGTAGGCGGTCACGACGATGAGGACGGCGACGGCGATGAGAATCAAGCCGAGCGCCTCGGTCAGGGGGACCAGGTACGTCAGTGAGAGCCCGGCGATGACTACCCCCCAGCCCGCGTAGAATGCCCTGTCCTCCCTGCCGACGAAGGCGAAGGCGGTGACGAAGGTCCAGAGCCCGACCAGGAGCAGGATGACGGAGACGGTCCCCCGAAGGTCGACCAGCTTCAGCAGCCCGGCGGCGATAGAAAGCAGGATGGCGACCAGCGCGCCGATCCCCCAGGTTGACTTCATGGAAAACCCTCATTCTAACATGCGACCACGCTATTTAACCAGGCGGTGCGGCGAGAGCGCAGCCTGGCGCCCTGGGGTATGGGCCGTACCTCCCCTCGTAGGCGCTCACGAGACGGAACAGCGTTGCCTCGTCGAAGAGCTTCCCGACCAGCTGCACCCCCAGCGGGGTCCCTTCGGCCAGCCCCGAGGGGACTGAGACAGCTGGGAACCCGACGTAGTTGAAAGGAAGCGTGAGCCTGTTCAGCGCCGAGTAGACCGGCACCTCCTTCCCCTTCAAGTGGACGTTGGACCGCCCAATGTCCGGGGCGGGGATCGCAGTGCACGGGAGGGCGAGGACGTCGAAGTCCTTCATGGAGGCGGCGAACCTCTCCATGTAGGCGGGGCGGGCGTTGACCGCGCTGACGTAGTCTACGGCTTGGACGTCCTTCCCCTGCTCGAGGAGCCTTCTGACGTCGTCCCCGTAGAGCTCGGGGGTCTGCTGCAGCCAGCGGAGGTGGAACGCGGTGGCTTCGGCGCGCCTTATGGGCACCCACCTTTCGTACACCTCGCCTATGCCGTCGAGGCTCGCCTCTGACACCTGACACCCCATCTGACGGAGCCTCAAGAGAAAGGCCTCCACGTTCTCCTCGATCGCCGGGTCCAGGGCCTCGAAGAAGTACTCCTTGACCACCCCGACCCTGGCAGGCGCGTAGGGGAGGGCGAGGGAGGCGAGGTAGTCAGGCACAGCCTCGCTCGCAGTGGTCATGTCCCCCTGGTCCCCGCCGGCTACAGCCTGCAGTATGGCAGACGCATCCCAGGCCGACCGCGCGAGGACCCCGACCGTATCCAGGGAGCTCGAGAGGGGGACCACCCCCAGCCTGCTCACCCTGCCGTAGGTGGGCTTGACCCCCAGCACCCCGCAGAGCGCCGCGGGGATGCGGACTGACCCGGCGGTGTCTGTCCCCAGAGCTGCCGCGGCGAGCCCGGCTGCCACGGCGGCCGCGGAGCCACCGCTCGAGCCCCCTGCTATCTTCGCCTGGTCCCACGGGTTCCGCACCGGGCCGTAGTGCGGGTTGACGCTCGTCGTCCCGGCCGCGAACTCATGGAGGTTGGTGGTCCCGACGATGACCGCCCCGGCGGCCTTCAGCTTCCTCACCACCGGTGCGTCGTACTGGGCCACGTTCCCGGAGAGTATCCTGGAGCCTGCCGTGCACCTCACCCCCTCGATGTATATGATGTCCTTGACCGCGACCGGGATGCCGTCGAGGGGGCCGAGGGGCCTGCCTTCCCTGAAGCGGCGGTCTGACTCGCCGGCTGCCCTCAGGGCGGAGTCCCCCAGGACTGTTATGAAGCAGTTCAGCCTCCCGTTGGAGGCCTCGATGGACTTCAGGCACTCGCGGACCACCGTCGTGGGCAGGGCTCCCCCCGACCTGTAGGCCGCGCCCAGCTCCCTGATCGGCCCCGACGACCCCGGCACGACCGCCACCCCGGGCACCCCCTAGCGCCAGCGGCCGAAGGCCGGGTGCCCCTCCCTGACAGCGACGAAGAGACCCGTCATGGTGGCGGTGACCGCGCCGCCGACCTCCAGCTCCCCGGAGACGTAGGCTCTGTCCCCCTCGACCTTTGTCGCCCGGGCGGCAAGGTGCCAGGGCTTGTCTATGGGGCTGGGCTTTAGGAACCTCACGGTGTACTCGGCCGTCACGGTCCCAGGCGGGGCTGGAAGCATCCTGGCTTTCATCAAAGCGTAGGCGGCAGCCCAGTTGCCGTGGCAGTCCATGAGCACTGAGATGATCCCGCCGCTGCCGTAGCCCTCGAAGGCCGTGTGCTCCTTTCTGGGGGTCCAGTCCGCGACCACTGACTCCCCGGAGGGGGCGCTCTTCAGCCTGAGTCCAAGCTCGTTCTTGGGGCCGCACCCGAAACAGACCCCGTTCGGTGCGTAGGTGTCTTGAAGGTAGTCAACCATGCGCTCAGCTCCGGTGGGACGGCGCGTAAGGAGACATGAGACTCTGGGGGCTGTTTGCAATAAAAGCGTTTACGGCCGGGGCGTCCCTCATCCGGCAACAATTTTACGCGCGGGGAGGGGGGCCCCAGGGGAAGACTTGTCTGAGTCGGATGGCGGGCAGGCGCTGCTGGACATCGGGACCAAGGCCGACGGCGCGTTCTCGGTCGACGCCAACGTCGTGGCCACCGGCCGGACCTGCGTCCTGGGGAGCAGCGGGAGCGGGAAGAGCTACGCCGTCGGCGTGATCTGCGAGGAGCTCTGCAGGAACGGCGTCCCGTTCGCGGTGGTCGACACCGAAGGGGAGCACACGGGGCTGAAGGAGAAGTTCGAAGCCATCTGGGTCGGGGAGGAAAGCGGGTGCGACCTCTCATGGGAGGGGCTCGACCTGGAGGACCTGGCGAGGCAGGCCCCGGACATCTCGCCGCTCATCCTCGATGTCTCCGACATCCCTGACGCGAAGGAGAAGGTCGCCAGGTTCATGGGGGAGCTCTACAAGACGCTCACGGAGAGGAGAACCCCCTACCTCGTGGTGGTGGAAGAGGCGCTGGCCCGGGTTCCTCCCGCCGCCGTCCGCCTCTACCTCGCGTCCCACCCCTATCGCCGGGACTGGAGCTTCGAGTGGGAGGGGCTGGTCCACTCGGCGCAGCTGGCCGCCCAAATCGCATCCCTGCTGAGGCTGCAAGGCGAGGCCAAGCTGGAGGCTTCGCCGCAGCCGCCCCCCTCGCGCAACCTGGGCCTCTTCTCCGGGGGCGGTCTCGATCACCACGCGAGCGGGCGGAGTCTGCATGCCGCGCCGTTGCCGCACAAAACGCTTGACGCTGGGATAGCGGCTGGTGAAGCCATGGAAGTTGCGGTACCAGACGTCGAGCACGCCGATCTTCGCCCAGTCTTGCCTGGAATGAACGACGTGCTCGCCAGGGTGGGGCCGGTGTTCGGATCGTCACCGTACAGGTCGGTGTTGCCCCAATCTTCCACGTGGTAGGAGGCACGGGGGTTCACCTTCATGAAGTCCCAGCCGTGCTCCCTCTGGAAGGAGAGGAGCGCATCCGCGAGCAGGTCGGCGACGAGGAAGTCATCCTCGGCCTGTCCGGCGGGGTCGACTCCTCGGTAGTCGCGGCCCTGCTGCATCGGGCCATCGGCGATCAGCTGGTGTGCGTATTCGTCGACCACGGACTGCTGCGGAAGAACGAAGCCGAGCAGGTGATCGACGCTTTCGAAAACCACTTCCATGTGCCGCTCATCCATGTCCAGGCCGAGGAGCGCTTCCTCACCAGGCTGGCCGGCATCACCGATCCGGAGCGAAAGCGCAAGATCATCGGCGAGCTCTTCATCCGCGAGTTCGAGGCCGTCGCGCGCGACCTCGGCAGGGGCGGCGACGGGCCGCAGTTCCTCGTCCAGGGGACGCTGTACCCCGACGTCATCGAGTCCGGTTCCGGGCACGCCGCCACCATCAAGAGCCACCACAACGTCGGCGGACTGCCCGCCGACCTCTCCTTCACCCTCATCGAGCCCCTGCGCAAGCTCTTCAAGGACGAGGTCCGCCACGTCGGTGAGGAGCTCGGCCTGCCCGAGGGCATCGTCTGGCGCCAGCCGTTCCCGGGTCCGGGACTCGGCGTGCGCATCGTCGGCGA
>JAFMAW010000053.1 GCA_029784795.1 Nitrososphaerota archaeon | reverse complement strand
GAATGGCAGCACGAGGAGAACAGCAGAATCGCGTTCGCGCGGAACGCGGTCGACCTCCTGAAGAGGTTCCTGGGGGCCGGCAGCGGAGGCAGCGGCGGCTACCGTCGCTGGGACCCGAAGGGCGGCGTGGCGCAGTGGGGCGACCTGATAAACAAGTACGCGCAGCAGTACGGCGTGAGTGCCCTCCTGATCGCGGCGGTCATGGACATCGAGTCGGGCGGGAACCCCGGATCCAGTAACGACTGGGACTCCAACGCGCAGGCCGGGACGCCGTCCATGGGCCTGATGCAGTTCATCTGGCCGACGATGCAGGGGTACGCCCAGCAGGGCCACATAGATTTGAAGGGCAAGTCGGGGGCCGACGCCTTGACCGATCCGGAGCTTTCCATACAGGTCGCAGCATACGCCTTCTCGGTCGAGCTTCCGAAGTACGGGGGCGACGAGGCCGCGATGATAGCGGCGTGCTGGAGCCCGATCACCGCCGGCAAGCTCCTGGCGAAGGAGGCCGACCTCGGAGGGTCCTTCGACAGCAGCGGCGTGCGGCAGGACCCGGCGGGCCACGGGCTGAACAACCAGTACGACGGGCAGAAGTTCGCGGAGGCCGCGATGAAGTTCGTCGGGCAGGCGTATCAGTGGGGGGCCGGCCACGAGGGGACCGGCGTCGGCCCGGTCGACTGCTCCGGCCTCGCCGACAGGGCCTGGGCGCTGGCGTTCAACGAGCCGAACCCGAGCAGGGACGTTCAGGGCTGGCACGCGCTCTGCAAGGACGTCTCGCCGACGGCGTCGAATCCGGAGCCGCCGGCGGGCTACGTGCTCATCTACGGCGACGACAGCCACATGGCGATCTCGATAGGGGGCGGGCAGGCCGTGGAGGCGCCGGGAAGCCCGGCCGCCTGGAACAATCCGAGCTATGTCGACACGGCCCACCCGGTCAGGATCTTCGCTATCAAGGACCGCCCTGACTTCGCCTACACGGGCCTGCCGAACGGCGTGACGCCCGGGACGGTGGCGACGGGCGCGGCGGGCGGCGCGGACAATCCGTACGTCGCGGCGTTCAACGTGGACTACTTCCTGCCGAAGGTGCTGGACCCGTCGATGATATTCCTGGGCGACCACGCCCTGATCGCCGACGAGCCGCTCATCGACACGGTGAGGACGCTCTGCAAGAGCTCGCTGCGCTCCTACATGGAGACGCCCGACGGGAGGTTCCTCGCGTTCTTCCCGGACTATTTCGGGATAGTCAAGCAGTCGCCGTTCTTCACGATCAGGGACATAGAGGTGCAGGACCTGAACATCGAGTGGGCCGACGCCGGCATGGCCACGCACGTGTTCGCGGCGGGCGACGTGCTGCAGGGGTTCGCGGACACCCCCTTCGACCAGCTGACTGCGTGGATGGACTCCGCGGGCATAGTCTCCGTGGAGCAGCAGGGCGTGATGGACGCGCTCATCGCCCACGATCCGGACGACCCGGCGTACAAGCTGCTGAAGGACGCGGGGACGATCCTGAAGCGGTTCGGCGCGCGCCCAGTGAAGGAGGGGCCGCTGCGCTACCTCGGGAGCCACATACTCGAATACTTCTACGCGCTGCACCAGTTCATGATGTACTGGTCGAAGATGTGGCAGACGACGGGCAAGTTCTCCTTCCTGCCGGAGGTGTTCCCCGGGGGGAGGGTCGGCTTCGAGGGGCACGACCTGATCTGCTTCGTCGAGAGGGTGAAGCACGTCTGGGACAACGAGTCGGGATACCAGACGTTCCTGACCCTGACGACGCCGCAGTCGGCGGGCGGCAGGCAGAACGCGGGCATGCCCCTGGCCCAGGACCTCAGTCCGGCGGGGCCGTGAGTTGATTCCCCAGGCTCCGATAGCGACGAGGTCGGGAAAGGTGGTCGCCGTCGACCCGCAGGGCGGCCCCACGGGTTCGGGCGAGGCGCAGCTTCAAGACGCCACGGGCGGCGTCCTGTACGCGGACATCGGGCTCGCCGTCGGCGGGACCGTCAACGTCCCCAGGCTGGGCGAGATCTGGATTGCGGAGAGCAGGAACGGCCGCTGGATATTGAAGGCCAGGAACTTCGACCTTGAGCGCAGGGACGTGTCCTCCGACCTTCCCGGCGACACCATCATCACGGGGCAGAGGATAGTGCTCGACGCTCCGGGCGGGGTGGTCTACGACGGCAGCAACCTGGTGGACACCGTCTCGAAGGACGCCATCGGCAGGCCGAACCTCGTGAGGAGGAGCGACTTCTGGGGGCTGGTCCAGTCGCCTTCCGCCACCTCTGGCTACGTCGGCTCGTCGCAGGCGGACTCGGCCAATGTGTACTGGTCCGTCACGCAGGGCGACCCCGCCGCGGTCTCGCTGGACGGCTCCTACGGCGTGGGGCTGACGCACGACTCGCTCAAGTGCGTCGTGCCGTCTCCGGGTGAGGCGGTGGTGGTCAAGAGCATGGCGGCGCCTCTGGACAACGGGCAGGCGCACACGCCTTCGGCGTACTTCTCGGGCTCGTTCTATCCCGACGGGCTCGCCGACCTGGCGACGCAGGCGTGGGTCGAATGGCTCGACGCGTACGGGGCCGTGGTGTCGGAGGGGCAGCCCTTCAATGCGCAGGCGAACGCCTCGGGCTTCGCGAGGGTCGCCGGAGCCGCGGAGGAGCCGCCCTCGGGAGCGGCGTCGTTCAGGTTCTGCGTGAGGTTCGACCAGGGCTACGCCGCGCAGTGGCTCGGGGGCTTGACGGACCCCGGTCAGTGGGCGCCGAACGGCGCGGGCTGGCTGACGCAGCCGTCCTGGGTGAACTGGGGGATCAGGGCGCAGGCGTCGGGCGACTGGAGGATCTATTTCGGCTGGCAGGACGACGGCGACAAGTGGTGGCTGGAGCCCTCGGGCAGGGTGTTCCGGATGGTCGGCGGGGTCGTCGCGGAGCAGTCTCCTGGCTCCGTGGCGAAGGCCGTCGTGAACGGGACGGAGTTCGGGCTGCCAGCCATGCCGGCGGGGAGGGCCGGCTTCGAGGGGGCCTTCTCGTTCTTCGGCGTCTACGTCCCCTCTGCGCCGATATGGCTGGACAGGGCGATGCTGAACGACTCGGCGTCCCTGCTGGGATGGTATCCGGCGGAGGTCGACGCGGACGGCAGGCCGATATACCTGCAGGGCAACAAGATTTCCCTGGACCAGAAGGGGATCAGGGCCGTGTCGGCGGACGGCACGAAGATGGTCATTATCGACGCCGAGGACGCCGCGCAGAAGCTGCTGAAGGTGATCGGCGGCGCGATCGAGGTGCAGGACCAGTGGGGCAACGCGGTGATCTCCGGTGGTAACATGACGGGGCCGTGGGGGACGATGTCCCTCTCGGGCCTGCCGAACGCCGACTTCAGGAACATGAGGATCGCGTCGGGGGCCGCGAGCGACATCTGCGCGTGGGACTCCCAGCAGACCGCGGGGGCGAACGGCGCCGTGTCCGTCGTGACGAGCGGGGCGCCCGTCGTCGAGGAGGGGGACTTCGCCACGGGGGCGTACGCGCTCGGGGAGAACTGGTTCGAGGTGTCGCAGGAGACGGCCGGCTATTCCGGCTGCATCTTGTCGGACTACCTCCGCGTGAGCTCGAACACGAAGAATCTGAGTTTCAAGGCATACTTGGAGTTTGTCGGGACGCTGGGCGCGTCGGCCCTGGCCACGTACAGGATGTTTTTCTACGACGCCGCGAAGAACCAGCTGAGCTCGGCCGCCAACTACTCGCTGAGCTTCAATGGATTCACCTCGGCCAAAAACGGCTGGTTCGCGAGCAGGTTCGTGGTTCCGGCGGGCACTTGCTTCATTAAGGTCAGGTGCCTCGTCAATACGGGGTCGGCCTCCGCCTTTGACAAGATCAGGATAAGGCAGGCGGACTTGAGGTCCTACGTCCTGTCGAATCCGGAGATTGACCTGGTCTACGGCGACATATCGTGGTCGACAGGCTGGACGCCGCTTTCGAACCAGAACACGTGGTATGACCGCCTCGGGAGCGAGTACATGGTCCTGAACGTGCAGAGCCCGTGCGCCGTCGACGTGTCGTGGTCCACCGGCGTGGCGAACAGCACCTCCATATCCGTCCTGTACAAGACGAGGATCAAGCTGTACAACTCGACGACGGGGACGACGCTGTACTCGCCGGCGCATCAGAACTCGGCCGATTCCAATGGAAGCATAATCGCGTTCTCATTCGTGATGGACTTGCCGGAGGCGGGCGTCTGGCAGCTCGTGCCGGAATACCTGCAGACGTACGGCAACGGCGTGACGCTGGGCATGGGGGGCGCCTTCCTCAGCGCGAGGCAGTTTGGAGGACTGATGACATGATGTACGTGATAGTGGACGCGGACGGGAACATCACTGGCCGCTTCAGCGTGAACGACGCTTCGGGAGGAGCGCCGGGGGTGGAACCCGGCAGCGACCTGGTCGGCGTCGGCGCGGACGACATCGGCTTCGTGACTTCCGGGGAGGCCCGGTATGACCGCGTTGCCGGAAGGTTCGTGGAGCGGGCATGAGCTACGACTTCAAGATAGAGAACGGCGACATCGCCCTCGCCGGCGGGACCGCCGCGACCGTTGACGGGGCGGACAAGTTGGCGCAGGACGTCAGGCTGTGGCTGTCCGAGCCCCTGGGGACCGACAGGTTCAATCCCGGGTTCGGCACGTCGCTCGCCGACGCGATTGGCGGCCCCTCCAGCAAGGTGGCGGCGATGGTCGCCAGGGGGGAGGCCATGCGGGTCATGAACCTCTACCAGGCGACGCAGGCGCAGAAGATCGCGCGGGAGAAGTGGTCGTACATGACGTCATACGCGCCGCCGGTCGCGATGCCCCTCTCCCTGGAGGAGATCGTCAAGGACGTCGCCGTCGACGCGGAGCCCGCCGGGTCGGTCCTGCGGCTGGCCGTCAGGGCGACCACGTGGTCCGGCGCCGAGGTGGTCGTCGGGCAGTCCATAAACTTTTACCGCGCGCAGGGAGGAAGGTAGGGGATCATGGCGATTAGAACGCCGCAGGAAATCTCTTTGCGGATGAGGCAGGCGCTGTTCGCCCAGGACAAGGCCGTCAGCTCGGAGGTCGGCACGCTGGTCAGGAAGCTGATGGACGCGAGCGCGGAGGTCCAGGCGGAGGGGGATGTTCAGAACTACGTTCAGAGCTACAGCTACGACATCGACGCGAAGTCGGGGTCGGAGCTGGACGCCTTCCTGGAGCGATTCGGGTTCAGGCGGCAGCCCGGGACTTACGCGTCCGGCGCGGCGACGTTCTCGAGGACCACGCCGGCGGACCAGGACTACATCATCCCCAAGGGCACGCAGGTCTACATGCAGGGCTCGAGCGGGACGCTGCCGCAGTACTTCCAGACCGCGTCGCAGGTGGTGCTCCAGGCCGGGACGATGAGCGTGGACGCGCCGGCGGTGGCGATGGTCGTCGGCCAGGCCGGGAACGTGGCGGCGGGCAAGGTCCAGTACATGAACCCCTCCGTCGGGGGGGTGACGTCCGTGACGAACCGCCTCGCCTTCACGGGAGGGTCCGACCCGGAAACTGACAACGACTTCAGGGCGCGCTACAAGAGGGACTCGTTCCGCAGCGTCGCCGGGACGGCCGACCAGTACCGGGCGCTGTGCGCGGCGAGCCAGTACGTGTCGCGCGTCTCGGTGTTCGGGGCGGCCGCGAGGTCGACGGAGACGCTGACCGTCTCGGGGACGACGGCCTCCTTGAACCAGTCCGCCAAGTACGTCTATCCCGGGAACTGCTACCTCACGAGCGGCGGCGTCACGTCCGGGACGCCCGAGAGCTTCTTCGTGCCGGGGGTCGACTGGCAGATGAACAGGAACAACGGCTCCGTGCCGGCGGTTCCGTCTTTCACGCCCCTCAACCTTTCGGCGCTGCCGAACGGGAAGGTCGTGGTGTTCGAGTACGAGTACTGCTCGAGGGCGTCCAGGAGCGACCCCTCGACCGGGCTCTTGAACAAGGTCGACGCGTACGTTGACGGCGGCAACCTTGCCTCGGTCACGTGCGAGGCGTCGACGTCGGGGACGCCGTTCGGCGGCGGGACCTCGGGCTGGCTGCGGGGGGACGGCGTCACGTATCCGTCCGCTTCGAACCTTTTCGTGCCCCTGGCCTACGCGCCGCTCGTGTCCGTCCCTCCGACCATCGTCCTCGGCGGGACGACGTACGTCAGCGGCGTCGACTACTGTCCGGTTAGGGACGTCGGCCAGAACATGGGGTCGTGGCTCGCGCGGGACGGCCGGGAGGTCCGGGTGCCGGTCGGCCAGCTTGCGGTCGGCGAGCTATTCGTGGTCCGGCCGG
>JAFMAW010000052.1 GCA_029784795.1 Nitrososphaerota archaeon | reverse complement strand
CTAGCCCCAGGCTAAGCAGGAACCCTGCGTTCACGATGGTCGAGTTCATCCCCGAGGCTATCCCCCTCCTCGGCGCAGGGGTCGCGTTCATTATCGAGGCCACGTTCGGCGCGACGAACAAGCCGCCGCCTGCGCCGGCGAGGACCATTGGCACTAGCAGCTCAAGGTAGTCCGACGAGGTGCCGAGCGGGAAAATCCCGAACCAGAACAGCGCCAGCGAGGTTACGAGCAGGCCTGCGGTGGCCAACCCCCTGGACCCGACCTTGTCAGAGAGGTAGCCGCTCAGGGGTCCGAACGTCACGAAAGCGACTGAGAATGGGATGAGCCAGAGCCCGGCCGTGAATGCGTCCAGGAGCAGCACCCCTTGGAAGTAGAAGACCAGGACGAGGGAAACGCCCCCCCTTGCGATGGATGCGAGCAGGTTGCTCGCCATCCCGGTGGCGAAGGCTTTGATCCGGAACAGAGACAGGTCCATCAGGGGATACTTCACCCTCGTTTCGACGAACACGAAGCTCCCCACCATGGCGACGCCTATGGCCATAACGCCAAGGTAGAGGGGCGCCCAGCCAATCAGGGCTCCGAGCATCAGCCCCACCAGGAAGATCGTCAGGCCTCCTGAAAACAGCACGTTCCCCAAAGAATCAAGCTTCTCGCCCCGGCGCGGCTCGGAGAGCTCCTTGAGCTTGAAGTACGCCCAGACCGTCGCGAAGGTCCCGAAGGGGATGTTGATCCAGAATATCGACCTCCAGCCGAGGAACGAGCCAGCGAGAATCCCACCAAGCGCCAGTCCCAGTACCGAGCCCACGGTTCCAGCTACCTGGTTCAGCCCGAGGGCCCTACCCCTCTCGGTTGCTGGGAACGCGTCGGTGAGCAGCGCGGCGGCGTTTGAGAATATCAGCGCCCCGCCCGCCCCCTGCACGAGCCTGAACGCCACCAGGGACAGCCCGTTGGGAGCGATGCTGCAAAGGGCGGACCCTATGGTGAATAGGGCGAAACCGAGGATGTAGAGCTTCACCCTCCCGAAGATGTCTGAGAGCCTGCCGAACGTCATGAGGAGGGACGCCGTCACCAAGACGTAGCCCATTATGATCCAGACCGCCTCGAAGGGGCTCGCGTGGAGGTCGTGGGTTATCGTGGGGAGGGCTATGAGGACTATGTTGGAGTCCAGGATGGCCATGAACGCGCCTATGGTGGTGTTGATGAGTACGACGTACTTGTACGGAATGGCCAATTTCAGCGCCTTCCATACGAGGTTCGGATAAGGTTGTCCCATGCGTTGCGGGTGGTGATCGCCAAGACGACGGGCCCTGGAAGGAAGGGCCGACGGAAAACCAAGTCACACAGGGCGAGACCACCTGGCCCGGTGCGGTTACCTCTCGTTGACCGCCGTCGTTGGCCTCCATGCGGTAGAAAATCGAAGCGGCCGAAGTGCGCTGATGCCGTCATCCGATGGAACCATATCGCCCGAGGGGGTCATGCGCCTCGGTCAAGGTACCTCAATCAGGGCTTCCGGGGGAGCAGACGGCGGCCCATCACTTCCAACCGACCATGACCCGATGCTCCACCCTCATGCACTTGTCCATCACATAGTCGACCCTCGCGTCCAAAAGGATCTTCTTCGCCTCCTCGTTCTCCAGGCCAAGCTGTCCCCAGAAGACGAAGGGTCGCCCGGTGCTCCTCTTCATCTCCGCGACCTGCTTTGCGACCTCGGGAAACTCCTCGGCTGGCCTGAACACGTCCACCACCTCCACCTTCGCGGCCAGTTCCATGGGGATGTCGGCGAGGGCACGATACGCCTTGTTTCCGTTCACCACGTCGGCGGTGGGGTTGACGGGGATGATGGTGTAGCCCTGGGCCTGAAGGTACGCCGGCACCGTGAACGCCTCCTTCTCAGGGTTCTTCGAGGCGCCTACCACGGCTATCGTCTTGTACTGTTTCATGACATCGACAGGATTGACCGTGAACTTCTCCATGGTGAAAGCGCGCCCTCTCCAGTTAATACGGCTGTCGGGATATCCCCTTCCGTTTCCACGAAACCCGAGCCATGGATGACATGGTGGACATCTGACGCCTCAAGCAAGACGCAGCGCAGCCGCCCCGGGCGGCCAGTCGAAACCCTTCGCACTTCGGGACGACGAACTCTCTGCTGTTGGGCTCCTTGCCTGCCCAGCGCTTCGACCAGGATGCAAGCTCGCAGAGTATCTTGTAGATCTCGTGCCCCTTCACCGTGAGCGAGTATTCGATTCTCGGCTTCTCCTCTGCATAGACCTTCCTCTGGACCACGCCGAACTTCTCGAGCTGCGAGAGGCGCTCGGCCAGGGAGGTGGCGCTAATCCCGACGATGTGCCGCTTGAGTTCGTTGAACCTCGTGGGTTCGATCTGCCCCAGCATGTGGATGGTCGGCAGGGTCCATGTTCTCGTGATCTCGTTCCAGGTCTGATGCACGACCGCGCACGAATCAAGCACCCTCCGGTCAAGCTGCTCCGACCTGGTAAGGCTGGCCATGGCTGGCCGTTGCTGGGGCTCTTGGCTTTAAAGTGTAGCTAGAGCTGGCTCTCCTCAGCGGCCCCCCCGGCTGGCGCTCGGCCAGGGAGTTTCGACGGCAGGCGGGGCCTCGCCGCGCGCGGGCAGGCTGTGAGCGACAACCTAGCAAAGGCACTCAACAATAGGGGCCAAGGGGGCGGGGGTTGACCATGGCAGTATCAGGGTTCGAGAGCCAGGTGACGGGTGCGGTCGGGAAGGTAAGCGAGAGCATAGTCAGCGTCGCCAGCATGAGGCTGGAGCGAAGGCTCCGTGGCGTGGTGCCTCTAGAAGGGCAGGGGTCTGGGATCGTCCTTGACAGGCGCGGGCTCATCGTCACGAACAACCACGTCATAGACGGGGCAAGCCAGGTCAACGTAGGCCTCGGGGACGGGCGCACCTTCACCGGGGAAGTGGTCGGGTCGGATGAGGCAACGGACGTCGCGGTCATCAGGGTCGAAGCCTCGGACCTCCCCGCCGCAGACCTTGGAGACTCCGAGGCGGTGAGGGTCGGCCAGTTCGTTCTCGCCATAGGCAACGCACTCGCGCTCCCCGGCGGCCCCACAGTCTCCATGGGCGTGCTCAGCGCCAAGGGGAGGCCGCTCCCGGGGACCGACTTCATATTCGAAGGCCTTCTCCAGACGGACGCTGCCGTGAACCCGGGCAACAGCGGGGGTCCGCTGGCAGACTTGGACGGCAGGATCATAGGGATGACTACCATGATGATACCCTACGCCCAGGGGATGGGCTTCGCCATCCCAATCAACACGGTCAAGAAGATTGCCCAAGAGATACTCGACAACGGCAGGGTGAGCCGGCGCTGGATCGGCATCTCGGGGGTCGACGTGACCCCTCAGCTGGCGCGCAGGTACAATCTGCAGACCGAACGGGGATTCCTCGTGGCTGAGGTCGTGCCACGCAGTCCTGCCCACCTCGCGGGGCTTCGAACCGGCGATGTCATAGTCGGCGCCGAAGGCGAGGCGGTGAAGCACACGAAAGACCTCCTGCTTGCGATCGCCGGATCGTCCGCGGGGAATCGCGTGAGGCTCGAGATCAACAGGGTCGGCCGGCCCGGGACGCTTGACGTGAGCCCCACGGAGGCGCCGCCCTTCCAACAGGCCATGGGGAGATAAGGGGTTTAGGCGCGGCCAAAGGCGCCAGGGGCCGCCTAGGCAGCGAGCGCGCCAGACCAGCGTCCGCTTGCAGGGCCAACCCGCCGCCAACGGTTTATACAGAAAGCGCTGCGAGGCCCGGCGTGAGACATACCACACAGGCCGCCATCCTCTGCGGGGGGAGGGGTGAGCGGCTGAAGCCCCTGACCGACTACTTCCAGAAGGTGATGATCCCCATCGGCCCGAAGAAGCTCCCGCTCCTAGCCTACACAATAGCCATCATGAAGCGCCACGGGGTCACCAACGTCGCCCTGCTCACCGGATACAGGTCTGAGGACATCAGGCGCTACTTCGGCAACGGCTCGCAGCACGGGGTGAAGCTCTCCTACTCAGAGGATCAGAAGGGGTTCAAGGGGAGCCTGAATGCTGTCGCCCACGCCCTGCGCGACGGGGCCGTACGCTGCGACGAGCTCCTGATCTACTACGGCGACATCCTTACTGACCTCGACGTGACCGGCCTGCTCGAGACCCACCGCAAGACCAGGGCGGACGTCACCCTTGTCCTGGACAGGGGCTACTCCCTCCCTGTGGGGGTGGCCGAGGTGAAGGAAGGGCTGGTGACGTCCTTCAGGGAGAAGCCGAATATCGCCCTGAGCGTGACCACCGGTCCCATGGTCGTCGGCCCGGACGCCATGGCGCTGATGAAGAAGTTCGCGGGCCGGAGCAAGCCGGACCTGATGACCGACTTCGTCCCGGAGATGATCCGGAGGGGCGGGAAGGTGGGGGCCTTCTACACCGAGAAGGAGTGGTTCGACGTCGGCACCGTCTCGAGCTTCGTGAAGCTCGACGAGGAGCTAGCGAAGCACCCGCTCAGCTACGTCGGATTGAGCCGGTAAAGGATCAGTCTTCGCGCCAGCGGAAGAACTTCACCGCCAGGGCGAACACCACGACGGAGATCGCGAGGAGGAGCGCCATATCGAAGTACGCAGCGCCGAAGTTGCCGTAGATCATCACGTCGTTCAGCCCTTCGATCATGTAGTAGAGGGGTAGGACGTGGGCAATTGCCTGGAGGTACTTGGGCATGGAGCTCACCGGGAAGAATGTCCCGGAGAGGAACATCATGGGAAACGTGACGAGGTTGCCCACGACCGACGCAGCTTCGGGGCTGTTGGAGACTGTCCCCACCAGCATCCCCAGGGAGACAAAGAAGAACGGGCCCAGCAGCAGGAATATTCCTATCCCCCAGTTGAGCGTTATGTGGGCGCCGAAGGCGTACACCCCCACCGCGGTCATCAGTATGAAGGAGACCACGGTGGTCCCGATGTACCAGATTATCTTAGACAGCAGCCACTCCGTCTTGGTGAGGGGCGTGAGGGACAGCAGCTTGAACACCTTGTCGCGCCGGTAGGTGGAGCTGATGTTGACCAAGGCGAACATAGGGCTGGTCAGGGCGGCGAAGCCGACGAGGCCGGGGATCAGGAAGTCGATGTACTTGTAGTTCGAAGCCACGGCCGTGCGCTGGGCTATCCCCACCTGGTGCACCCCTGTGGCACCGTGGACGTTGAACCCGTTGACCACCTCGGCGACTATCCCAGAGACGAGTGCGCTGGTCGTCGAAGAGGGGTTGCCGAACACCGTCACGTTCACCTTCTGCCCCGACTCGTAGGCGAGGCTGAAGTTGGTAGGGATGACTACCCCATCGGAGGCCGACTTGGAAGAGAGGTACCGCGAGAAGTTAAGGTCCGTGGGGACGGGCCGCAGGCAGAGCCCGGCGCCGCTGCTGTTGCTGCAGTAGTTCGAAGTGCTGTTCAGGGCAGAGACGAAGGCCGACCCCACCGGCCCGGCGTCGTGGTTCTGCACGTAGACCGTGGCCTGGCTCGCCCCCCCGCCAGAGAAGATTGCGCCGAAGAGGAGGATGAGGATGATGGGGAAGATGAGGGTGAAGAAGAACCCCTCCCTGCTCCTGAGGCTCGACCTGCCGTATATCTTCAGGTCAGAAAGCATCCTACCGAGGCTGAACCTCATCACTCGGCCCCCTTCTCGATGGTCCCGCTCTCCCCGACTAGCTTCAGGAACACGTCCTCCAGACTGTCCCCCTTCACTGTGAGATCTCCCCAGTCGGCGCCCGACTCCTCTATGGCTCCCAGCGCAGCCATGGCGTCGGCCTTATCCCTGAGAAAGATGACCACTTCGTCCCCGTCCCCCTCCACCCGCAGCCTGGTGTTCTCCCTGAGGTACTTCAGGAGGTCCTCCCCCCCCTTCACGACCATCCGCCGCCCAGACCCGAACCTGGACTCTATCTCTTCAGTCGTCCCCATGGCCACGATCCTTCCATGATTCATAATCGCCACCCTGTCAGCCAGCTCCTCGGCCTCATCGAGGTAGTGGGTGGTGAGCATCACCGTCCTCCCTTCTTCCTTCAGCTTCCTGATGACCTCCCAGACCGCCCTGCGCGCCTGGGGGTCGAGCCCGGTCGTCGGCTCGTCCAGGAACACGACCTGGGGGTCGTTGACCAAAGAGAGGGCCATCCCGAGCTTCTGCTTCTGACCTCCTGAGAGGTTCTGGAACCAGACGTTGGATGCGTCGTCGAGGATGACCCTTTTCAGGAGCTCATCGGGGTTGACCTTCTTGCCGAACAGCGCCCCATAGTATGATATGGCCTCCCTCGGAGTTGGGTAGTCCAGGAACTTGAACCCCTGGGG
>JAFMAW010000051.1 GCA_029784795.1 Nitrososphaerota archaeon | reverse complement strand
CGCCGCGCGCGGACTGAGCTTCGAGCCGCGCCTGGTGACCGGACTGCGCAACCCGCGCACGCACCAGATCCACTGGAAGCGGCCGATTCTCGACGGCAACCTCACCATGATCAGCCCCGCCTCGTGGAAGGTGGTCATCGGCGCGATGGTCTCGGCCAGCTCCTTCAGCTGCGTGGCCCTCTCCCTCTTGGGGAGCTCCTGGACGGTCGATGCCTCCTCGGCCCGGTGGAGGAACGTCGCGTGCCTCACGGGCAAAACACCCTCCTTTCGCTCTTTGGGAAGGGGGGCCTGCTTGACGGTGATGTCGGCTCTGGTCTCCCTTCTTATGTTGCGCACGACCTCGACCGCGCTTATCCTGTCTTCCACATATCTCCTTGACTTGCCGAGGGCCCTGGCGACCTGTTCGGACGTGCCATAGGCGCGCGGGTTAGCTTTCTTCAGCGCCAGGATGGCGTCGTACTCCTCTTCGGGCTCGATGTCCCTCCTCTGGATGTTCTCGACGAGGGAGACTATGATCGCTTCTTCATCGGTCATGGGCCTCACTATCGATGGCATCTTCTTGAGCCCGGCGATTTTCGCAGCCTCGAACCTTCGCGACCCGACGACCAGCTCGTACCTTCCGCCGATGGGCCTGGCGAGCACGGGTTCCAGGATTCCCTTCTCCTTTACCGAGTCTACGAGGTCTCCGACGTCTCCCGGCGACTTGCGGACGTTGGTCTTCCCAACGAACAGCTTCGATATCTCGACTGACACTATGCTCCCGGTCTGCTCCTTCCAGTTCTCCTGCGCCGAGCTGAACTTCGCCATGGTGGGCCAAACCGTCGAATCCTGCGGCTCCTCTTAAGAATATCCGGCCGCGTCACGCGGGACGGCTTCAATTTTATACCTGCTCCCCTGTCCTCGCGTAGATGCTCACCAAGGAGGAGATGGCGAAGAAGAAGGCTCAGCTGGACCGGGAGGCCGTTGACGTCTGCTTCCTCAAGGGGACGGAGGCGCCTTTCACAGGCAAATACTGGGACAGCCACGAGGCCGGGGTCTATCACTGCGTGGTCTGCGGCGCCCCGCTTTTCAGCTCGGACACCAAGTTCGAGTCGGGCACGGGGTGGCCCAGCTTCTTCCGGCCTGTCTCAGAAACCGCGATCAAGGAAGAGGCCGACCGCAGCTTCGGGATGACCAGGACAGAGGTTACGTGCGCCAACTGCGGCGTCCATCTGGGTCACGTGTTCGACGACGGCCCCAAGCCTACCGGGCTCCGCTACTGCATGAACTCCGCGGCCTTGGAATTCAGGAAGGCCTGAGCTCCGGTCGCAGCCGCGGTGCCGACGTGGACGCAGCCTACAGCCGTACACCCGAGGCGGGAGCAATGAATCTGGGGCCTTCCGCCCCCCAGGCCGAAAGGGCCAGGCCCGGAGAGGCGTCAGACGCCTGGGGAATCATTGGTTGGTCACGACCGCGGGGATCAGGCCATAGCTGAGGGAAGGCCGGCGCAGACCGGCAGAGGCGCCTTCACGCCTCCGGAGACCCCTAGTTAATCCGTTTGGCAATCATCGAACAAACTCCAAAGAACACATCGGCGGTCGACGATGTAGATAACCAGAGACGTGGCCAGATGGGCTGGCTAATTTTGGTTTACCAAAAGGGGATGCCGTTTTGACAGCCTATCCCTTAGGGCCCTTCCACGGGGGATTTTCTGAGTAACATGTCTTCCCAAGGCCTGCGACGACCTTCCATGCGCTCCGACGGCCCCGCCCGCAGGGCCCCCCCTGCCCTCCTCCGTCAGAGCCTGGGGAAGAAGGGCGGCGTCAGACCGATCTTCACCATAGCCCAGGTGCCGCACAGGAAACAGAGGTATGAGACTGTAGGCGACTGGATCCCAGGCAAGCCTGCCCAGATCATGGTTAGCAGGATGAAGGACCAGAGGTACGTGTTCCTGGTGGCTCTGCACGAGATGATAGAGTACGAATTGTGCAAGATGCACGGCATCACCGACAGGGAAGTCGTGGCCTTCGACGTCGGCTTCGAGGCCGAGCGCAAGATGAACCTCCACCCCATCGACGCGGAGCCGGGGGACCATCCAAAGGCTCCATACAGGAACGAGCACGCGTTCGCGACGACAATCGAGATGATGGTAGCCCAGAAGCTCGGGGTGAGGTGGTCCGACTACGAGAAGACTGTCCTCTCCCTAGGTCCAAAGCCCAAGAAGGTCTTGGTCCGCCCCCGAGTGAGACGCCGGAGGTAGTCCCGCCCCGGGGCTCCCCTACCGGGCCTGCTCAGTTCCCTGCATTCTGGACGAGGTCGAACATCTGCCTCCCCTTGGACCCAGGCAGTCCTGATATGCCGCCGACGAGGCTCTCGGCAGCGACCCCCCTCCTCTCCAGCACCTTGGCGATCATCATCGACGTGCTCCCGGCGACGCATACCAGTAGGAGCGGCTTGTCGTCTCCATGCAGCAGCCCTTCGAACTCCTCTGACGGCTCGACCCCGTTGAGCACGGCCTGGACGTCCCTCACGTTCGCCACCCTGATGCTCTCCTCCTCCACCCCCAGGGCAGAGGCGATGACGCTCCTCCCCTCGTCCCTCGGCACGAACATGTTGTGGACCCAGACGATCCCTCCATACTCCTTGATGCTCGACGCAGCCTCGTCCAGCCTGACTTGGTCCCTCCTGCCCCTCTTGGCCACCGCGCTGACCTCTGAGAGGTACTTGGAGGAGCCGTCGGCAACCATCACCACGAACTTCGTCCCGGTCCCAAAGTTCGCCAGCTGCATGACCGCGTAGAGCGCCAGCGCCCCGCTCTCACCGATGTCGTGCCCCTTCTTGTTCATGAACTCGAAGAACTTGCTCGCTTCTTCGAAGTCCGCTTCGTGCTCTCCAGCGTAGGAGTCAGGTTCGTAGAACTTCAGGCCCGCCGCCTTCTCCCTGGTCCTGATCCCGGCGACGTCCTGGCCAGCGACCGGGAAGATCACTCTGACGCCCTTCCTCCGATGCTCGGCGCGGACGTATCTGCTCACTCCGGTTGCTGTCCCCCCTGTGCCGAAGGCGCAGACGAAGTCCGCCCCTCCAAGAGAGGCGCCTTTCTCCCGCAACTGCATGTCTATCTCCGGCCCGGTCACCGTCCTATGGGTCTCCACATTCAGGTCATTCTCATACTGCGCGGTGCAGAAGCCGCCATAGGACGTGGCCAGCAGCTTTGCCAGCCCGATCGCGTCCTGCCTCGCGAGCAAGCCTTCTACTTCTCCCCTTGCCCCATCAAACTTCGCCGGGTCCAGCCCGAGCTCGGCGAGCTGCTGCCTGACGCTGGACGCGATGCCCTTCGCGGCGGCCAGGTTCGCGTCCCCAAGCCCAGGGGCAGGGCAGATGTCTATGTCCAGGTTCACAAGCTTGGCCCCGCTCGAGCGCAGACCGTCAATCACCCCCTGCTGCAGCCTCCTCGAGACTAGGACTACTACGTCCAGGCCGAGCCTGCTGAGGGTGCCCAGGGCGAGGCCGAAGTTGCCCGACGTCGCCTCGAAGACGGTCTGACCCTTGGTCAGCCTCCCCGAAGCTATCGCGTCGCGCAGGATTGCGACGGCGGGCCTGACCTTGACCGATCCCCCAACGAGCTTGGAGTCCATCTTGAGGAACACCCTGACACCCTTCCCACTCAGTCTCACTCCGTATTCCGAGTCGGCGCAACGGATGAAGTCGTCCGTCACCTCAACCAGGGGGGTGGGATTACTAACCGTCCCATCCCTCAACTGAGGAACCCTGGCCATGACCTCCGAATCGAACCTTTGAAGGAGGTCCGTATCGACAGTCGAGCTCTGCATTACTGAGTTTGCTCTGTCTCGCCGCTATAAATTACATATGCCGCCTTGATGTGGCCATACGGTTCCGCCCGGTCCCGTCCTTCGCTGCCTTGGGAATATCTCCCGCGCCGGCAGACTCGGTTACGAGCTTTCGGAGTCGACCTGCTCCCTCCTGAACTTTTCGGGAGGGCCCAGGTACAAGTTGGCCGGAGGATCCTTCGGGAGTACGTATCTGATGTGCGGGTATCCTCTTTTGTCGTGGTATATGTCGGAGCCCACCTCGCCCTTCCTGAACGCCTTCTCGAACTCCCCCCACTCCTGGGCATGGATCGCCTGGAAAATGGGGAGGAGATACTCGCTGTCGAACGCCGCGAGGTCTTCCGCGTACTTGGGCCGGGTCACCTTCGCGGTTCTGAAAGATGCCCTCACCTGGTTCAGGTGGTGGGCCGCCAGCTTCCAGTTGCCTCCCTTTGCCGCATAGTATGTCTGCGTGAACCTGTCTCCTGTCTCCTTCATGAGGGCGGCCATCCCGGGCTGGATAGCCGCGAGCTGGTCGATCGTGATTTCGCCGTGGGGCGTCTTCGCCTTGATTTCGCTCACAGGTGCCTTCCGCTAAGCCCCCTAATCAACCCCGCTGGGCCTGTCTAGAACGGCGGCCGGAGCGGTGGGAGGGGCTCCCGGGGGCCTCCCGGCTGAGGGAAGCTGGGTTCCTTCGGAAGCGATGCCAGGAAGTCGCGACGCGTCATGCCTCGGCCTCCCTGGGCGTCACCTGAAGCTCGGCGACCTTCTCAGCCCTCAGGATCCGCAGCGCCACGCCCTTCCCGACCACGTCCCCTCCGAGCGCCCTGTACAGAGAGTACTCGTCAGTGGCCTTGGTCCCGCCGAGGCTGAGGATGATGTCGCCCAGGGCCACGCCCGAGTCCCTGGCGGGGGAACCAGGCTCCACGGACTTCACGAGAAGCGCCTCGTCCTGGCCGACCCCGGGCAGTCTTGACACCTCTTGCGGAAGCTCTATGGGCTCGACCACGACCCCCAGGTGGCCCCTCTTCGCGCCGCCGGCCTTCGACATCCTGGCCACTGCCTCCTCCAAGGAGTCCACCGACACAGCGACCCCCCGGCCGGCGAAGTAGGCGACGTTCAAGCCGAGGAGGCGCCCCGACGAGTCTACCAGCGGCCCGCCCGAATAGCCTGGGTTCAGCCTCGCATCTGTCACCACGGCGTCGTCTATCCTGACGCCCCAGAATCCCCGAGCGCTCCTCCTGGCGCCAGTGACGATTCCTGAGGTGGCAGAGACTCCATTGCCTGTGGCGTTCGCGAGAGCGAGGACGAATTGCCCGACCCGGACCCCTTCCGCGGTCCCCCGGGCCAACGGGGATAACCCATCCGAATCGACCCGCAGGGCCGCCACGTCGAGGTAGGGGTCCAAGCCCACCAGGCTTGCCTGGGCCTTCCGTCCCCCAGACAGAGTCACGGTGGGTGAAGCCGAACGACCAACCACATGGCTTGCGGTCACGACGATACCTTCTCCGGACCAGACGACGCCGCTCCCGCTCCTCTCCCCTGCGCCTACGCTCACCACCGACGGCGAGACGCGTTCTGCCAGCTCTGTCACAGCTTCCGAGAACGACTGCAGCAGCCGCTCTCCTCCGCTCCCTTTCACGGTGTCTTGAATCATCACAGTAGCTCAGGAGGGGGAGCTACTTGTTGAGGGGGTTTGGAAGATACCCGGTCACATGGCGGAGGGCGCGAAGTGCCCTATGCGCATGAACCCGGTCCTGTTCACCGGTCTCTCGCCGCCATAGAGCCTAGAGATCCTCCCTACCAGTTGGTGGGCCGCACGCACCGCCTTGGGGAGGTCAGAGTCGCGCGAGACCTTGGCTTCGATGTCGAGCTGACCCGAGGTGAATTTCGCATCGATCAAAGCCGTCCCATCGGCTGTAACCCATTTCATGACGAACCCGCCGTCTTCCTCCGCCATCCCGACCCACCTGGCGTTGTCGAACCACCTGCCCCTCAGGGCGTCGGCAATCCTCGAGGCGCTACCCGGGTACGGCAGATAGGTGTGAAGCACAGGTATGCTCTTTGAGCCCGCAGCTGCGCGCCTGATAGGGGGCATCCCCTTCGCCTTCTCTGCGAGGCTATATCCCTCAGGTGATCTCACAATCGCGCCGCTCTCCTCCAGTCTTTCCAAGGCCCTTGAGAGCGTCTCCGGATGCGTCCTGGTGATTCGTCTCAGCCCGTCGAAGGTGAAGACTGCAAGCCTTTCGTCCTCTATCGTCCTCAGTACTTCGGCGTCTCTGGGGTTCTCCAGTCCACCATCGACAGGACCGTCCTCGCGGGCCGACATTGATTCTCTCTGACCATTTCCCCGATGCCCACTTAAAAAACAAGCGCGGGATGTGGCCATGCTCCCGGGTCAGACTTCCACCTCCTCCGCCAACGGCATAAAATAGCCCCTCTGGCCGAACCTCCCCGGTGTCCTGGGTGAAGGCGGCCTTGCTGGTGATAGTCCTGCTGGGCGTCTCCGGGGTCGCCCTGCTGGCCTACGGTTTGGTGATGGGGGTGGGGGCTTTGCAAGGGCAGGAATACCCGCTCCATCCATTACCCAC
>JAFMAW010000050.1 GCA_029784795.1 Nitrososphaerota archaeon | reverse complement strand
GCTTTATCTGACTGCTTGCCGAGCCTCGAGTGGAGCAGCGGGTGGGCGAACCCGAAGAGTCCGATGACCCCCAGGGCCGCGAAGGTGACGTCAAAAGTAGCCATGGATAGGTTGACGTCGGTCTGCGAGCTGAAGGTGTTGTAGACCGAGTACCAGAAGCCGCCCGTGCTGCTCACCCCCGCCGGGAGTGTAGAGAGCGCGAGGGGGGTCTCGGTGACGAAGATGGTTCCGAATATCCAGAGGGCTGTCCCGGCGAATACGAGAACGGTGACCGCGCGGAACGCGTTCCTGTTGTCGTCGGCGTCAAAGTAGAGTTTGGTCACCAGGGCGATCCCGAACAGGACCACGGAGATGGGCATGAATGGCACGGCTATCGTGTAGTCTTGGAACGTGCCTGGAAAGAAGACCAGGAGCCCCATTATGAACGACATGAAGATGAGAGCGTCTCTGATGAGGACGTAGGCAAGCCACCAGATGTCGGCCCCGAGCCTCAGGGTGAACTTCTCCAGCGTTCTGAGGAAGTACCCCCGGGCGATCTGGAGGGAGAATGCCATCGCTGTCACGAAGACCATGGCGACGGCTATGGTGGTCTCCAGCCAAATCGACCCGCCGTTGACCAGGCTATTCTGGAGGCCGGACTGGGTTATGGCGTAGGCTGGGGCGTTGAACATGAATGGCGTTGTCGCTGCGATTATGATTCCTGCAAGCTTTCCTATTTTTCTTAGGAAGCCCATTGCCGTGGCAAGGGTGGCGGGGTGAGATAGCTCGTTTCCCTAACCGGTTAGCATTTTTATGATTCGAACCATAAAAACGGTTGCGGGGGTCAGTCCGCCCAGGTGACGGCGGCGCCACCGCGCCATTGCCAACGGGGGGACCCTACGGGTGCCATCGTTGATATCAACGATGTGCCACAAATCCTAACTCCTTCGGGGGAACCGATAAACGCCCGAAGGTAAATTCCTCTAATGTGAGAAGGAGGTTTGCCCCAGGCGCATAGGAGCGGCCAACCGGCTCCGAAGGACGAGGCGACGGAGCTTCTGGAGTCCGTTGCCAGCGCTCCGCGCCGGGCCGTCCTCGATCTTGTGTCGAGAATGCCGTCCAGCGTGCCTGAGATAGCGCGAAGGGTGGGTCTGGAACCTATTTCCGTGAGGTTCCACCTCAAGAAAATGCTCGAGGCGGGCCTGATCGAAGAGGTCAAACAACGAGGGGGCGTAGGCAGGCCGAGAAGCCTCTATCGCGCGTCCAAGAAGCGCTTCGAGGTGGCCTTTCCGCCTCGAAGTTACATGCAGCTCGCGGACCTCCTGCTGAGAGCCCTGACGGCGAGCTCCGGTCATGACCAGGTCGCAAGGGACGTCCGGAAGGCGGGGAAGAAGCTGGGCTCCGAACTTGGGAGGGACCTCAGGATGAGGACAGGCATCAGCAGGTGGGACGGCGTTTCGCTCAAGAAGCACCTGGTCGAGGGGCTGCTGGAGGACTTCGGGACGCAGCCTGAGACGGTAAGATTCTCGAAGAAGAGCATCCAGTACAGGGTGAACAACTGCCCCTTCAAGGAGCTCGCCGTCCGTTACCCGCGGATAGTCTGCGAGCAGCTCGATGACACCATCAACGCCTCCCTGGTCAGGGAGCTCTGCAGAGAGATCGACTGGAGGAAGCTGAAATGTGCGGGCCACGGGGACAGCTACTGCGAGTACGTGGCGACCCTCCGCCCTGCGAGGTAGGCCCGCCCCAGGGGTCGAGGCGCCGGCGCCTTGTGCACGAAGGGCGGCGACAGGAGCCGACGGACGAACCCCCTCCGCCTCCGAAGGGTCCGCACCGATAGGGAGATTAGTCCGGGGCCTCGGAACCTCTCGCTTGGACTACTCGGAAGTCGCGGCGAAGTACGCCGAGCTCGAGGCCATATCGGGGAGGAACGAGCTGACCAGGATCCTCGCCGACCTGCTGAAGTCCGCCCCGTCAGCCGAGCTCGCGCCCCTGGTCTACATGACCCAGGGGAAGCTTAGGCCAGACTACGAAGGGGTGGAGCTCGGCCTCGCGGAGAAGCTCGCGCTCAGGGCCCTGGCGACCGCGTCGGGGATAAGCCAGGACAGGGTCTACTCCGTCTACGTGAAGCGCGGAGACATCGGGACCGCGGCCGAGGAGCTCCGGAAGAACAGGAGCCAGGGGACGCTCTTCAGCGAGGGGCTGACCCTGAATCGGGTCTACGAGACGCTGCTGAGGATCGCCCGCCAGAGCGGCTCGGGGTCTGTGGAGGCGAAGCTCAGGGAGCTCGCTTCGCTCCTCAACGACGCCACCCCACTCGAAGCGAAGTACATCATGAGGACGGTCACCGGCGAGCTCAGGCTCGGAGTGGCTGACTACACCGTCCTGGACGCCGCGGCGACGGCGTTCCTCGGCGGCAAGGAGTCAAGGCCAGGGGTGGAGAGGGCCTACAACGTCCACCCGGACCTCGGCTTCGTCGTCTCGAGCGCGGCATCGAAGGGGACGGCAGGGGTCGAGGAGGTGAAGCTGGAGGTGGGGGTGCCCATCCGCCCGATGCTCGCCGAGAGGCTGAACTCCCCCCAGGCGATCATCGAGAAGATGGGGGGGAAGGCCGTGGCCGCGGAGTACAAGCTCGACGGAGAGAGGCTCCAGATCCATCGCAACGGCGACGACGTCAAGCTCTTCTCGCGGAGGCTCGAGGTGATAACCTCCCACTATCCGGACGCGGCCGACCTGGTCAGGGAGCACGTGAGCGCCAGGAAGGCGATACTCGAGGCGGAGGTGGTCGCGATCAACGAGGACACCGGGGAGTACCTCCCCTTCCAGGAGCTGATGCACCGGAGGAGGAAGCACGGCATCCAGCAGGCCATGGAGGACTACCCCGTGGCGCTGAACTTCTTCGACATCCTCCTCGCCGGGGGGTCGGACCTCACGGCCAAGCCCTACGCCTTCAGGAGGAAGAGGCTGCAGCAGGCGGTCGAGCAGACCCCGAGGACCAGGGCGGTCCCCTCAATCTCCTCCTCCGACCCCGCGGAGCTGGAGAAGTTCATGGAGGACGCCATCACCGACGGCTGCGAAGGGCTGGTGGTGAAGGACCCCGGCTCCCCCTACAGGGCCGGGGCGAGGGAGTTCGCCTGGATCAAGCTCAAGCGGGAGTACAGGAGCGAGCTGACAGACACCCTCGACCTGGTGGTCATCGGCGCCTTCCACGGGAAGGGGCGGAGGGCGGGGGCCTTCGGGACCTACCTCCTGGGGACCTACGACGGCAAGAGGGATGTCTTCACCAGCGTGGCCAAGGTGGGGACCGGGTTCTCAGACGAGAACCTGGCAAAGTTCCCCAGGCTCCTCGAGCCCTACGAGAGCCACGTCAGGCCCCCGGGGGTCGAGTCGAACATGGTCCCCGACGTCTGGTTCAGGCCCCACCTCGTGATAGAGATAATCGCGGCCGAGCTGACCCTCTCCCCCATCCACACCGCGGCCATGGGGAGGATCAGGCCGGGGGCCGGCGTCTCCCTCCGGTTCCCGAAGTTCACCGGGAAGGTCCGGGACGACAAGCGTCCCGAGGACGCGACGACGGTGGAGGAGATCGTGGGGATGTACCAGCGCCAGGTCAAGCGGGTCGAGTGAGCCCCCGGCTCAGCGGGGGGCCCCGAAGGCCCTGTCCCCGGCGTCCCCCAGCCCGGGGACGATGTACCCGTGCTCGTCCAGCGTCGGGTCCACCGCGCAGGTGTAGAACTCCGCCCTGGGGAACGACTTCGCCACGTAGTCTATGCCGGTCATGGTGGCGATCACCGAGAAGAAGGCGAGCCTCTTGGGCCTCCCCTGCTTGGCCACCCTCCTGGCGACTTCCAGCAGCGTGTGCCCGGTGGCGAGCATCGGGTCGGCTATGACGACGACGTCGTCGGCCCTGATCTGCGGTATCTTGGAGTAGGTCACCTCGATGGGGAAGTCGGGGGCCTCCCCCCTCCAGGCGCTGATGACGCCGGTCCTCGCCATGGGGAAGCTCTTGTACATCCCCTCGACGAAGGGGATGGCCGCCCTCAGCACGAGGATGATGACGATCTTGTCGTTCCCCTTCACCTTCCCCCCTCTCGCCCGACCCAGGGGGGTCTGGACCACGGACTCCTCAGTTTCCAGCGTCCTCAAAAACTCGTAGGCCATCAGGCGCCCCAGCCTGTAGACCGCCTTCCTGAACGCGACCTGGTTCGTCCGCCTGTCGCGGGCGAGGGTGAGCTGTTCCATCACCATCGGATGGCTCACTACAGTCACCTGCGGCTTCACTTGGGCTACCACACTCGCTGAGCCGCCAGAGTATTTATGTGAGAGTCGCCGAGCGCAAACCTCCCCACTTGAAGCTGATCAGGCTCCTGTTGGTGGCCGCCCTCCTGACGGCGTTCGCCGTGCAGACGGCTCCCGTCCACGCGCAGTCATGCACGACGAAGAGCGGCTACTACGTCGCCTCTCTCAACGCGGGCATCGACCCAGGCGCCGCCGACTTCCTGTCATCCACCGTGGCCAACGCCGAGTCAGCCTGCGCGGCGAACGTAGTGTTCGTCCTCCAGACGAACGGGGGGGACAGCGCCAGCATGGAGTCCATGGTGTCCTCCATCCAGGGATACCAGCAGTGGGGAGGGAACTTCATCACGCTGGTCGCCCCCCAGGGGGCCTACGTCTTCTCGGCCGGGTCCTACATCGCCGAGTCCTCCAATCAGATCTACATGGAGCCGGGGACGACCATCGGGTCCGCCACCCCCATAGTCTCAGGGATACCGACCGGCGAGGCGAACACCACCATGACCAAGGATATCAACGCCTTCGCATCCTACATGACGACACTTACGCAGACCCATGGGAGGAACTCCACCGCCACGGCGCTGATGGTCACCAAGGGCGTCTCCTATCCCTACGACAGGGCCCTGCGGTACCACGTAGTGAACGGCGTGATCAACTCCACCACCATAGCCGGCGCCCTGGCCGACCTCGGGGTCCCGGCGTCCGCCCCGGTCAACACCCCCGGCATCAGGTCGACGCTGATCTCAATCTTCAGCAACCCCAACGTGTCCAGCCTCCTCTTCCTGCTGGGCGTCTTCGCCGTCTTGGCCGACGTCTACCATCCGACGATCATCCTCTCGGCGGTGGGGGTCGCGGTCATAGCCGTGGCCCTGTTCGGCCTCGGGGTCTTCGGGGCCTCCCCGCTGGCGGTGCTGCTTATGGTCATCGGCGCGGCGTTCATCTTCCTCGAGGTGAAGACCCAGCACGGGATCAGCGCCATAGTAGGCGTGGTGATATTCATACTCGGGTTCTTCCTCATCTACCAGTTCCCCCCGGCGACTTCGGGGAACCTCCCCGCCGCCAACTTCTCGGCGACCCCGGACATCACCTACGGGCTGCTGGTGGGCCTGGGCGCCGCCGTGGTCATCGCCAGCCTCTACCTCAGGTCCATCCGGGACGCGCTGAAGAAAAGACCGAAGGTCAACGAGCCCTCGGCTCTGATTGGCCGCGAGGGGGCGATGGAGTCGTCGCTCAAGGCGGGGGGGAGGGGGGTCGCCATCATCGCCTCGGAGGAGTGGTCGGTGCACTCCTCCCAGGACCTGAACCGCGGCGACCAGGTAAGAGTTATAGCGGTTCGTGGAAACACGCTGACGGTAGAGAGGGTGAGCGGTTGAATCTCCTGGCTGACGCGTCCCTGGCGATCAACGTAGGGGCCATCATCAACTACGTGATATACTTCATAGTCGTGGTGGTCATAATCGGGCTGATCGCGTCCACCATCAAGATCATCCGGGAGTACGAGCGCCTGGTCGTGTTCAGGCTCGGCAGGCTCATCGGGGCGAGGGGCCCCGGGGTCGTCTTCATCTTCCCCTTCATCAACCGCGTCAACAAGGTCGACCTGAGGGAGAGGTACCTCGAGGTGCCTTCGCAGACGACCATCACCAAGGACAACGCCCCCATCAACATCGACTTCCTGATCTACTGGCGCATCGCCGATCCGCTGAAGAGCGTGGTCAACGTGGCCTACTTCGCGGGGGCCCTGCAGGGCATCGCCACCACCACGCTGCGCGCGGTCATCGGCGACATCCTGCTCGACGACGTCCTCTCCAAGCGCGACCAGATCAACGAGGTCCTGCGCGTCAAGCTCGACGAGCAGACCGAGCGCTGGGGCGGCAAGATCACCACCGTCGAGATCCGCGAGATCACCCCGCCGCGGGAGGTCCAGGAGGCCATGAACCGCCAGCTTTCGGCGGAGCGGACCCGGCGCGCCGTGATCACCGAGTCGGAGGGTGCGCGGCAGGCCAACATCAACGTCGCCGAGGGCGAGAAGCAGGCGGCCATCCTGCGCGCCGAAGGCCAACGTCAGGCGCAGATCCTCAACGCCGAGGGCTTCAGCCAGGCGCTCGAGCGCATCTTCCACGCGGCTCGCGCGGTCGACGA
>JAFMAW010000004.1 GCA_029784795.1 Nitrososphaerota archaeon | reverse complement strand
GGCCGATCGCGAGGGTCATCGGGTCCGCCACCGCTGGGGTCCACCCGAGCTACATGGGGCTTGGTCCGGTGTACTCGACCAAGAAACTCCTTTCGAGGCTTGGCATGGAGATGGAGGAGTTCGGGGTCGTCGAGCTCAACGAGGCGTTCGCCGCCCAGGTGCTGGCCTGCGCGGTAGAGATGCCCGAACTCAATCTCAAGAAGACCAACCCGAACGGCGGGGCGATAGCCCTCGGGCACCCCCTCGGCTGCAGCGGGGCCAGGATAGCCACCACCCTCCTGCATCAGATGCGCAGGACAGCGACCAGGTACGGCCTGGCCGCCATGTGCATTGGGGTCGGGCAGGGGATATCCACGGCGTTCGAGCTCATGAGGTAGCAGCCGTCTCTTACTCAGGTCGGCGACGGGCAGGCTCCGCGTCCGTCCCCCTCACCGCGTGTCAGCCCCTCTTGGTCTTCCAGACCTCTTCCTTCTTCCGGGCCCTGCGGTTCTCCCACCTGGAGAGGTTGAACAGGTACGAAGAGAGCCTGTTGAAGAAGGGGAGCAGCTCCGGGTTCATATCCTCGGCCCGCCCGGCCGCGACCAGCCTCCTTTCCGCCCGCCTGCACACGGCCCTCGCGAGGTGGAGCATGGCTCCTGATTGGGAGCCGCCCGGGAGGATGAAGTTGCGCAGCGGCGGTAGCCCGGCAAGGAGGCCGTCGGTCAGCTCTTCTATCCTCTTGGTGTCTGAGGCCGAGATCCTCGGGACCTGCTGGGCGGACTCGAGCTCTGTGGCGGCGTCGCCGCCGGCGATGAAGAGGAGGCCCTGGATCTCCTTCAAGGGCGCCCGCAGCTCCTTCCTTCTGGTCCCCGCGATGACAGCGCCGACCACCGAGTTCAGCTCGTCGATGGTGCCATAGGCTTCGACCCGGGGGTCGTCCTTCTGGACCCGCCTGGACCCGTAGAGGGACGTGTCGCCTCTGTCCCCCCGCCTGGTGTACATCAGACAAGCGGCTCCGGCCCGGAATTATTAACGGTAACATGGGCCGGGTGGTCCTAGCCCTCCGGAGGTCTGATGCAATCTCTTTGGGTCAACGAAAGAACTACGCTTGGTCGCCGAATTTACAGTCTGAAGTTTCTTATTGGCTGCGAAGAGAATGATAGTGGCGAGTTAGATAACGGCGTTCGAACATCAGGAAGCACACCTGTTCACCCCGCAAGAGGCGTCGAAGCTCCTCTCCGACATCAGACCCAAGGTAAAGGAGCTGGTCGAAAGGAAGAAGGTCGTGGAGCAACTCCACCAGGAGATTGAGAGATACAACCTCCTCGGGTTCAGGACCCCGGAGCTGGCCGAGAAGGCGGCCCAGCTGGACGCCCTCGTGGACGACATGACGAGGAAGATTTCAGAGCTGGAAGACCTCGGGGTGGAAGTCAAAGACCTCGAGTTCGGGCTCGTGGACTTCCCCGCGGAGAGATACGGGCAGGAGGTCCTCCTGTGCTGGAGGTACGGCGAGCCTGAGGTCTCGTTCTGGCACGCAAGGAGAGAGGGGTACAACGGCCGGAAGCCGTTGAAGATCCAGCTCATCCAACCCTAGCCGGAGAAGAAACGCTCGGCGTTCCCTGAAAGCAGCTTCTCGGCTACCCCAGGCTTCAGCTTCGGCCTGACGTTGGCCTGAAAGTCGTCCATCCACTCCCTGTGCCTGAGCATCGGGTAGTCGGTGCCGAAGAGGAACCTGTCCTGGAGTATCCCGTTGAGATACGGCATCACCGACGGAGGGATGTAGCGTGGTTTCCAGCCGGAAACATCGATGAAAACGTTGGGGTTCCTGAGGGCTATCGCCAGGGTGACCTCAGGCCAGGGCCAGCCGAAGTGAGCCATGATGACCTTGAGGTCAGGGAACGCGGCACACACCTCGTCCACCAGCTCTGGCTTGCTGTACCTGATTTCCGTGTCCCCGAGCCCGGTGGTCCCCGTGTGCAGGAGGACCGGGATGCCCGCCTCCTCGCAGTACTCATAGATGGGGAACATCAGCTTCCTGTCGTTGATGTAGACGGAGTTGGCGCTGCTGTGGACCTTGAGGCCGTGCATCCCGAGCTCGGTGACCGCGCGCCTGAGCTCTTTGACGGCCCCGCCCCCGGCGTTGGGATCGACACCCGCGAACGGGATCAACCGGCCTCCGGACTTGGTGGCGATGGCGGCGACCTCGTCGTTCCTCAGGGTGTAGTTCCTGAAAGCGTGGTTCCCCGTCGCGCTGGTGTCCTGGCCCAGTATGACCGCTCTAGTGACCCCGGCCTCCTCCATCTCGTCGAGGATCTGGTCGACCGAGGTCGGGAGCTTGTCGACGTCGAGCTTGAAGAAGTCGCAGGCCTTCATGATGGGGCCGTTCTTCTTCATGAAGTCCCGGGTCCACGGGTGCACGTGCACATCGAAGGACATCTCTGGGAGGATTCGCGCCCGGCATCATTAACCTTCCTCGACGGGCAGAGCCTGGGGCTGAGCCGCCCGGGGAAGGCCATGAGACAGTCCCACAGAGAGCTCAGGGAAGGAGACGCTGCCCCTGACTTCGAGCCCCCTTCGACCTCGTGGAGGCCCTCAGGCTTTCCTCGCTCAAGGGAAGTCAGGTTGTGTCGTACTTCTACCGGAAGGACGACACCCCGTGGTGCACCCTGGAGGGGTGCTCGTTCAGGGACAGCATGCCCAAGTTCGGCGGCCTCGACGCCGTCGTCCTGGGGGTGAGCAAGGACTCCCAGTCCCATGCGAAGCTCATCGACAAGTACTCGCTCAGCTTCACCTTGCTCAGTGACGAGGAGCTGAAAGCGCACGGCCTCTACCTCTCGGAAATTCTACAAGGTCGTCGGAACCCAAAGGTTCGGAGACCAGATACGTACTCTGATCCGCTTCAAAATACCCAAGACGAGTAGAACGAGGAGGCGGTCAATTATCGAAGTCATGGCGGAGACGAACCCTGATGCCTTGGTGGAGTGCGTCTGGACCCGTGGGAGCATCATTCACAAAGACAAATGGTCTTTCAACGCTATTCTAATCAAGAGATCTACTGCCTACCGAATCTAGACATCCACCAAGACATCTCAAGAAATTACATTTCAGCCGAAGACTAGCTGTCAGCCTCCCTCTTCATACACGCATGCACCCAGTCTCTCACAGTCCCTCTCAGCCTCTCTCTCCATGCCTCTCTCAGACTCTCTCCCTCACACACATACACACAGACAGACACAGACAGGCAAGAAGGCACGAACTGACAGACGAAAACAGAATCGAACGCACAGGTAAAGAAGAGAGAGCGGCAAAGGTGCGGTCGCCGGTTCTCACACCCAACTCGGTTCAAATCCTTTCCAAGTTTGAATCCGTTGAGATTCGCGAACTCCAGGACAGGTCGTCGCTATCTTGAACGCATCTTCTACCACCGAGACTAACGACGCTCCCAATCTCTTTGATGCATGCTTTCTCACCGAATCACGAAATGTCGCTTTGCATACTGGTTGCAAGCATTCCTCCCGGTGTCACCTCTTCTGCGCCCTAACGAGAAATAGGCGGCGGGTTCCAAACCCCGGGGGAGACCTCGGTCATAACAACCGCACGAGCAGGAGGGGGCATTCTTAATTCACCAGCCGAGCCGCTCGCGAGCCGTTGGGCGCCCCCTTCTACCCGACGTCAGCGTTTGTAGTCGAGAAAATGCTCGCCCTGGCCGGCGTCAACTCGGAGTCCGTTGTCTATGACCTGGGGTGCGGGGATGGCGCAATCGTGGTCGCAGCAGCACGCAATTACAATGCCACAAAGGTGGTAGGCATCGAGCAAAAGCAGAAGCTCTGTTCCATTGCGCTCAGAAAGACGCGGCATCTCGGGAATGTTACAATCGTCAACGCGAACTATGACGACGTGGACATCTCCGAGGCCAACGTTGTCACCCTGTATCAAAGCTCGAGTGAAAACGCAAGGCTGAAGCGGAAACTCGTCGGCGAACTTCGTGAAGGTTCCAAAGTAGTTTCACACGACTTCGGGATTCCTGGTTGGCGCCCTACGGAATTTCGCGTTCTCAAAGAGGGTCACCATAATCAGAGAATCCTCGTGTACGTCATTGGCTCCAACACTCCTTTGTGACTCCATGGGACACGTCGGCGTTCGCCTATTTCGCGAAGATCACGCTTCAAAGTGGGGTTGTACTCCTGAATCTTCGATCGGATGATGCTAGAACCGAATCAGGCCGGCGGTGGATGGGCCGCTTCAGAAACCGATTCTCTCCGCTAGCATCTTGACATGAACCTTGTATTACGCATTCAATCTCGACATCGCCTCCACCAGACGCTCAAGCAAGGCGCACCTCTCCGCAGCCTCTTGGTTCGACGACCTGGTCGACGAGTCTAGCTCTGTTTTGCCCTGTGTTTGCGGACATAGTCGTCGAGCCGCGCCAAGGCTCTGTCGACCTCTGCCTGTTCTGATTCGATATCATGCTTCAACCTCGCGAATTCTCCCGCGCTCAATTTGTAGCCGTCGTGGTCCGCGCTCGAGGGGCTCGAAGGGGAAGTCGGATGCCTGATTGAAGGAATGCGATTGTGACTGCGTGGAGGCAGGTGGCGTCGTCCGTCGGGTCTGAAAGACGTAACTAGGTGCTGCCCACGCACCCTCTTCGTCATCCCCGTTGTCAGACTACGCCGCAGAAGAAGAGAAACTTAGGAAGTTATACGACCAGGCACGGACACAAGGAAGCAAGAAGAAGAAAAGGGAGTACAAGGACAAGATCGCTGAACTGAACCGGCTCCGCAAGTCTGCAGAGCGAGAGAGCGCTAAATCGAAAAAGTAGGGAGGTCCCAGATGCCTGTCTGAGATTCCTATTCTTATTAGCCTGTTCAAATCGGAAAGGAGAATCATGGGAAGGGAAGGGAAAAAGAGAAAGAAGGAGAAAATAAGGGAGAGGAAAGAGGAACGACGGGCGCGCAGGGGGTATTCGGCCAGCTAGCTTCGCCTGCCCTCACTCCGGATGCGATTTAGCCATCTCGGTTGAGCCCGATTCGAACCTGGGGGGTCGTTGGATGTGGGCCAAGCTCCCCACCTTGGGACAGGAGTGCGGGCAGTCTTATGAACAGGGGACCCGAAGTTTGCCAACCATGTCTTCTGGCGAAAGCGACGAGAAGACTCCTGTTGGCGACATCGAAAACGACATTCTGAAGAAGTTGAACCTGGTGGTAAAGAGATAGTGAACCCAACCCCTCTCACGATTCCGGCCGATACCACGGTCGCTGACGCGGCGGGGCGCTGGAGAAACAGGGCTCGTCCTGCGCCATCATGGAGACCGATGGAAAGATAGTTGGGATGATTACTGAACGCGACATGCAGAGGCGAGTCGTAGCAAAGGGAGCCTCGCCTGAGAAGACGGAAGTCATGGCTGCAATGACGTCCCGAATCGTAGTGACATCTCCTGGCACCGACATGGAGGAGGCACTCAAGGTCATGACAGCTTCCAAGGTGAGGAGCCTGCCGGACGTCGACGAGAAAGCAGTGTTGGTAGGTCTCGCACGCGTAGCCGACATAGCGAAAGCCCTCTCAGAGAAGGCGGTCACTCAACTTCACTGATCATGGCGATGACGAAGGAGGCTCCACCTAGGAGCGGAGTGTACGGCTAACCATCCGGGCCTTCTTGGAGGCCTGTAGCGTCAGTCAACCATGGACCGCTGTACTCAGACTCGATTCCGACCGCTGGGTGGTTACTCCTTCCGGGACGAAAGCTCTCATTTCGATTGCACCTGAACGCAAAAAATACTCGGCCCTTATATGCTGCGTAGCACAAATTGTGTCAGCTGAAGTACGTGAACACAAACAAACAGCTGAATGCGCTGGGCAGCCGGTTCAATCCAAAACGCCATTGCCTGAACTGCGGAAGGGCCTTGGACGAAACCAAGAGTCTCTGTTCCGACTGTACAATGTGGTCGCAAGCCTAGTCTGCGGCAGCCGCGAGCTTCCCTTCTGGATTCAAATCGATAACAACTTGATTCCTTGCTCAGTGGTGCGGGTCGGTATCAAGGACTGAGTTTGCGGTTCCTACCGTAATCCAACGTGTGGCGCCCTGGCCGGCCACTTGGCGGTTCAGGTGCGCGCCCGTCGCAGAATAAGCGAGCTGGGCTTTCATCTTACCAATACTTATATACAACTAGAAGTTGTATAGTTCCTGATTCGTTTGTCAACCAGGGGACAACAGTACATAATTCTGAAGGAGGGCTCTGAAGAATCTCGAGGGAGAGAGGCCCAGAAGAACAACATCGGCGCGGCGAAGCTCATCGCCGAGGTCGTGAGAACGTCTCTTGGTCCCCGAGGAATGGACAAGATGCTCGTCGACTCGATGGGGGACGTGACTATCACCAACGACGGAGCGACGATGCTAAAGGAGCTCGACATCCAGCACCCGGCAGCGAAGATGATGGTGGAGATCAGCAAGGCAACCGACAACGAAGTGGGAGACGGGACAACCTCCGCGGTGGTTGTGGCGGGAGCTCTGCTCGAGAAGGCGGAAGAGCTGATCAGCAAGGGAGTGCATCCCATGGTTATTGTGGACGGATACTATGAGGCGGCGGAAGAAGCTCAGAAGGTCCTAGAGAAGGCAGCAGAGAAGATCGACCCGACGGCCAGGCCCGACCTGCTGAAGGTGGCAAACACCAGCATGGTCACCAAACTGGTAAGCGGAGATGCGCCCTATCTGTCGACGGTTGTCGTCGACGCGATTCTCCTCATCGCGGAGAAGGCCGAAGGCGGCTTCAAGGTGGACATCGACAATGTGAAGGTCGAGAAGAAGCCGGGTGGGGCCATCACCGACTCTAGGCTAATCAAAGGGATCGTGCTCGACAAGGAGGTCGTCCACTCCGGGATGCCCAAGCGGGTTGAAGAAGCGAAAATCGCGCTGGTGAACTCAGCACTCGAGATCGAGAAGACGGAGTTCTCGGCTGAGATAAGGATCAACGACCCCTCGCAGATGCAGCAGTTCATGGACGAGGAGACGAGCATCCTCAGGGGGATGGTGGACAAGGTCAAGGATGCAGGAGCCAAGGTCCTCATCTGCCAAAAGGGGATCGACGACGTGGCCCAGACCTTCCTAGCCAAAGCAGGCATACTTGCGGTGAGGAGGGCAAAGGAAAGCGACATGTCGAAGCTCGCGAAGGCGACAGGCGCCAGGATGGTCACAAACCTCGACGACCTGACAGAAAAGGACCTCGGATACGCCAAGCTCGCAGAGGAGAGGAAGCTGGAAGACGACAAGTGGGTCTTCATCGAGGGGTGCAAGAACCCGAAGGCGGTCACAATCCTGATCCGTGGCGGGACGCAGCGCGTCGTGGACGAAGCGGAGAGAGCGTTCCATGATGCGCTCATGGTCACCAAGGACGTGGTGGAGCTACCGGCAATCGTCGCAGGGGGCGGCGCGCCAGAGGAAGAAGTCTCAGTCCAGGTGAGGACCTGGGCCCAGAAGCTATCCGGAAGGGAGCAGCTGGCTGCACTCAAGTTCGCTGACGCCATGGAGTCCATCCCGTTGACCCTCGCGGAGAACGCAGGCATGGATCTCATCGACACCCAGGTGGAGCTCAGGGCGAGGCACGGGAAGGGGGACAAATGGTACGGCATCGATGCCTTGAGTGGGAAGGTCGTCGACATGTACGCGAAGTCGGTTGTCGAACCGCTTGCGGTGAAGCTCCAGATCATCCGAGCAGCGACAGAGGCAGCTTCGATGCTGCTGAGAATCGACGATGTAATCGCCGCAACCAAGATGAGAGCTCCAGCCGGACCGCCAGGGGGCGGGGCTGACGGGATGGGCGGCATGCCACCTATGGGCTAGGGGCCCTTCAGCATCGCATTCCGGCGTCTCGACTTCTTCCCTAATGTCGTTAGATGCCTCGACTCGTTTTTCGTCGTTCCATCTTGGCGCCTGCAGTCGCCTGTCGTACGTCCGCTCCGGCATCCACGGCTCCACTTTTCTGATTGTATGTGTCGGCCAAGACCGGTCCGAAGCTCATCCTTCCCCGGCTCGATATCCATCGTCCGCGGCGCGACCGCGGGCCCCGTCAGATCTTTCTGAGGGCGTGGCGGACTGCGCTTTCTCCGATCGTGGTCCCGCAGTCAACTCTATTGGCTTGGCCGTCAGTCCTTCGACGATGATGCTTCGTACTCCCTGACTTCGGCGTGACGCTTCAGACACGACTCTTCACCTGTGATATCCAAAACAACCTGGCGGGACATCTCTAGCGGTGTAATTTTCCCCTGATACGCCGGAGATAGTCCCTAATTCGGCCGCCTGATTTGGCTGGTGTCTTCGCTTGCTGATTTGTTTGCATCCTTGGTCACCAGGACCAATTGGTGCCGCTCGCTTATAGAGGGGAGGTATCTTTTGTATTCAAGTGCAATCGAGTAAGGACCTGGGTCTCAACTTGATCCACTCGTACCCGCAATGCATCCGCACAAACTGAATTCGTCTATTCGCGTGTGGCAGAAGGGGCACAGTTCGCCAGAGTAGGTCACATCCTCTGATCTCTTTCCGAACAGTTCAACGTGACTGTCTACCAAAGAGCTTTCCCCTTCAGCGGCCATAATGCCCACTCGTGCACCTATGATGAGTCCCTACTGGGTTGTAGGGGATCCACCGAACTCCGTTCCTCATCCAGATTATCTCCTTGCCGCATCTGCTGCAAAGGCTACTTTGCCGTTGTGACATGCTCATTTTGCCTTCGAACCCTCCCCTGAATCAGGCCCGTGTATGACCGGCGCGCGTTGTCTCAGGGCCAGCCTCTTCTTGATCTGTGCCGGTGTGAGTTTGTCTGCGTCGTACTTCACGGTCACCGAATCCAGAATGTAGTCCACGTCGACCCGGAGCACTCCGTCGAGCCTGGTAGCCGTTCGCATGAATCGTCGGGCCTGTATTGAATCGCTCATGCCTCGTATCTTCAGGATGGCTGTTGCTTCCCTCTTTCCTCGTACCATCGCGGTTCAGTCCTCTTGGCGCGCTAGACCTATTGAACTCGACGTATTTTCTGCAATCAACTGCAAGGGAGGATGAAGCGCTTGACAACCCTGGTTGGGCGACTGCTCACTGAAGCTCGAAGGAAACCGCATTCTCGTCTTGCCTGAACCGCAGCGGCTTTCCCAGTGGCTCGAAGATCGCCTGGACGTAACTCTGCAAGAACAGGCTGCCCTTGGCGCCGAAATCGTGCGAAAGGGTGACGTTGATCTTTCCGCCCCGGATGACTTCGCTGTATTCGAACAGGTTCGCGTGGTCAGCGGTGGTTCTGAGATAATCCAGCGCGCCTTCAGCGGTGAGCTCCCCCCACTTGGCTCCGATGTATGTCTTCGGGACGTCCTTGCCCGCAGATTTGCCGGCTTCCATCGCAGCTTCATTCGTTGCTGCCTGCAAGAGGTGCATGAAGCTCGATGCCGGCAGCTTCAGCATGTGAAATCGCTTCATCGGCCGGTCATAGTTGGCGTATGTGAGAAGGAGTTGGTTGAACATGGTGTTGACGCTGACGTTCCGCTTTCTTGCGTCTTCCTGGAGGTCGTTGAGGGCAGACTCGTCCAACCTGAACGAGGCTGTAGCCGTCTTCGGTCTCAAGTTGGGTTCACCACCCATTCGGATTCGCTATGTTATTAGTTTGCCCAATGTCTCATGAGGGACGCTGGAGCGGGGTCCCCTTTCGATTGCATCTGAGTGCAGAAAATACCTTGGCTCTATATGCAAGCGGGCGCACATTATTCTCGGCGACTAGGAATGGAACCACATCACTGCGGATCGGAGGCAGGTCACAACGCCAGAGATGTCCAGCTAGGATGCCCTGGAACGTCAGGGGCACGGCTCGTGACGACGTGTCCACCGCTGGATGCGGGTGCATGCGCCTACGAATTCACGCCGCAGTCGCCAACTGCCGGAGGGGACCTTCCATGCATCCAGGCTGAATGGGGAGGCATGGTCGGTCCGACGAACAACTGGACTTCAGAGGTGACTAGACAATGACATTCGCACGAAGAAAGAAGTGGGCGGTGATACGAAGACGCAGGCACGCGTCCCACCAGCACGCGCTCGAGCAACGCGGTGGACGCCCTTCAAGAACCCCATAGCCGCGGGTTAGGGGCTCGCCATCGCCTGATGGGAGGCGCTGCGCTTGACTGCTCCTAACAACCCACGGGCGCCGCTTTCCGGATATGTCGGTTCCTGCCGACCTTGGCTACGGCCTCGTCCCGTTTTACCAGATGTTGATCAGGGACATCTCGCCGCCCCAGAAGCGCGACATCGCCTAGAGGTGCGTGTCCCTATTTCGATGGTCCTCCTACTGACCTTCGTCTGCCTTGGCCTAGCAGTCATTGGGATTGACATCTACCGCTTCGAGATAGCTTGCTGGACTCTTCTCTTGGTGTTCGCCATCCGAGACGCCATTTCGGACGAGCCGCTGCGATTGTCATACCCTCCACGCCATCCGAAACTCAGATTCTTTCATCCTCCTATCGTCATTCCGTCCGATATAGAGAACACGCTCTCCGAGGGCTACTCAGAGGGGCGCAATGTTGCTAGCTGGTCGACCCGGTCTCGCGTTTCTTGGTCTCGACCCGCCTGCTAATCCAGGTTTCATACGAGTCCTGGACGGGTTTCTCCGAACCTCTGGTCTTGGTAGACCTCTCCTTGTTTGTCCCCAACCACTTCTCGTAGGTGTCGCCAGGGAGCTTCGTCTTGTCCAACTTGGATGATTCCCTCAACTCTCCTCAAACCCGAGCAGGCATTCTCCCCTATAAACCAGATTGAAACTGGCTTTCGCTCTTCCAGAGTGCGACCGTTACTTTCCTCAGTCGCCGGCCGCGCTCATGGCCTTCTTCATGACTTCGACCTTCTCCTTCATCAGGGCTATTGCCGCTTCCAAGCTCCCGCACCCCTCCTCAGCCTGAGCCAGGGCAGCCTCCAGGTCTCTGATCTTGCTAGGCGCGCTGTCCAGGTCATGAGTTATCTGCCCCAGGGGAGAGTAGTCCAGCCTCCGCGGCATGTTCTCGAAGAGCCCCCGCTGCACCTGGTTGATTTCACTCATCTTCCTTTCATCTGTCGCGGCCAGCCAGGAGACCTCCCTCCCGGCCCGCAGGCTCTCGTAGAGCTGGTCTTGGATCCTGATGTAGGACTCCCAGTATTTCATCCACGCCTCGTTGTAGGCGGAAAGAATCTCCCTCAGCCTTGCGTCGTGGCCCTTCTCATGGGACTCCAAACCACCGGAACCCAGGAAACGTTACTAATAGGGTTTGAAGTGGCCTTTGCGCGTCTTTATTAGGCCCGCGAAACCGGATTGAACGTGAGTAGCCAAACACAGTCCGAGTTATGCGTGACCCATCGAATCAGGCTTCAATCGGATGGAACCTCTAGCCGCCTCATCTGTCCGGTCTGTGTCCAGATAGCCAACCAGGAGTCGCTCCGCAGGCGCTCCCGAAGGCGATAGGGCCATGGGGCAAGCAGGAACCATCCAGCAGTCTCAGAAGCTCCCCAGAGCCTGCCCCAGGTGCGGCAGCATCGAACGCCTCTACAGAACCCCCCGGGGGCTGATGTGCGAGGACTGCGTCAGGACGATGGATTCCGCAGGTTTGGGATTCAGGTAGACACCGCGGGACCACAAACCGGAAGAGGACGACCCTCCATTTATATAGAGCGACAGTGTTTCAACCTACGAAGTACAGGAAACTTCTGTTCGTGACCTGAGTTAGAAACAAGCACCAACTTCTCGCGGCTCCTGAAGATGGAGAGGAGTTCGAACAAATGCCCTAGATGCGGCAAGAGCAGCCTTGTCCTTGACGGCATGGGGTCGGAGTACTACTGCGCCAACTGTGGGCTGGTGGTCAAGGAGAAAATCACAGACATGGGTCCGGAGTGGAGGTCCTTCTCGGGAGACGAAAAGGGGGACCGCAGCAGGGTAGGAGTTCCGACATCAATCGCCATGCACGACATGGGGCTGGCTACCGTCATTGGCGCACTGAACAAGGACGCGGCGGGCAGGTCGCTGTCCGGGTCCACGAAGTCGACGGTCGAGAGGTTGAGGAGCTGGGACAGAAGGAGCCAGGTCCACGAGTCGGAGGACAGGAACCTCCGCCAGGCGTTCAGCGAGCTGAGAAGGTCCGCGGACAAGCTTGCTGTATCGGAGGCAGTCACGGAGAAGGCCGCCTATTACTACAGGAAGGCGCTGGAGAGGAACCTTATCAGGGGAAGGTCAATCACTGCGATGATAGCAGCTTCCCTCTACGCTGCGTGCAGGGACGGTGAGGTGCCCAGGACGCTCAAGGATGTGGTCGCGGTGAGCAACGTCAAGAAGAAAGACCTCGCGAGGTCATACCGGCTCCTGCACAGGGAGATGGACTTCAGGATGCCCGTGGCTGACGCGAGCAGGTGCATTTCGGGGATAGCCTCGAGGGCGGGGATGTCTGAAAAGACGCAGAGGAGGGCACGGGAGATCCTGTTCAGGGCGAAGCAAACGGGAATTTCAGCTGGTAAGGATCCCATGGGGATGGCCGCCTCGGCTCTGTACGTCGCTTGCATGCTCGAGGGCGAGGAGAAGACGCAGAAGGACGTGGCGGATGCTGCCAAGGTGACAGAGGTCACGATAAGGAACAGGTACAAGGGACTGAGAGAAGCGCTCGGTATCTAGAACGGAAGCGCCAGGCGACAGGAACTGCGACTTCTTGCAGAAGGAACGGAAGGCGATGTGCTCTCCACCCTCTCCTCTCTTGTTTCCGGACACCTGGACGAATCAGCCAGGTCAGCAAGCCAATACGCGCTCGATTAGCCGGGCGAGCAATTGCCCAAGGTCGGCATCGGCGCGATGTGCGTCTACGTCCCTCCGTTCCACGTGGACAGCTTCAATCTGGCGGTCGCAAGGAAAGAAGACCCGAAGCGCTTCACAGAAAGGGTCGGCATCAAGGCGTTTGCCATCCCCGGGCCTAATGAGGGTTAGGCCAGCATGGCAGCGACCGCCGCCCACCGCCTGATGGAAGCCAACAAGATCTCGCCGAAGGACGTCTTCCGAATAGACACCCGCCGAAAGCGGCCTGGACGCATCCAGGCCTTGGTTTCGGATGCCACAGGCGTGCTGGAGCAGGTCTACGGGGAAGGGAGCGTCTCCCGAGTTCTGGGCTACGAGTGGAAGTTCGCCTGCGTGAGCGGCAGAGCTCTGCTGCGTGGGGAACGGCTAGATTCTGCGGCGCTGGTGGGAACCGCCATTTAGAAAGGCTGATAGAGTGATTGGCACGCACGTTGTCTTCGTGGTAGACCACAAAGACAGCGTCGACGTATGTTCGAGTTGCAGGCACCTACGGTCTTTCCACAAAGGAAGAGGTGGCGCATCCAAAGACGGATGCGATATGCACGGTTGCACTTGTGACCACTTCGCGTCCTGACGACTACACCGAATTGGCGACCCCACGGAAGACCGGGAAAGCTGCGACCTTGGACACCTGACGCTCTTTGTCTTCTTTGCGGTGCTTGTCTGCTTGCCTGTGCCCATGTGTACGAGAGTCAGGGAGAGCCTGTCTCTCTGAGAGGGAGCACGTGTGCGTCTGCATGGCAAAGAGCAGAAGCAGCGGCTGAAATCGTCTCTGTTATAAAAGACCGTGACCAAATGACGGTCGAGCCATTCCCCGCGAACGCGCAATGACTCGTATGCGCCGCAACAAGAGCCCTGTCTGATTCTATGGTCCCCCGAAGGTCACATAATGAAATCGCCTACGAGGGGCATTGCAGAAGTAATCTGCGGTCGGAGCGAATTGAACCCAGAAGTCTCAAGGTCTAGTCAGCAGCGGCTGTGGAGTTGGCGAGAGCAAAGAAAACGAGGGAAACTAAGTTCACTTGGAAGGGACAGTCGAGGCAAGGGTTCTCTTAGATGAGACCGAACTTCTGAGTCGGAGTCGACATGTTGTGGAAATTGGTGAGTGAACCACCGCCAGAAGAACAGGAAACGACAGACGACTCACTATTGCAATTGCCGAACATCTCTGCCCTTGGTGTCGAAGGTTAAATATCCGGCCGCGTCTGCGCCACGAATGCTTCTATCCGCCGTCCCTGAAGAGACGTACTGTCTCAGGACCCAGGAGCACACCCCGGCAGCGTCGGGGGGGAACCTCCACTGCTACCGCTGCGGCATGTACCTCGGTCACGCGAAGGACCCTGCGCTCGGCAGCCTGCTGGACTACTAAGGCCCCTTCGCGAACTGATTGATCAGTGCCCTGAAGCCCCGCTTGACGTAGAAGCGGTTGGCTATCTCGTTCTGCGCGGGGACATCGGCCACCACTATCTCGGCGCCCATCGACTTCAGCTCGGCGGCCGCCTGCTGTATCATCTCGTCCCCCAGCGCCTTCCTCCGATGCTCGGGCATTATGTAGAAGTCGGTGATCCGGCCCTCGTTGCGCGGCTCGTAGAATATCCTCTCGCGCATCTCCGCCTTCAGCACGCCGACCACCTTCTTCCCCTCGAGGGCGACGAGCAGCAGGTGCCCGGGGGCCGCCAGGGAGGTCCGGAGGTACTTCTCCGCCCTTTCTTTCGCGTCAGGAGCCACGGCGAAGAGTGGGTCGAACTCGTTGTTCAGTCTCTTGGTCCGCACTATCAGGTCTGAGATGGCTTCGACGTCGTCCGCCCTGGCGTGTCGGATCACCATGTCCAGCCCCCTCGCAGGTCCTGGGGGAGCCGATTTACGCCTATTCTGGGGGGTCAACTATCACTCCGCCGTCTCTCAGCGTGTTCATCACCTTCCTCGACATCTCTATGGTAGCCATGGCTGCCTGCATCGACTCCTTGGCCGACATCCTCTTCCGCGCGACCCCTTCGCGTATGGCGGCCTGGCCTACTTTGGTCGCCACCCTCGGATAGACCTCCCACTGCACCATCGTGGGGAGGATGTACTCCTTCCCGATCCCCTTCTCCCTGGCGAAGGACGCCAGCTCCGTGGCCGCCTCGATGACCATCGAGTCTGTGATGGTCTTGGCCCTGACGTCCAGGGCCCCCCTGAATATCGCAGGGAAGAGGAGACTATTGTTCACCTGGTTCGGGAAGTCTGACCTCCCCGTGGCCACCACTTCCACGCCTGCGGCTCGGGCCGCATCGGGGAACATCTCGGGGACGGGGTTTGCCAAGAAGAAGGCGATGGCCCTCTTGTTCATCACCGCGACCTCGTCGGGCTTTATGGCGTCAGGGCCCTGGCGCGCCGCCGCGACTAGCACGTCCGCGCCCTTCAGGGCGTCCTTCAGCGTCCCCTTCGCCCTGTCCCCGTTGGTCCTGATGGCGAGCTCGTACTTCCACTTGTTCTTCAGCATGAGCTGGTCGATGTCGTCCCTCTCCGGGTGGAGTATCCCCTTGGAGTCGACCACCACGATGTCCCGGGGGTCTGCCCCCGCTTCGACGAGGAGCCTCTCGGCGGCGACGTTGGCCGCTCCGGCTCCGTAGAGGACTATCCTCGTCCCTCTGAGCTCCCTCCCGGTGACCTCCAGGGCGTTGAAGAGGGCGGCGAGGGTCACCCCGGCGGTCCCCTGCTGGTCGTCGTGCCAGACGGGGACGCTCATCTCTCTGCGCAGCCTGTCCAGCACGTCGAAGCACTTCGGCGACTCGATGTCCTCCAGGTTCACCCCGCCGAGGGAGGGCTCCATCGCCTTCACTATCGACACCAGCTCGTCGGCGCTCTTCGCCCTGACCGGCAGAGGGAGGGCGTTAACCCCCCCGAGGTAGTTGTAGATCAGCGCCTTCCCCTCCATGACCGGCAGGGCTCCCTCGGGGCCTATGTTGCCCAAGCCGAGGACCCTGGTCCCGTCCGTCACGATCGCGATGGTGTTCCACCTGCCGGTGTACTCGAAGGAGAGCCCCGGGTCTGCCTCGATGGCCTTCGACACGGCGGCGACCCCAGGGGTGTACCAGATGGAGAAGTCCTGGAGAGACCTCACCGGGACCTTGGGGGCGAAGCCGACCTTCCCGCCATAGAACTTCGAATATGCGAGCGCCTTTCTGGAGGGCTCGTCCTCGTGAGCCTGGTCCGCCTCCAGCTCAGGTTTCCTGGCGCTTGCGCCTTCGACACCGGAGTGGACGGCGCGCTGGCGCTCCTTCTCTGGGTTCAATCTGGGCTCACGCCTTGTCCGCCTGGAAAGGGCATCCCGTGGTCTGTCCGAGGGATTGCCTTTAAGCGATATGGCCCATTCTCACTCGTGGCAACCGCCCTCGGCCCGGCTACCGGTGGGCGTACCTGTGCGGGTCCTTGTCGAAGGTCGCCTTGCACCCCGGCGAGCAGAAGTAGAACGTCTTCCCTTCGTGCTCTGACTTCAAGGCGGCGGCCTTGTCGTCCACCATCATGCTGCATATCGGGTCTTTCTGCATAGGCTGACGGTCGCCTCCAGGGATTTAGACGTTGCGCAGGGCGCCTTGTCGGCGCGACCCCTGAGGGGATTAGTTTAATCCTGAGGGTGAGGAGACATGTGAGAGATGGCTAAGGACCCCATCTGCGGCATGTTCGTCGATGAAAAGACGGCGGACCTGAAGGCCGACGTGAGGGGGGTCACCTACTACTTCTGTAGCGGGTCCTGCATGACCGAGTTTCTCGCTCCGGAGAAGGAGATCCGGAGGCTTGAGGTCTCGGTCGCCGCGGCGGCGTGCCTGTCGGTCCCCATCCTCCTCCTCACATACTTCTCGCCGGTCCCGGACCGGGTCCGGGATTACCTGCTCCTCGCCCTCGCGGCCCCGGTCCAGTTCTGGATCGGGTGGAGGTTCTACAGGGGGACCTACGACAGCATCAAGAACAGGATGGGAAACATGGACGTCCTCGTCGCCCTGGGCACGTCGGCAGCCTTCGGCTACTCCGCCGTGGTCACCGTCGCCCCAGGACTCTTCCCGTTCTCCGGGGTCTACTTCGACACCTCGGCTGTGATCGTCACACTCATACTCGCGGGGAGGTACCTGGAGCACGTCACGAAGGGGCGGGCCTCGGCGGCGGTGCGGAAGCTGGTTGACCTCCAGCCCACCAAGGCCCACAGGCTGAGAGACGGGGTCGAATCTGACGTCCCCGTGGAGGAGGTCGAGGTCGGGGAGGTCCTACTTGTCCGCCCCGGCGAGAAGGTCCCCGTCGACTCGGTGGTGCTCGAGGGGAGCTCTGGGGTCGACGAGTCGATGATCACAGGGGAGAGCATCCCGGTCGAGAAGAACCCCGGGGACGGTCTGATCGGAGCGACCATCAACGGAGGTGGGCTGTTGAAGGCGAAGGCGACGAAGGTGGGCCAGGACACCGCCCTCTCCCAGATAGTGAGGCTCGTCGAAGAGGCTCAGGTGGGGAGGGCCCCCATCCAGCGACTGGCAGACAGGGTCGCGTCCTACTTCGTCCCCGTCGTGGTGCTGGCGGCGGCCGCGGCCGGACTTTCCTGGTTCTTCTTCGGGCACATAGGCGCAGACCTGGCCACCCTCGCCTTCGTCTCCGTCGTCGTGATAGCCTGCCCGTGCGCCCTGGGGGTCGCCACACCCGCGGCTCTCCTGGTCGGGACGAGCAAGGGGGCCCAGAACGGGATTCTGATCAAGGGCGGGGAGCACCTCGAGAGTGCCGGGAAGGTGGACACCGTGGTCTTCGACAAGACAGGGACCTTTACTGTCGGGAAGCCGTCGGTCACCGCCGTGATCCCGGCCGAGGGCAGGAGCGAGGACTACGTCCTTCGGCTCGCCGCGGCGGTAGAGAAAGGCTCCGAGCACCCGCTCGGCGGGGCCATCGTGAAGGAAGCGAGGCGCCGGTCGATATCAGTCCCTGACCCCCAGGGGTTCCAGGCGACGGCGGGCGAGGGGGTCGAGGCCATGGTGGAGGCGAAGTCGGTGGCCCTGGGGAGCAGAAAGATGATGGCTAGGCTCGGGATAGACGTCTCCTCGCTGGAGGCCAGTCTGAGCGGCCTCGAGGAGCAGGGGGAGACCGCGGTGGTCCTCGCCGAGGGCGGGGTGCCGGTCGGTGTGCTCGGAGTGGCGGACACCCTCAAGCCGTCCGCCGAAGCGGCCGTGTCGGCGATGAATAGGATGGGGGTCGAGGTGGTCATGCTCACCGGCGACAACGCGAAGACGGCTGCGGCCGTCGCGAAGAGTCTGTCCATCGGCAGGTTCGTCGCCGAGGTCACCCCCCAGAGGAAGGAGGAAGTCATAGTCTCGCTTCAGAAGGAGGGGAGGGTGGTGGCCATGGTGGGCGACGGGATAAACGACGCCCCCGCCCTCGCCAGGGCTGACGTGGGAATCGCCATAGGGAGCGGGACGGACATAGCGAAGGAGACAGGAGGAATCGTGCTGATCAGGGACGACCTGCTGGGGGTCGCGACGGCCATAGCGCTGAGTAGGAAGACCCTCGCGAAGATCAGGCAGAACCTGTTCTGGGCCTTCGCATACAACGCCGCGCTCATACCCGTCGCCGCGGGCGCGCTGGTCCCCGTTTTCGGTGTCCAGATGTACGGCTATCTTCCTTTCCTCGCGGCGGGGGCCATGGCGATAAGCTCGGCCACGGTCATAGGCAACTCGCTCCTCCTGTTCAGGTTCGACCCTGGGGCGGGCCAGGCGGCTTGAAAGCGCCCAGGCCCAGGCGGGCCGTCTTCGCGGTGCGCGGCATGTCGTGCGCCACCTGCGCCCGGGGGATCGAGAAGCGCCTCGGGAAGGTCGAAGGGGTCGAGTCCGTGAGCGCTGCCATCATGTTGAACCAGGTCTACGTCGACTACGACGAGACGAAGATCGACGCCGAAAGGGTAACCGAGGAGATCAGGAAGGCAGGATATGCCAACCATGTGGTCAGGCAGGGCGGGTGACCCGCGCCGGCGGGCCGCCCGCGTCGCTCTCCAGGTATTCATGGAGCGCCAAGGCCCGCCCCCGCGGTCGAACGTTTATCTCCTGTGAGCCGTCTCCTCGGACCAGTTTGGTGAGCGACAAGTTCGAGAAGTACGTCGACGACAACATCGACTCCTTCGCGAAGGACATCATCCGCCTCGGCTCGCAGAGGAGCGTGTCCGCGAGGAATGAAGGGGTCGAGGAGTGCGCAGCGCTGGTCGAGAGCATGCTGAAAGGCATAGGCGCCGAAACCAAGATGCTGCGGGTGGACGGGGCGGCCCCCCTGGTCTTCGGGGAGCTGAGGGCCAAGAAGCCCGCCAAGACCATCATGTTCTACAACCACTACGACGTCCAGCCCGAGGAGCCGCTGGAGCTCTGGAAGTCCCCGCCGTTCGAGCCGGAGGTCAGGGACGGGGCGATCTACGGGAGAGGGGTCTCCGACGACAAGGGCGAGCTGGTGGCGAGGCTCAAGATAGCCGAGGCCTACGTCAAGACCCAGGGCGGGCCACCCTGCAACCTGAAGTTCTTCTTCGAAGGCGAGGAGGAGACGGGTAGCGCCCACCTCGGGGAATACATCGAGAAGTACGGCGACATGTTCGACGCCGACGCCGTCATCTGGGAGTATGGGACCGTCGACACAGAGGGCACCCCCAAAGTCACCCTCGGGGTGAAGGGGATAATCTACGTGGAGCTCGTGATCCGCTCCCTCACCCAGGACGCCCACAGCAGCCTCGCCGCCGCTCTGCCCAGCGCCCCCTGGAGGATGGTGAAGCTCCTGGGCACGCTGAAAGACGAGCACGAGAGGATAATGGTCCCCGGCTGGTACGACGGCGTCTCCACACTTTCGGAGGACGAGCTGCAGGTCCTGCAGCAGATGCCCTTCGACGGAAGGGGGCTCAGGGACGAGTACGGCGCGTCCAGATTCGTCGGCGGGATCACCGACGACCAGGCGAAGAAGGCGCTCGTCCAGCGGCCCACGGGCAACATCGCAGGGATCTGGGCCGGGTACACAGGCCCCGGCTCAAAGACGGTCCTCCCCAAGGAGATCCACGTCAAGATGGACTTCCGGCTCGTCCCTGAGCAGGATCCGGACGACCTCCTCAAGAAGCTCAGGAAGCACCTGGACGACAACGGCTTCTCCGACGTGGAGATCAAGGTCGAGGGCATGGAACCAGCCGCGAGGACGTCGTACAAGCACCCCTTCGCCCAGGCCGCGATAGCGGCTGCAGAGAGGGTCTACGGGAAGAAGCCCGTGGTGCAGCTGGGGTCGCCGGGCACCGGGCCCCTCTACCTGTTCACCAGGAAGTACAACATGCCTTCGGTGGACATAGGGGTATCCGCCGAGGACGGCGGGATACACGCCCCCAACGAGAACCTGAAGCTGGAGAACCTGAGGAAGGGGATCATCTGGATCGCGGAGACCATAGAAGGGTTCGCCGCACCCTAGCCTGGCCCACGCTCTTCTGACGCGTTCACCTCATAAAGTCCCACCCCGTACCGGAGGACATGAAGGCGGCTGTTCTCGGGTCGGGGATGATGGGTTCTGTGATAGCGCTGGACCTCGCCGCGTCCGACGGAGTAGACGAGGTGGTCGTGGCAGACATAGACGAAGGGAGACTGGAGGCGCTGAAGAAGCGCGCCCCCGGGAAGAAGCTCTCCGTCGAACACCTCGACATGATGCGGCGGGACAGGGCGGCGTCGTTCCTGAAACGCTTCGACGTGGCGGCGTCGGCGCTCCCCCATGGCGTCGTCCATCAGTCTGACCTCGCGGCGGTGGAGGCCGGCTCGAAGATGGTCAACATAGCGTTCGAGGACGAGCAGATGGAGCTCGACGGCCCAGCCCGGAAGTCTGGCGCCCTCCTGGTCCCCGGATGCGGCGTCGCCCCCGGCCTCGGAGGGATCCTGCTCGCCGACGCCGTCGCGGAGATGGGCGGAGCCGACGAAGGGCACATACTCGTCGGGGGGCTGCCCCAGGAACCCAGGCCCCCGTTCGGCTACAAACTGGTCTTCTCGATCGTCGGGCTGCTGCGGGAGTACACCGAGGAGGCGAGGGTGGTGAGGGACGGCAAGTGGGTGAAGGTCAAGCCCTTCTCGACGGTCGAGAGATATGGGTTTCCGCCGCCCGTAGGGGAGCTCGAAGGGTTCTGCACCGACGGGCTGGCCAGCCTCGTCTACACAATGAAAGGGCTGAAGGTCCTCGACGAGATAACGCTGAGGCGGCCGGGGCACGCCGAGAAGATGAGCCTGCTCCTGGAGTCTGGATTCTTCTCGCGCGAGAAGGTCAGGGCTGGAGGAGCCGAGGTCTCGCCCCTGGAGGTGTCCTGGGCCGTCCTCGGGAAGAAGCTCGCCGAGGGGGACCCGAAGGACTTCACGGTGATGAGGGTGATTGCCAGGAAGCCCGGGAGGGAGGTGGTCTACGACATGGTGGACTGGTACGACGAAGAGGACCTGGTCACGTCCATGGGGAAGACCACAGGCTACACCGGCTCCATAGTGACCCAGATGCTCGGGAGGGGCGAGGTGAAGGGGAGCGGCGTGATACCTCCTGAGAGGGCAGTGACCGGGAGGATGGTCGACGGGCTCCTTTCGGAGCTCGCGAGGCGCGGGGTCCACTTCAGGAAGCGCGGTTGACCGACCGGAGACAGGGCCTACCTCAGCGGCCTGGAACCCATAATGGTGAACCCGCTCCGATACACGGCCCCGGAGACAGGCTCGACCTTTCCCAGATCCAAGCTCGTCCGTAGCGTGCCGCTCCCGAGCCAGACGTCGGACGCCCTGGAGTTCGACTTTACCACCTCCACCGGCTCGTCTACGCTCCCCTGGCTGTCGTCCGTCCTTGGGTACTTTCGCGTGCCGAAGGTAGAACCGAAGCTTGGAAGGTCTGCCGGGGCGCCCTGCCTCTTCACGGTCACCTGAAGAGACAGCACCTGGTCCGGGCCCTTGACGCAGAACCCACCGAACCGGCTCCCCTCGGACACAGGCTTCATCCCCGGGTTGAGCGGATGGAGCTTCGTCATCGAAATCTTGTCTGCGAGGCGCTTTTGGTAGCCGTTCAGGAGCCCTCTCAGGAGGGACCACTCGGTGGTCACCCACATCACCGGGAAGTAGGTCCCCGGCTTCCCGCGGTACTCGCACTTCACACCTAACGCCGCCTCGTGGTAGAGCGTCCTGTCCGGCCGGTCGGCCGCCATCTCCAGGCCTGACTCGGCGACCGAGACTATCTCGCAGACGTAACCCAGGCAGAGCCCATCGGCCACCTCGAAGGGCCGGGGGACCAGGTCGGCCAGGGCAGACTTCTCCCCCCTGAAGTAGACCGTGATGTAGTCTGCCCCGTAGTGCCAGGGACCCTCCTCTATGGCCGAAGTGCGGCCAGGGACGAGGGGGTGGTCGATCACCTGGACGCGGTGAGAGTCAAAGGTAAAAAAGGTTGGTCGGCTCGAGGGGCCCGTGAAGTTCTGTGCATTCGCCCTCCCCATGGAGGGCAGTCGGAGCCGGAGGGCAGGGCTGGTCGCGGACGAGACGGTCTTCGAGATCGAGGGGTCCAAGCCGCTGGAGCAGGTCATAGCAGAGGGGAAGTGGCGCGACGTGGTCACGAAGAAGACCTACGACCTGGCCGACATTGTGCTCCATGCGCCCGTGTCACGCCCGGGGAAGATACTCGCGACGATAGTCAACACGAGCGGGATGCTCGGCGGGTCGGACATAACTCTCGACAGGCCCAGGATAGACATGAAGGCGCCCAGCACGGTGGTCGGGCCAGGCACAGCGATCCGGGCGTCCTCCGGCGGGATAAGGCCGGAGGTCGAGCTCGCGGCCATCGTCGGCAAGAGGATCTCAGGGGCCACAGAAGCCGAGGCAGCCGCGTCCATATTCGGCTACACCATCCTGAACGATGTGACCGCCCCGGCCGACTCCAGGGCGGACGCGTATGAGGCCTACAGGCGCGACAGGTCGACCGGGGAGATCAAGAAGGCGACGATGCGGGGGCCGCTGTTCCGGTCCAAGAACCACGACACCTTCTGTCCCATGGGCCCATGGGTGATCACCCCCGACGAGTTTGACGTCTCTCAGGGCCACATGATGGCCACGTTCTTCGACGGCGGGCTGGTCCAGGAGGGGTCGACCTCCGAGTATATCTTCGGCCCGGCGAAGCTCGCATCCTACCTCTCGGGGTTCCTCACCCTGGAGCCAGGGGACGTCGTCTCCTGCGGGAGCGTGGGGTGGACCAAGGAAGCCCTGGGGGACCTGGACCCCACCGAGTTCGTCCTCTCCGCCGCCGGCGGGACACTCCAGCTCGAGATCGAGGGCCTAGGAAGCCTCAACAATCCCGTCACCCCCGCCCCGGGCGTCTGACCCCGGGCCGAGGACGGGCCTCGATCGCCAGTACAGGGCATACACCGCGACGACGGAAGCGGCGGTCGTGACGATGGCGAAGGCGAACAGGCCGGTGTCCCCCAGCCACCCCTGGATTATGCCGCCGGGGAGGGGGCCGAAGCTCCAGAGCGTGGAGTTGATCAGGGAGAAGACGCCGAGGTACTCGGCCGTCCGCCCTTCCGGCGCTATCTTGCTCACCCAGCTGAGCATCGCGGGACTCAGGAGCCCGAAGCCCATGGAGTATAGGATCCGCGCGGGGACAAGCTCCGGCCAGGCGCCCGAAGCGACATAGATCACCAGCGCGACCCCCACGGTCACGGTCCCATAGATGTAGCCGCGTATCTCCCCCAGGGTGTCGACCTTGCTCCCGAGCTTCGTCGCCAAGAGGGCAGTCGTCCCCATCCCGGCGACAGCGATCAAGCTGACCTCAAGGTAGTTGGCGCCCAGGAAGTAGGCGTAGGCCCCGATGAAGGCCGTGACCGCCCCCGTCCCGACGGCCCTGATTGAGGTGGCGAAGGAGAAGGCGATCACCCCCTTCATCTCCCTGAGGGGGCGGTGGGACATGGAGGGTTTCACCGTGCTCTCCGGGAGGGCGAAGACCAGTATCAGGAGGTCTGCCGTGATGAAGAACCCGACGAGGTAGAAGATGGCGTCGATGCTGATGTACTCCGAGACCAGCCCGGCCGCGACCACCCCGACTATGGAACCCAGGGCGCCCACCTGGCTGAGGAAACCGTACCCCCGTCCGCGCTCCCCTGACGCCGTGATGTCGGCGACGTAGGCCGCAAGGGCGGTGTTCCCTACGGACAGGACGGTCTCCCCTAGCAGGAAGAAGGCGCTGATGGCTATGAATCCCCCGAGGAACGGGATGAGGACGAAGAAGGGGAGAGAAGCCGCCTCTGAAACGATGAGGAGGAGGCGCCTCCGCCCCATCCGGTCGGAGACCCTCCCGGCGAAGGGCCCCGTCAGGCTCGCCGCCACGTAGGCCGCAGAGAACGCGGTGAGCGCGGCAGCCACAGAGACCCCGTCCTTCTCGACGACATAGAGAACGAAGAACACGGTGAAGAGGCTCGAGCGGTTGTTGGAGAGCATCTGGTAAAGCGAGAGTACCAGGAGCGTCCTCCCCCCGGACCGAGGCTGGGGAGCCGCCTCGGCGTCAGGGGCTGTGCTCGACAATCGGCGTTTCAAAAGGCGCTCTGGTTATGCGCTTAAGGGTTCCACCGTTGCGCCGCAAAGATTCAATTAGAATGCCGCCGGCGGCGACCCGAGGAAGGGGATGGGAGCCAAGAGCGGGAAGCAGTTCCTCCAGCGGCTCGACTCGACCCCCCGCGAAGTGTGGTACGGCGGCCAGAGGATCACAGGCGGGATATCCAGTCACCCGGCGTTCAAGGGGGTGGCCAAGTCCATCGCCGCGCTCTACGACATGCAGCTGCGGCCCGAGCTGAGGGAGGTCATGACATACGAGTCCCCCACGACCCACGAGCCGGTCGGGACTAGCTTCATGCAGCCCGGGACCATGGACGACCTGGCCAAGCGGACGGCCATGATGAGGGCCTGGGCGAACTACTCCGGCGGCATGATGGGGAGGACCGCAGACTACCTCAACAGTTCCATCATGGCCATGGCGGCGGCCAAGGACTTCTTCGGGAGGGGTGAGAGGGACTTCGCCTCCAACATCTCGGAGTACTACGAGTACGTCCGGGAGAACGACCTGATACTCACGCACACGCTCATCAACCCGCAGGTCAACAGGGGCGTCGGCCCTTCGAAGCAGGTGGACCCCTTCATCGCGGCTCGGGTGGCCGACAAGACGTCGGAAGGGGTGGTCATGCGGGGGGCGAGGATGCTGGCGACCCTCCCCATTGCCGACGAGATTATGGTGTTCCCGTCGACAGTCATCAGGTCCGGGCAGGACGACACGCCCTATTCCATCGCGTTCGCCATCCCAGTGAGCGCCAAGGGCCTCAAGTTCATCTGCAGGGAGTCGTTCTCCGCCGAGTCGACCTACGACCATCCGCTCGCTTCGCGCTTCGACGAGCAGGACGCCGTGGTTGTCTTCGACGATGTCCTCGTCCCCTGGGAGAGGGTCTTCATCCTTGAGGACCCGGAGAAGGCGAACAGGGTCAACGACGCCACCGGCGCCGTGGTCTTCATGGCGCACCAAGCGGCTGTGAGGGAGTCGACGAAGGCCGAGTTCATGGCAGGGCTGATGACCATGGTCGCCGAGACCATCGGGGCGGACGTCTTCCCCCAGGTGCAGGAGAGGATATCCAACATATTCTTGACCGCGGAGACGATGAAGGCGTTCGTCAGGTCGAGCGAGGCGGGGGCGAAGCTGAACCAGTGGGGGCTGATGACCCCCGACTACGTTCCCATCAACTCTGCCAGGAACCTCTGGCCCAGGCTCGCGCCCGACTTCGCGGCCGTGATGAAGCAGACGGGGGCGAGCGGGCTGATGGCCATCCCTCCGGAGGGGGTGCTGGGCTCGGAGGCGCGGAAGGACTTCGACAGGTACTACCAGGCGAAGACGGCGGACGCCGAGGAGAGGGTGAGGCTGTTCAAGATGGCCTGGGACGCGGCCGGTAGCTCGTTCGGGGGGAGGCAGGACCTGTATGAAAGGTTCTTCTTCGGGGACCCGGTGAGGATGGCGAGCGCCTACTATGCCTGGTACGACAAGGAGCCCTGCAGGCGACTGGTGAAGGAGCTCCTCCACAGGGAGGACTGAGGGAACTGGAAAGAGGGTTCGACGTGGTGAAGGCGGGGCACATCGAGCTCCTGGTCACCGACATGGAGGAGGCGAAGCGGTTCTACGTAGACACCCTGGGCTTCACTGTGACCGAATCAGACGCAGGGCACATGTACCTCCGCGGACTCGAAGACAGGAACCACCACTCGGTGACCCTGACGAAGTCCAACGCCCCCGGGGTCGATCACTTCGCGTTCAGGGTGGGGGCGGAGTCAGGGCTCGATGCCCTGGAGCGCCTCGCCAAGGAGAGGGGCTGGTTTTCGCGCTGGAAGAAGCCAGGGGAGGAGAAGGGCGTTGGGAGGGCGCTCGTCGTCGAGGACGGGTTCGGGTTCCCGGTCGAGTTCTACGCCGAGGCCGAGCCGCGCGAATGGCTGCTCCAGAAGTTCCAGCACTACAAGGGGGCCAAGGTGATGCGCCTCGACCACTTCAACGTCATGCTCCCGGACGTCGCCGCGGCCTACGATTGGTACGTCGGTGGGCTGGGGTTCGGGTGCACGGAGCTGACCGAGGTCGAGGGGGCGAAGCCAGACCTCTGGGCGGCCTGGCTCCGGAGGAAGCACACCTGCCACGACATCGCCCTCACCACGGGGAGGGGGCCGAGGGTACATCACGCGGGGATGACCGTCGCAGATCGGGCGTCGATAATGGACGCGGCTGACGTCCTCGCCGCCAACGGCTACGCGAAGAGCATCGAGCGGGGCCCCGGGAGGCACGGGATATCGAACGCCTTCTTCCTGTATCTCAGAGACCCGGACGGGAACAGGATAGAGCTCTACACCGGGGACTACGTCAGCGCGGACCCCGACTGGGTCCCCATCAGGTGGAAGCTGAACGACCCCCAGAGGCAGACGTTCTGGGGGGCGCCGACACCCCAGAGCTGGTTCGACGAAGCGATGCTGGTGCGTTCCCCCAGGACGGGGAGGTTCGCCGGCGTGTCCGACCCAAAGATCAAGGACAGACCGGACTACCTGCTGGCGGCGAAGTAGCTACCAGACGATGTCCGACGGCGGCGCCGGAGATTCGCCGCGCTCCGTGGTGGTGTACTGCTGGGAGTAGTAGACCAGCGGCCGCTTTGAGGAGGCGGCGCTGGCTGCCACCACCTCCGCGACGACGATCGAGTGGTCCCCCGCGTCGTGGAGGGCCCACGGGCGGCACTCGATGGCGGCCCTCACCCCTGCGATGATGGGCGGACCTGTCACCCCCCTGGCGTGCTTCACCCCCTGGAACCTGTCCTGGGCCGTGGTCCTCCCCGCGAAGCGGTCGGATATCGTCTTCTGGTCGTCGGCGAGGAAGTTGACGGCGAAGTTTGGGGCGCTGCAGAAGAGGTCGTGCTGGGACGAGTTCTTCGCGACGCAGAACAGGACGAGGGGGGGCGTAAGCGAGACGCTGGTGAAGGAGCTCACGGTCAGGCCCCTTGGCCCGTCGGGGCCCTGGGCCGTGACGACCGTCACCCCCTGGGGGCAGACCCTCATCACATGCTTAAGGCCAGACTGAATGTCCTCGCTCAAAGGGCGGGTTCCTCCTGAAGCCGCGAGGACCGGTTCTGTTTAAAACGTTGTGAGGGACGGAGGGCACCCAGCGGCAATGGAGGAGTCTAAGCGAACGGAGCGGCGCAGAAGGAGGGTCCCCAGGTCATTCTGGGAGAGGGCGTTGTACTCATTCGGGGTGATAGCGGCGATGGTGGTGATAGGGTCTGTGGCGATGCACGTCATACAGGGGTGGAGCTACCTCGACTCCTTCTACTTCACCAGCTTCATAGCGACGGGCCAGGGGCCCCCTGCGAACCTATACCCTACGTCGGCGATAGGGAAGATATTCGCGTCCATACTCGCCTTCGTCTCGGTGGGGACCGTGGTCACGGCGCTCCTCTTCCTCTTCGGGCCGTTCCTTGGGACGGTCCTCAGGCTGAGCGAAGAGAAGATGGAAGAGCTCGAGAAGGGAGCGGAAGGGGAGTTCAGGAAGCGGGAGGCGGCGCGGTCAGATGAATAGGACCGTGCTGCAACCTTAAGAGACACCCCCGACTCCAGAAACCGCTGGAATTCAGGATGCGGTCCAACGACGGGAGGCCGTACCGGGACATGCACTGGTTAGGATGGGTTGTCTTCGCACTGGTGCTCGTCGCAATCGTCGCGTTCTTCGGCACGATGCTCGCGAGCGGGTACTACATGCCCATGATGGTCGCAGGCTACCCGTTCTACGGATGGTTCTTCTTCCCCTTCGGGTTCGTGTTCTTCGTCATATTCGCAGTGATCGTCTTCAGGTTGATCTTCTGGGGTTTCGGAGGATGGGGATGGAGGAGGCGGTACTGGCATTCTGCCCCCTATGGGTACGGGGACGCGCAGGAGATCCTGCGCCAGAGATATGCGAGGGGCGAAATAACTAAAGACCAGTTCGACCAGATGATGAAGGACATCGAGCACCACTAGTCACGGGCCATCTTCTTCCGAACTGATTTATCGCCCCCAAGTCCCCCTCCGCCTGTGGGCTCGGCGGTCATCAGACGAGGTCGCAAGGCTGACTCCAGGGAGTTCATCGAGCTGGTCATCTCGCTGGCCAGGTTCGAGAAGCTCGACCCCCCGACCGCCGCCGCGAAGAAGAGGCTGCTCGACGACGTCTTCAGAAGGAAGAGGGTCAACCTCTTCGTCGCCTCCCATAAGAGAAGGCTGGTCGGATATGCCCTGTACTTCTACAGCTACTCCTCCTTCCTAGCCAAGCCCACGCTCTACCTTGAGGACCTCTTCGTGTCGCCGGAGTCCCGAGCGAGAGGAGTCGGGACGGCGCTGTTGAAGCGGTGCGCCGAAGAGGCGCTGGCGAAAGGGTGCGGCCGGATGGAGTGGGCGGTGCTCACATGGAACGAGAAGGCCCTGGGGTTCTACGAGAGCATCGGCGCGAAGCGGATGGCAGGGTGGTACCTGTACCGGCTCGACGAGGAGTCCGTCCGAGGTTTCGCGAGGGACTCGACGTCAACGAGCCGCTGAGCAGTTCCACATCGTCTGCACCGACATGTGCTTGAGGATGCGCGGTTTCTTGGCTCACTGGTAGGGAGACAGCTCGAAACCCCTGGGAGCTTCGTTCTTCTCGGTGGGGACCTGGGGTGCAGGGACGGAGGCCGCAGGCTTGTCCTCGGTCTTCTTGGCCGGCTTTCGTTTGGCGGCCTTCCTGGACTTTGGCTTCTTTGGCATGCGCCGGAAGGTCATTAGCGGCGATAGTTATAGAAATCGGGTAGCTCCTCGACTGAGGCAGCGCGGGTCCGGCAGAAGAGACATCGCCCTCCGAAGGACTTACAAACACATTCGGAGGAGCGTCAAGTCCGCATGCAGAGCGTAGTGCTCTTCAAAGACGCGCTCGGGGCTGACAAGTTCCTCCTCGGCGGCAAGGGATACGGCCTCGCAGAGATGACGTCGCTTGGCCTGCCCGTCCCACCCGGGTTCACCATCACCACCCAAGTCTGCAAAGAGTACTATGCCAACGGGGGCAAGGTCCCCGACGGGCTCTTCGAGCTGGTCCGGGCCAAGATATCGGACGTCGAGAAGCAGACCGGGAAGAAGTTCGGAGGCGAAGAGAAGCCGCTGCTCTTCTCGGTGAGGTCCGGAGCGCCGTTCTCGATGCCTGGGATGATGGACACCATCCTGAACCTCGGACTGAACGACGTCACGGCGAAGCGGATGGCAGAAATCACCAAGAACGAGAGGTTCGCCTACGACTCATACAGGAGGCTCATCCAGATGTTCGGGAAGATCGCCATGGGCGCCGACGCCGAAGAGTTCGAGAAGGTCCTCGAGGCGCGGAGGAAGGCGACAGGGGCGAAGATGGACATCGACCTCTCCCCCCAGGAACTCAGGGGGGTCGCCGAGGAGTTCAAACTGATAATCAAGGAGGGGACCGGGAAGGAGTTCCCGCAGGACCCCTACGTCCAGCTCGAGATGGCCGTGGTGGCGGTGCTCGGGTCATGGAACAACGACCGGGCGAAGGAGTACAGGAAGTTCTACAGCATCCCGGACGACCTCGGGACCGCTGTGAACATCCAGACCATGGTCTTCGGCAACTTCGGGGAAAACTCTGGCTCGGGCGTCGGCTTCACCCGCAACCCCTCGACCGGGGAGAAGAAGCTCTTCGGCGAGTACCTCCCCAACTCTCAGGGCGAAGATGTCGTAGCGGGGATACGGACCCCCGTGAGCATCGACGGGATGCACCCGGAGCTCAAGGCACAGCTGCAGGACGTCGCGGAGCGGCTGGAGGCGCACTTCAAGGACATGCAGGACTTCGAGTTCACAGTCGAGGACGGCAAGCTCTACACCCTTCAGACCAGGAACGGGAAGAGGACCGCCCAGGCCGCGGTGAAGGTCGCCGTAGACATGGCGAAGGAGGGGCTCATCACCCCGGCGGAGTCCGTGGCAAGAGTCGAACCGGACCAGCTGGAGGCGCTCCTTCACAGGAGGCTGGACCCGTCCTCGAAGGACAGGCCTGTGGCGAAGGGGTTAGACGCGTCCCCCGGCGCGGCGTCGGGGACGGTCGTGTTCGACACCGAAGAAGCGGCGTCCACGGGCGGATCTCAGAAGATCATACTCGTCCGCCCGGAGACCACGCCCGAGGACATCAAAGGGATGATCGCGTCCCAGGGGGTGCTCACCATGCGCGGCGGGATGACTTGCGTTGGCGGCGAGGCGCTCTTGCTCACTGAGGATGGGTTGACCACGGCGCGGGATCTGTACCATGCGATAGAAAAGGGTCTGACGCCTTCGACCCTCTGTTTCGACCACGCTTCGGGAAAGTCTGTTTGGAGGAAGATTATCGCCGCTGGGACAAGGCGCTCGCCAGCCATAGAGGTGGCCGTCTCTCAGACAGGAAGATCGACGATTAGCACAATGAGGGTCACCCCGGACCACAAGATGCTCACCATAGCGGGAAGAAGGCTCGTGAAGAAGCCCCTCCAAGACCTCTTGGCAGAAGAGGGGTTCGCGTGTGTGGTTGACAAGATCCCTGGTAAAGGCTCGAACAGCGTTCCTCAGTTGGCCTATCTCGCGGGGGCGCTCTTCACCGATGGCTACGTGAGCCTCAAACGAACGAAAGGAAGCGTGACCTTCGCGCAGGCCCCCACGCCGGAGAAAGGAGAATTCATCGAAACCGTGAGGAGCTTCTTCGAAGATGTGTTCGGGAGAGGATTCCACGTCGAAAGGGTCGAGATGTCTAACGGGACCATCCGAGGCAGGACGATCTCAGGCGGCGCACTCGATCTGATCTGCACGACGCGGGAGCCTGCGGCTACGCTCTCCTCCATCTGGGACGCGCTGGACTCTTGGGTGCTCAGTCTTGATGAGACGTCGCTGCTGTGTTTCATAGCCGGGGCCGCCGATGGCGACGGAACGCACACCCCGAGCAGGATTCAAATCTTCAACTCCGACAAGGAGTTCGTAGCGGCGCTAGAACTTGCGTGCCTCAGACTTGGCATACTCCCCCAGGTGTCCACGAACAGGACGATCTACAACGTGCAGATCGTCGAGAGGGTGCAAGACATCTTATGTTACGCTCACAGATTGAGAGGCGAGGCTCGGCAGCGTCACTATGGAACCAAGCTTTTCTCCGCGAGGAGTCTGGCTGGCGACGTCACCAACATCAAAGGAAACAGGAGGATCCTAGACTCTGTCCAGAGGAACTTGCTCGTAGAAGGGAGGAAGCTCCTCAGATATCTTGCGGCGTCGTCGCCTCCCGAAGTTGGCGCGGAAGTCGAACAGATACTTTCGTTCGACTTGAGAATGACCAGGGTGAGGAGCCTCGGTGCGGTAGGCGAGATCGAGGTGTACAACTTCGAGGTTGACGCAGAGGATGAACTGGACAAGAATTTCGTTGTGTTCACGAAGTCCTTCATGCCTGTCCTCGTGTCCAACTCCCACGCCGCCGTCGTCGCCAGAGGGATGGGGAAGCCGGCGGTGGTCGGCTGCAGCGAGATCGAGATCTCCATGGAGAGGGGTTTCTTCATGACGAAGTCCGGGGAGAAGATAGAGAAGGGCGAGACGATCACCATAGACGGGACGACCGGGTCGGTGTACAAGGGCGAGGTCAAGATGGTGGACCCGGAGCCGACGCCGGAGCTGACGGCCCTCCTGAAGACTGCCGACGGCATAAAGCGCCTTGGCGTCTGGGCCAACGCCGACACTCCGGATGCCGCGGCGAAAGCGAGGGAGTTCGGAGCAGAGGGGATAGGGCTATGCAGGACGGAGAGGATGTTCAACGACCCGAAGCGCCTCCCTATAGTGAGGGACATGATAATGAGCCTGGACGCCGAGGCGAGAAAGAAGCACCTCTACCGCCTCTTTCCGTTCCAGCTCTCCGACTTCAGAGGGATATTCGCAGCCATGGGTAGGCGGCCCGTGGTGGTGAGGCTCCTGGATCTGCCGCTGCACGAGTTCCTCCCGTCGGTCGAGGAGCTGCTGATGGAAATGCAGGAGTTGAAGGAGAAAGGCGCCCCGAAGGAGGAGCTAGAGAAGACGGAGACGATGCTCAACCGGGTGAAGCAGCTCTCCGAGCACAACCCAATGATCGGCCACCGCGGGTGCCGCCTCGCGATAACCCACCCCGAGATATACGAGATGCAGACGAAGGCGATCCTCCAGGCGGCGGTGGAGCTTGACCGCGAGAAGAAGGAACGGGCGAAGGTGAAGATCATGCTCCCCCTCATCTCCTCGGTCGAGGAGTTCAAGATCCTCAGGAAGGTCGTCGAATCGGCTGCCGAAGAGGCGTTCAAGGAGCTCGGGGCGAGGGTCGAGTACCAGGTCGGGACCATGATAGAGACACCCAGGGCGGCGGTCACAGCGGGGGAGATAGCGAAGTACTCCGACTTCTTCTCCTTCGGCACCAACGACCTGACACAGACCACCTTCGGATTCAGCAGGGACGACGTCGAAGCGAAGTTCATCCCCAAGTACCTGGAGGAAGGGATATTCGCCCGGAGCCCCTTCGACTCGGTCGACACCGTCGGGGTCGGGCGCCTGGTGAAGCTAGCGGTCCAGGAAGGCCGGAAGACCAACAATCAGCTGGAGGTGGGCATCTGCGGGGAACACGGCGGGGACCCCAAGAGCATAGCTTTCTTCGACGAGGCGGGGCTGGACTACGTGAGCTGCTCGGCGTTCAGGGTGCCGGTGGCCAGGCTGGCTGCCGCCCACGCCGCCCTCTCAGAGAAGACGAAGGCAGTCACCGCCTAGTCATCCCAGCTCCGCCGCCCCCTCCCTCCCCCGAGGGCCTGCTCGCCTGGCGTGAGCCGTAGATATAGGGGGGCCGGGGGTCATGCGGTGTGGGCAGCGCCGGGAAAGGCGTCAGGAAACCCAGGACGTTGTACCGGAACAGAGGGTTCCTCGGCTACGTCGCCATGAGCGTCTCCTCGAGGACGGCCTCGTCGGTCTTCGGGATAGCCGTCGTCTGGGTGGTCTTCGAGGTCACGAGGTCGGTCATCGATGTAGGCATCGTGGGCCTAGCGCAGTCCCTGACAACCATCGCGTTCACCCTCCCTGGCGGGGTCTGGGTGGACAGATACAGCAGGAGCGGGCTCCTGGCCCTATCCAACTTGGTCCGGGCGGCGAGCCTCGGCGTCGTCGCGGCGGTCATAGCGCTGTATGGGTTCCAGTTCTCCGTCGTCGTAGCGGCCGCGGTAGCGTGGTCCGGGGCCACCGAGCTCTATAGGTCATCTAGCTACTCGTACCTGCCTGAGCTGGTGGAACCCGGCGAGCTTTCTGACGCCAATGGAGTCACCAGGGCGAGCACCTCGGTGGTCGCCTCGGCATCGAACGCGATGGGCGGGGGGATCATCGCGTTCGCAGGGACCGTCGTCGCCTTCGCCTATGGCGCCGTCGGGTTCGCCGCTGCGGCGGTTTTCGCACTGCTCCTCACGGCGCGGTCGGTCCCCGCCCAGGCGAAGTCCTTAGCCCGTGCCGGGATGCTCTCTGAGGTGAGGGCCGGGCTGGGCTGGCTGCGCTCCCAGCGGGGCCTGCTGTACCTCTCGATATCGGCCACTGTGTTCAACTTCTTCGGGGGCGCGGTCTACTACTACCTCGTCGTGTACATGGTCCAGGGGGTCGGCCTGGGGGCTTTTGCCTTCGGCGTCGCGGTGGGGGCGAACGTCCTCGGAGTCGCCCTCGGGTCCCTCGCCCTCGGTCGGACGCGCGGCCTGTCGCGGGCGGGAGTGGCTTGGGTGCTCGGAGCTGGGAGCGTCCCGGGGGCCCTCTATCTCCTCATGGGGCTCGAGCCCCTCGTAGTGATAGCCGTCGCCGCGCTTTTCTGGATCGGGTTCGCCGAGGGGTTCGGAGGGAACGCGTGGCTCACCGCGGCCCAGAACATAGTGCCGAAGGACATGAGGGGACGGTACTTCGCCATAGACGGATTCTTCAGCTTCATCGGGGGGCCGCCAGCCATAGTGGCTGGGAGCCTGCTCATAGCATTCGTAGGGATCCTCCCGGCCTACACGTACATAGGGGGCGCCCTCCTCTTCGCGTCGCTGGTCTTCGCCGCCATGAGGGACCTCTGGAAACTCGACGGGAGAGCCAGGGCGGCATAATGCCGCGCGAGCCTGACTCGGAGCGGGGCGCCGTGGCACGGTTTTCACCGGTGAGAATCGTAGTCCCTCTTTAATTGGGGAATGTCTGCGCGACCTAACTCATTAGGGCAATGATCCTGAGAGTCAGGTTCCACGGACGGGGGGGCCAGGGAGCGAAGACCGCCAGCAGAATCCTCGGGAGCGCAGCCTTCGGCGGCGGCTACAACGCCCAGGACTTCCCCATCTACGGTGCCGAGAGGAGAGGGGCGCCGGTCGCAGCGTTCACCAGGTTCTCTGACTCAGAGATCACAGAACGCGGCTTCATCTTCTCCCCTGACGTGGTCGCCGTGATGGACGACTCCTTGGTGGCCGACCCGCTGGCCAACCCCTTCGCGGGGCTTAGGAAGGGAGGCCTGGCGATCGTGAACACGACCAGGCCGGCCGCGGAGGCGAACGGAGGCCGGGACGACGTCACTGTCATCACCCTCGACCTCACGAAGCGGGCCCTCGAGACCCTCGGGAAGGCGGTCCTCAGCGCGGGCATCGCCGCGGCCGTGGCCAGGTCCGCAGGCATCGACGCGGAAGCGTTCGTCGGCGGGCTCGTCGACGAGCTGAAGGAGGTCGGGCTGTCTGACGACGTCGTCTCGAAGAACGTCGCCCTGGCTGGAGCGGTCTACGACGAGCTGAAACCTGTCGAGCTGCGCACCGAAGAGCTTCCGGCGAAGGCGGAGCTCGTCCCCCTCGCCGCCGTGGTTTCGGGCGACGGGTCAGAGGACATAGTCAACGTCGGGAACTCGGCGTCGAGGCACACGGGGAACTGGAGGGTCACGGAGCCGGTCATCGACTACCAGAAGTGCACCGACTGCATGATATGCTACGCCTACTGCCCCGAGTCGGCGATGTCGGTGGGAGCCGACGGGAGGATCGCCATCGACTACGACAACTGCAAAGGGTGCATGATCTGCCAGGCTGAGTGCCCGCTGAGGGCGATTGGCTCGATCATGGAGGACAGGAGATGAAGCCTGAGTTGATGACGGGGAACCGAGCCGCGGCGTCGGCCGCCAGGCTGGCGAGGGTCGACTACGTCCCGGCGTACCCCATCACCCCCCAGACCGAGATCATCGAGACCATAGCATCCTGGGTAAGGGAGGGGACCATGGACTCGAAGTTCGTCCAGCTTGAGTCCGAGCACTCGATGATGACCGCCGCAGGGGCTGCGTCGCTGGCCGGGGCGAGGGTGTTCACTGCGACGTCAAGCCAGGGGCTCCTCTACGCCATGGAGATGCTCTACAACGTCTCGGGGTGGAGGGCGCCCATGGTCCTGATGAATGTGTCGAGGGCGCTGGCGGCGCCCATCGTCCTCGAGCCTGACCACAACGACGTCCTGGCGGCCAGGGACAGCGGCTTCCTGCAGCTCCACTCCGAGACCTGCCAGGAGGTCGCGGACCTGGTCCTTCTGGCGTACCGCGTCGCTGAAGACAGGAGGGTCATGCTCCCTGCGATCGTGAACCTGGACGGGTTCTATCTTTCGTTCACACGAGAGAAGGTCGTCCTCCCCGGGCAGGCGGAGGTCGATAGGTTCCTCCTCCCCTACGACCCGCCTCGCCCCATCAGGGCGACCGCGCCCGTGGCCAAGGGCTCCGCGGTCATGGAAGGGTACCTCTACAGCTACTTCAGGTACAATCTGCACGCGGCGGCCCTCCGTGCCAAGGAGGCGTTCGGCGAGGCGGCCGGGGAGTACCAGGAGCTGTTCGGGAGAGCCTACGGCCCCGTGGACGGGTACAGGCTCGAGGACGCCGACTACGTCCTGGTCATGTCAAACTCGTTCACCACCCTCGGGAGGCAGGCGGTGAACCGCATGAGGGAGCAGGGGGTAAAGGCGGGACTCCTGAAGCTGCGGATGGTAAGGCCGTTCCCAGGCGAGGAGGTCGCTGCGCTCCTGAAGGGGAGGAAGGTCGCCGCGGTCTTCGACCAGAACATCTCGCCTGGGATGGGAGGGATATTCTACCCTGAGGTCGCGGCCTCGCTATATCACCTCAGAGGCAGGCCGGAGGCGCTCCTCCCGGTGGTCGGCGGGCTTGGAGGGAAGCAGCTCACCTCCGACGAGATGTGCCAGGTCTTCGAAAGGATGAGGGCCGTAGGCAAGGGGACGGCGAAGCCGGACCCGATGTTCCTGATGAGGGAGGAGGAGCTGTCGAAGGCGAAGAAGGCCCTGGCCACGGCGGGGGTGCAGGGCTGATGCCGGCGGCTACCAGGTTCAGGACCCTGAAAGACATGCCGAAGGAGGACTACGTCGCGCCGGGGAGCACCCTGTGCGCCGGGTGCGGCGGCGCCCTCGCCATGAGGATATTCCACAAGGTGCTGGGGCCGAACGTCGCCTGGGTGAACGCCGCCAGCTGCATGACGGTCAGCATGTCGTACCCCCTCAGCCCTCTGAGGTCGAACTGGCTCTACACCGCCTTCGCGTGCGCGCCCGCCGGGGCCCAGGGGCTGAGAGACGGCCTGGACGCGCTGATGGCCAAAGGGAAGCTGCAGAGGTCCGAGGACCTCAAGGTGGTAGTCATCACAGGGGACGGGGCGGCCTACGACATCGGGTTCCAGTCGACCGCGGGGGCCATCCAGCGGGACCTGGACTTCTACTACCTCTGCTACGACAACGAAGCCTACGGGAACACAGGGTTTCAGATGTCCTCCTCCACCCCCTACGGGTCATCGTCCAAGACCACCCCTGCGACCGCGGCCTACCCATACGGCAACGCCAGCAAGAAGAAGGACATTTTCGAAGCCTGGCGGGCGCTAAAAGCCCCCTACGTCGCCACTCTCTCGAACTCGCACGGGGTCGACTTCCTGAGGAAGGTGGAGAAGGGCGGGACGATCAAGGGTCCCAAGCTCTACATCGACTTCGCCGCCTGCCCCACCGGCTGGGGCTTCGACCCCAAAGAGTCCGTCGAGGTCGAGAAGCTGGCGGTGCAGACCGGGATCTGGCCCCTCAAGGAGTCGGTGGACGGAGCGGTCAGGCACACGGTCGTGCCCAGGGCTCTGACCCCCGTCAGGGAGTATCTCAGGGCCCAGGAAAGGTACGAGCACCTGTTCAAGCCGGTCGAGAAGACCGAGGCCATAGCGGCGATCCAGAAGGCGGTCAACGAGTACTGGGCGAAGGCGGCCGACCAAGAAGGGGCCCAGGTGGCCCTCGCCCAGGCGTAGCCGCAGGCCCTCGCCTCGACCCCCGGGACGAGCTTCAGCAGGGCATCGTGGGTCGCGAAGAGCCCGCACCTGGCGTCCGAGAGCCTGGCACAGACACGATGGACCGGGCGAGGACCGTCCGTCACAGACGCCGACGCGCCAGTTCTCAGCGAGAAACATCGATGGGGCCGCTGGGATTTGAACCCAGGATCGCCAGCGCCCCAGGCTCACCGTGACCTTCGTTCACTCTGGTATGCTGGACCAAGCTACACTACGGCCCCACGTGGGCGGGCCGAACTCGGTATCAGTTTAAAGGTTCGTGGAGAGCGCCCACAGGAGGCTAGGCCAGCCTGAGGTTCTCTAGGACCTTGGCGTAGGCGTAGTCCGAGAGGTCCTCCTTGTAGGAAGCCAGCAGCGCCTTCAGCTTCTCAGTGTCCCTGATGCCGAGGGCCCTCCTCATTGCTGGGGCGATGGCCCCTCCGACGAACAAGTACTGGGCGGCCGTGGTCACGTTCCTTGGCTTCCGGCCCGTCCCCGCCGACTCGAAGTCGATGATCCACGGGACCCCCTCGGCTACCACCGCATGCTTCCTGAGGTTGCTGAGCTGCCCGTGGTCGATGCCCATGATGTCGAGCTTCCTGCACTGGTTGAGCAGCCCGTGGACCATGGCCCTGGCCGTCTCCCTGCGGCCGGGTCCGCGGAGGGCTCTGAGCCAGCCCCCCAGCTCCTCGGACTCGAGCAGCTTCATCATGACGACGTCCCTGGTGTGGGCGTAGACGCGGGGGCCGACCCCGAGCCTGTTGGCCATGCTGGCGATCCTGACCTCCTCCTCCATGTCCGGCCTGTTGGCGTCGGTCCTCCTGATCTTCAGCGCGCAGGGCTCGCCGCGGGCGAGCGCCTTCACCACCACCCCCACGGTCCCGAGCCCCAGTATCCCCAGCCTCCCTATCCTGGTGCGGCCCTCGAAGACCACCTCTTCCACCCCCAGGGCCCTGAGCTGCTTCACCCTCGACTTCGCCACCGTCAGGGAGATCCGTGGGTATGCGATGACCTGGATGTACGGCGTCCTCGTCAGCTGGCCGAGGTCAGCGCGTTCCGATGGCGTCTGAAGTGATCTCCCTGATTCCATCTCTCAGCCACCCCGAGGCTGCGGCTTCGCGGGACAGTGCCCGGCCCCGGAGTACCCGGGCGCTCCTCTTCATGCCTGCTTCAACCTCCTTCGAGGCCCCGATCGGACCAGCCCTCCCCCGGACGACATCCGCCAGGAGCGCGTCCAGGCTGGTGTGCTCCCTCGGGAGGAGGATCCTGACCCTCGCATCGCCGTCCACCCATGCGAGCCTGGAGCTCTTCGAGTTGGTGCTAAGGAAGGCTTCGACGTCCTTCCGCCTGTCCACCGTCGGGCCTATCCTCTGCGCCAGCGGAGGGAGCTCGTCGATCTCTGGGACTAGGAGGATGGCGCTGTGCCTTTGGTTGTCCGAAGCCGCGATGGACCTCGCCACCCTGAACCCCTCCTCTTCGAGGTGCCTGACGACGTGCTTCGTGGTCCTCCTGAGCTCCCCCCAGAGGGTGTCCTCGGACAGTACCACGTGGGAGAAAGCCACTGCCACGACCCTCCCGTTCAGCGAGGAACGGACCCTTGGCGGCAACTTGCTGAAGTAGCCCGGCGCAGGGCTCCTTAGAAACCCTCTGCAGGCGAGCACCATCCGCCCCAGGCTCTCACCGGACACCGCGGTCCCCAGGTCCCTCCCGTCGTCCACGGGGTCGGTCAGGGTGAACGCTTTCCCCTCGTATGGGAGATGATAGGACGAGAACCACTCGGCCGCCTCCTGGAATCCGCCCAGCTTCAGGATCAGCACCTCGGCGACGTAGCCGCTGAAGCCCTGGCGGCGGATCTCCGCCCCGTAGACCCCGGCGGCGCCCATGAACGCCTTGAGCAGCCGGACCTGGGCCTTCTTCTCGTCCTGGAGAGCCCCTATCAGCTCGACGTGGAACGGGGACCTGTCTGCCGCGCTCCTCCACTCCCCTCTCTTCACGTCGAAGCACGGGACGATGTTCACCCTGACGCCGTCGACGGTGGCCTCGGTGTAGGGATGCTGGGCGAACTTCTTGCCGACCGGATGGCCCCTGGTGGCCTCGGCCCCGATCTCGAGGCCCAGCTTCTCGAACTCCTGGTCGGGGGTCGAAGGGTCGAACCTCACGAAGATATCCAGGTCCACCCGGCGTGGGAGCCAGGTCCCCTTGGCGAAGGAGCCTCCGAGGAGCACCCCCCTGGTCTGCGGGTACCGCGCGGCCGCGTCCTCGGTCTTCGAGACCAGTGAGGCGGCTATGGCCCCTACCCTGGAGGCTTCAGCGTCGGACGGGGCCACCATCCGCTTCGCCCGGGCGACGACGTCCGCCACCGCGGTCATCCCAGCTGGTACACCCCGACGTCTGAGTAGACAGGCCCCGCGGGCGTTAGCCTGCTCGACTTCAGCTTGAGCTCGGTCAGCTTCGCATGCCCGAAGGCTACCTGCGAGCTCCCCCTGATGAGCGCCGTGAGCTCCCCCGCGTTCCTGGGCGACCTCACCCTGGCCAGGGTGACATGCGCCTGGAAAGGCCTGGTGTCGCTCTCCCCCAGCCCCTGAAGAGCAGCGATGACCTCCCGGGCCATGGGCGCGATCAGATGCCTGTGCTCCTCCGAGACCCCGGCCCAGACCACCCTGGGCCTCCGCTCGTCTGGGAAAGCACCGACCCCTCCCAGCTCCACGTCGGCCCCCTTCAAAGTCAGGGCGGCCAGTCTGGACTTCGCCTCTGCGGCCACCGCTTCCGACACTTCCCCCAGGAACTTCACGGTGAAGTGGAGGTTCTCCCGCTCCACGAGTTTGAGGTCAGACCCTGTGGCCGCGAGGTCGCCCTGGAACCTCGTGAGCGCGTCGAGGACCGTTCCAGGCAGCTCCAGGGCCACGAAGAGTCGCATCTGCCTCTGGTCGCCCGTGGTTCCTTTAAATTCGCTATCGGTCGGGCGATGGGACAGATTGCTCCGCATCGTAGCAGTGACCGGCATGCCGGGGGCCGGGAAGTCGACAGCGACCCAGCGTCTCGTCAGCGAGGGGTGGAAGCGGGTGGTGATGGGCGACGTGATAAGGTCCGAGACCAAGAGACGCGGGCTCGAGCCCGACGCGAAGAACACCGGAGAGGTGATGAAACTTCTGAGGCAGGAGCGCGGGCCTTCCGCCGTGGCTGACCTCTGCCTGGAGACCGTCGAGCGGTCGGGGGCGGAGAGGGTGGTGGTGGACGGCATAAGGTCGGCGGTCGAGGTCGAAGCGTTCAGGACGAAGGCGAAGGTCATGCTGGTCGCCGTGGCTGCCTCCCCGGCCAGGAGGTTCGAGCTGCTGAGGGAGCGCGGGAGGAGCGACGACCCCCTCACCTACGAGATGTTCGCCGCGAGGGACAGGAGGGAGCTCGACGTCGGGATAGGGGAGGCCATAGCCCTGGCGGACGAGACCTTGTCCAACCAGCGGACCTCGCCGGAGGCGCTCGCCGCAGAGATGGCGGGGCTGGTGGAACGCTGGGAGAAGGATGTCGCACCCTGAGTTCAAGGCCAAGCTGACACTGGAGGCGACCGTCTCTCCGTCGGAAGACCCGGCGAAGGTCGCCGGGGCCGTGGCCGGAGTCGCGGGGCTCGGCCCCGATGCGGTCTCCGTGGGTGGCGGCTCGGTCAGGCTGGCGAGCGAGGACCCGAAGGCGCTGGTCCGCCTCAGAGACCAGCTCAGGGACAGGCACGTCCGCTCTGCTGCGAGGAAGCTCCTACTGCGCGACAGGACGGACCGGTCTGCCTCGATCATGCTGAACAGGCAGGCGGCGGCCGCTGGGGTCGTCGCCGTCTGCGGTAGCCCGGAGGAGTCCCCTCTGGGGCCGATCTATCTGACCATCTCGTCGGGGGAGCTGGACGCTGCCATCGACTGGCTGACCGCCTACTCCGAAGGGTAGTCCACGGTCACGGTCAGCCCGTCCGAGGCGGCCACGGTGTCGGGAAAGACCTTCCTCGCCTCATTCAGCAGCGCCGTGACTGTCGTGTAGCGGGCGCTGAAGTGAGTCAGCGCCAGCCTCCGGACCCCCGCCTTCCTTGCGAGCTCGGCGGCCTCCACGCAGGTGCTGTGCTTCCGTTCCAGGGCCCTGTCCCTGTCAGAGCCCTTGAAGGTGGAGTCGAATATCAGCAGGTCGCATCCCTCGAAGAAGCGCGCCAGCCTCGGAGAGGGACGGGTGTCCCCGGAGTAGCCGATGCGCCTCCCCGGCCGCGGAGGGTCGGCAACCTCTGATGGGCGGACGTTCCTTCCGCCGACCTTCACCGACCTCCCCTTCTGCAGCGCCGACCAGAGCTTCCCCTCGGGGACGCCCAGGGCCTTTGCCCGTTCGGGGTGGAACACCCCGGGGCGGTCGTTCTCCTCGACGAGGTAGGAGAAAGCCTCCACCGAGTGCACGGCCCTGGCCGCCCTGACTTTGAACTCGGGGGTGCGGAGGACCACGCCGGGGCGCACTGCCTTGAACCTGATGGGGAAGGTGAGCCCGAAGTTCAGGAGTTCTGAGGTCACCTCAAGCCATCGCAGCAGCTTGGCCGGGGCCACCACGTCCACGGGCTTGCGCCTCTGGGCCAGGCTCATGGTCTGCAGGAGGCCGAGGATGCCCGTGACGTGGTCGCCGTGCAGGTGCGTGACTAGTATCACCATGTCCTTCCCCAGCCCGACGGAGTGGGCCAGGACCTTGCGCTGCACCCCCTCGCCGCAGTCCATGAGTATCACCTGCCCCTCCCTCCTGACCGCTATGGACGGCAGCCCTCTGTCCTTGGTTGGCGCCGCCGAGCTGGTGCCGAGGAAAGTGACCGAAAGCTTTGCCGAGCTCATCTCCTCCTGAGGATCGATATTGTCCTAGTCAGCCGCTTATGAACGTGAAGGTCGTGCTCCTCCACCAGGGAGAAGCCCCTGCCCACGTCGGCCGCGACCTCCTTCTGGTGCATCAGCACCACCGTGGCCCCGGGCCGGGCGACAGCAGCCAGGGCCGGGAGGGCCATGGCCATCATCTCCCTGGGGCCGAGCCCCCGGGTGCTCGAAGCCCTGCCGTAGGGGATGTCGGTAGCCACCGCGTCGGCCGCGGTCACCGGGAGCCGCCCGGAGTCGGCGCGGACCACCCCGAGCCATTCCTGGCTGAAGTGGAGCATGTTCCTAAGGGCCCCTCGCACCATCTTCTCCGTCACGTCGACGGCCGCCACCCGGCATCCGACCATGGCCGCCTCCATGGGGATGCTCCCTGTCCCCGCGAAGGGGTCGAGGAAGACGTCCCCCTCGACGCAGCGGGAGAGGTTCACCAGGGCTCTGGACAGCTTGGGGAAGATGGCGGCAGGGTGGAAGAAAGGCCTCTGGCGGGGACGGCGGCGCGACCAGCCCTGCACCATGGTCCCGGGCGACGTGACAGCGAGGCACTCCCCGTCACCCCTGACCAGGGTGAGCTCATATTCGGGGGCACGGAGGTCGATGGTGGCCCGCAGGTCGCCGATGTAGTCCTCCGGGTCCGCGGCCCTCCTCCCCCCGGCCAGGTCGAACGCCCTGAACCTGACACGTCGGCCTTCGAGGAGATCTGCTGCCTCAGACGCGTCTCCGACCAGGCGCCCGACCCTGCGGGCGAATGCTATTCTCCCCCCTATCCGGAAGGGGTCCGCCCCCGAGTGTGCTATCAGCACCCTGGGGAAGGGGGACGTGAACTCCGAGGAAGGGTCGTAGGCCGAAAAGAGCGACTTCGCCTCCGCCGCAGGTATGGTACCGCCCTCGCCGGAGAGGAGGACCAGCGACTTAGTCTTCAATCGTCCTGAGGTGCGACGCGATGGCGTCGGAGACGTCTACCTGGCTGAACCTCCCTGGGATGGTGTTGGTGCAGACCACGGTCTTCACCGAGGCCTTCTCCAGCATGTCGATGGCGTTCCCGACGAAGAGCCCGTGGACGCAGACCGCGATCGCGCGCCTCGCCCCCTGGCCCATCACGGTCTCTGCCGCGGCCCTCACGGTCCCTCCCGTGCTTATGATGTCGTCGACGATCACGACGTCCTTCCCCTTCACCTCCAGCTTGGAGTCGGCGACTGTGACCTCGCCGCTCACCCTGTCCCTGATCTTGGCGAGCTGGAGGAAGGGGGCCCCGTAGAGGGCCGCGAAGGCCTCGGTCCGCTTGGACCCCCCGAAGTCGGGAGAGATGACCACAGGGTCCTTCGGGGATATCTGCTCCTTCACGTACTCCACCAGGCTCGGGATGGCGGACACGCTGTAGATGGGGAAAGAGAAGAGCGCCAGCCCCTCGGCAGAGTGCATGTCTACGGTGACCAGCCTGCGGACCCCGGCCGACCGCATCAGGTGCGCGACGAATCCCAGGGTCACCCCCTCCCCCGGGAGGAACTGCTTGTCCTGGCGCGCGTAGGCCAGGTACGGCACCACGGCGGTGACCTTGGCCCCCTCCTCGCTGAGGTGGTGCGAGGCGAGGAGCAGCTGGAAGAGGTGCTGGTCCACCGGGTGGTGGGTGGACTGCACCAGGAGCACATTCTTCCCCGAGACCTTGTCGCTCACGGTGAACTTCGACTCGCCGTCCGGGAAAACCCTGAACTCGGCCCCCAGCAGGGGGAGGGAGAGCTTCTGGGCCACAGCGCTCCCGAGGTCTTCAGAGGCTGGCCCTGGCAGGACTACCGTTTCTGCCACTTGTAACTCGGGACGGCTCAACCCCAGTCGCTATTTAACGAGTTACGGCGGGAATCGATGGACACAGAAACCGTTAAGGACTCGCTGAGGGTGATGGGCGACGAGTCTTGTTTGGACCAGATTTGTCCTGAATGTCATGTCGGAATACTCCTGTACGACGCCCCCACCAAGCGATTCGGCTGCAAGAAGTGCGGCGCCTTCCTCACCAGGGACCAGCTGTCTGACGCCAGGTTCAAGGCGAAGGCCCCCGAAGAGGACGAGAGGCGCAAGAAGTCGAGGCAGCAGGCGGACTATCTCGAGTGGTGGCTCAGCGGCAACAAGGAGAAGTAGACCAGCAAACACGCCTGCCCAGGGGGCGCCAGGCGCGCTCGCGCTCATTCTCTGCCCAGGCTGGCGAACTTCATGGCGCAGGCCCTCATCTGCGGGGTGGTGTTGAGGCGCAGCAGCTCTTCCGGCACGACCCACCTGTAGTCAGTCGACTCCCCGTTCAGCCTGACCCGTCCTCCGCTCGGCTTAGCGAGATAGTCGACCAGCACGACCTGCCTCCGCTTCCCTTTCCCCAGCTCCGAGGGCATGTAGGTGACAACGTCGAACACGCCCTCGATCTCCACGTCCAGCCCGACCTCCTCCCTGGTCTCCCTCACAGCAGCCTGCATCGGGGTCTCACCCTCCTCGACCTTCCCGCCAGGGAAGGCCCAGAGACCGCGGTTGGGCGCCTGGGCCCTCTTAACCACCAGGAGGCGGCCGTCCCTGTGGACCAAGGTCCCCGCGCCGAGGAGGATGTTCGGGAGCCGCTTCGCCATGGACTCGGGACCCGTGCACCCGTTTTAAGGCCTGCCGGCCGGGGAGGTGGCGCTTTGGTAAGGGTCGAGATGCTCGCCGTGGGGAAGGAGCTGCTCATCGGGAAGACCATGAACTCCAACGCGTTCTGGATTGGCAGGCGCCTCGCACGGATGGGGTCGATGGTCAAGGAGATTACCACCGTGGACGACGAGCTGGACGAGATCGGCGCCGCCCTCATGGCCATCGTCAGACGCTCCCCCGACTTCCTGGTGGTCGTAGGGGGCCTCGGGCCGACGCCGGACGACATGACCCTGAAGGGGATAGCCCGGGCGCTGCGCCTGCGCCTAGCGCGGGACGGAGAGGCGCTTCGCTTGATCAGGGCCCACTACGCTGACCGTGGGATGGCAGGGATGGCGCTCACCCCGCCGAGGATGAAGATGGCGACGCTTCCGGCGGGTTCGACGCCACTGGAGAACAGCGTTGGGACCGCCCCCGGGGTCAGGCTGGTCGCCGGCCGGACCGTGGTCTTCTGCCTCCCCGGAGTCCCGGCCGAGATGAGAGGGATATTCAGGAGGTCCGTCGAGCCGGAGATCAGGGCCAAGGTGGGTGAGATATTCAGGCGGAACGTCACCATGCGCCTCGAAGGGGTCCCGGAGTCGGCTCTGGCCCCGGCCCTCGCCAGGGCTATGAAGAGGCACCCCGGGGCATACATAAAGTCCCACCCGAGGGGGACCTCGGAAGGCGTGTCGAGGATCTTGATCGATGTGGTCGTGGCCGGCCCGGACCGGGGACGGGCCGACGAAGAGGCAGAAGCAATCTTGCGCGAGCTAGGGGGGGCGGCGGAGGCCCTGGGCGGCACCGTCGGTGCCGCGGGGAGTTCCGACTAGGGTATACCCATGGACGTCACCTTCGTCACCGGGACCGCGGGGTCGGGGAAGTCCCTCCTCACCGGGGCACTGAAGAACTGGTACGCGAACCGAGGGGAGGGCGCGATCACGGTCAACCTTGACCCGGGCGTCGTCGAGCTCCCCTACGACCCCGACGTGGACGTGAGGGACAAGGTCCAGCTGCAGGAGGTGATGCAGGACTACGGCCTCGGCCCCAACGGGGCCCTAATCCTGGCGGCGGACCTCACAGCGACGAAGCTCACAGAGATCCAGGACGAGATCGATTCGTTCAAGACAGAGAACGTGATCGTCGACACCCCCGGGCAGACCGAGCTCTTCGCTTTCAGGGAGAGCGGAGAGTTCATCGTGAGAGAGACGAAGGCCGACTCCAAGGTACTCCTCTTCCTCCTCGACCCTCTCCTGGCGAGCACCCCCTCCAACTTCCTTTCGCTGGCGCTCCTATCGGCGTCGGTCGGCCTGAGGCTTAGCATCCCCAAGATAACCGTCCTGACGAAGAGAGACATAGCCCGGGACGGCGTGAAGCGCATCTCCGAATGGAGCAGGGACACCAGGACCTTCGAGGACGCGCTCTCGGCCACCAAGGACGGCGAGCAGTACTCCCTCTACTCCGAGCTCTTCAGGAGCATAAGGCGGCTCTCCTTCGGGGCAGACCTCTACCCGGTCTCATCCGTCACCCAGGAAGGCATGATAGCCCTCGTCGGCGAGATGACCAGGATAACGCGCGGCGGCGAAGAGTTCACCGACTGAGGCTCGAGAGGAAGGACTGGAGGACCTGGGCCAGCGCCCCGGGCTTCTCTAGCGGGACCATATGCCCGGACCCCTCCACAAGCCGCAGCTCCGAACCGGATATGTTCGTGGCGAGGTACTGGGACCAGCTTGGTGGGGTCATCCTGTCCTTGTCCCCGCAGACGACGAGGGTCCTGGCCGATACTCGCGGCAACTGTGCTCGGACGTCGAAGTCCCGGCATGCGAGGTAGTCGTTGAGGAAGACCGGGAGGTTGGACACGGAGAGGGCGGTCCTGGCCTCTCTCCCCAGCCCCAGGTCTATCGAGCTGAAGCTCCATGGGGTTATCGTCCTCTCGATGGTGTCCATGGGTCTGTCCTTCAGCCCGTCCAATATCTCCTGGTTCACCCCGAGCTTGGCCCCCGTGCTCACCAGGACCAGGCCGCCCACGTCGTCCGGGTGGGCTATGGCGTGGGCCAGGGCTACGGCTCCCCCCATGGAGTGGCCGCAGACCGCGGGGCGCCTGAGGCCACTCTCGGCTATGAACCCTTGCAGGGCCTCGACGTAGTCGCCCACGCTCTTGCATGTGATCCTCCCCGCGGGGTGTCCTGGGAGGTTGACTGCGAACGCCTTCGACCCCCCTGAGAGGTGCTGCATCGTCCGCCTCCAGAGGAGGTTGTTGCCGCCTGCGCCGTGGACGAGGACGACGTCGTGAGGAGCATCATGGGTCGAGAAGTCCAGCACCTTGCGAACGGCTCGCGCGGCTGATTTAACGCTGGCGCCGAAAGTCTAAAGGAGGTCGCCGGAGCGCGGTGAGTGGGCAGAGTTGCCATCGCGCGCGGACCTCCTCAGGAGGCTGATCTCGGGGAAGAGCATAGTGGTGGCGCCTGGGGTGTTCAGCCCTTCCGTCGCCAAGCTGGCTGAGAAGTCCGGGTTCAGGGCGATCTACTTCTCGGGCGCAGGGTTCTCTAACCTTCTGGCCCTCCCCGACCTCGGAATCACCACCCTCAGCGAGGTGGCGCAGGCCTCGCGCCAGATCACCTCCAGGGTGTCGATCCCGCTCATAGTGGACGCGGACACGGGGTTCGGCGAGGCGCTGAACGTCGCCCGGACGGTGGAGGAGATGGTTGTCGCCGGGGTCGCCGCGATCCACATAGAAGACCAGGTCCTCCCGAAGCGCTGCGGGCACCTCGAGGGGAAGGAGCTGGTGGACGTCGACGAGATGGTGAAGAAGCTCGTCTCGGCCAAGGAGGCGGCCGACGGCAGGCTGATGGTCATCGCCAGGACTGACGCGAGGGGGGTGGAGGGGATCGAGGGCACAGTGGAGAGGGCCTCCGCCTACTCGAGGGCGGGGGCAGACATGATATTCCCCGAGGCCTTGGAAAGCAGGGAGGAGTTCGTCGAGGTGAGGGAGAAGGTCAAGGCCCCGCTCATGGCGAACATGACGGAGTTCGGCAAGACCCCGTACATGTCGGCGAGAGAGTTCCAGGCCATGGGATACAACCTGGTGATATTCCCTGTGACCGCCTTCAGGGGGGCGATGAAGGCCGTGAAGGACACGTTTACGGCGCTGAAGAAGGAGGGGACCCAGAGGGGGATGCTGGACTCGCTCATGACCAGGAAGGAGTTCTACGACCTGATCGACTACTACAGGTTCGAGGAGGCGGACGAGAAGGCCATGGATGCGGCGAGGCGCCTGACGGGGCGCAGAAGATGACAGAGCAGGCGGGGCCCGTCAGAGTACCCAGGGGCCTGGCCGGGGTCTCGGTCAGCGACACGCGCATATCGAAGAGCAGCTCCGACGGGAGTCTCGTCTACCGGGGTTACCCCATAGCTGAGCTGGCGGCTAAAGCGACCTTCGAAGAGACTGCCTACCTGGTGCTCAATGGGAAGCTGCCCACGAGGGGGGAGCTGGACAGCTTCGCAGCCACGCTCGCCGGCCTCTCCGGGGTGGACGGCAAGGTCTTTGAGGTCATGAGGGCCCTGGGCCCCGGGGCCCATCCCATCGACGCTATACGGACGGGGGTGTCAGCGCTGGGGAGCATCGACCCGGCGAGGTCCTCCCCGGGCCGGCAGCACTCCATCGAGTCCAAGATGTCGGCCCTGGCTGCCAACAGCCGCAGGGTCCCCGCGGGGGAGGAGCCGAGGCGCCCCGGGGAGGGGCGGGGGTTCGCGGAAAGCCTCCTCCAGATGCTCACCGCAAGGGAGGCGACAGAGTTCGAGCGCTGGGTCTTCGAGCGGGTGCTGATCTTCTACATGGAGCACGACATGAACGCCTCCACCTTCACCGTCAGGGTCGTGGCGTCGACGCTTGCCGACCCCTACGCAGCCGCCTCGGCGGGGCTGGCCTCGCTGAAGGGACCGTTGCACGGCGGGGCAAACGAAGCCGCCATGGAGATGCTCCTGCAGGTGAAGAGCCCCGGCGACGCCAAGGACTTCGTCGACTCCACAGTCAAGCAGGGGAAGAAGCTGATGGGGTTCGGCCACAGGGTCTACAAGGAGTTCGACCCGCGGGCGAGGCTCTGCAAGCAGTACCTTAGGGAGATGGCCGAGAGGCGCGGGGGGGACGGCGGCATCTACGGCGTCTGCGAAGCGGTGGAGGGGGAGATGTGGGAGAGGAAGAGGATACCCCCGAACCTGGACTACTACGCGGCCCCCATATTCTATCTCCTGGGAATCGAGGTGCCCCTCTACACCCCGGTCTTCGCCGCCAGCAGGGTCTTCGGCTGGATGGCCCACTACAACGAGCAGGTGGAGGAGAACAAGCTGATCCGCCCTGACTCGACCTACATCGGGCCCACCGGGCTGACGTACAGGCCGATCGGAGAAAGACAGCGCTAGCGGACCAGTCGCGCGGCTGCCTCCTCCAGGCTCAGCCTCCCGGCCAGGACCTGCTCGGCCAGCCTGCCAGCCTTGGCCTCAGAGACGGAGGCGAATCTGGCCATGGCCGCCCCTCTCGCCGTCTCCACTATCATCCCGCGGATGCTCCGCAGGCGGAGCCCCTGGTCCCCCGAAGCGAGCTTCGACCGTGACTGGTCGATGGCCTTCCGCAGCGTCTCGACCCCCTCCCCCGCCAGGGCGGAGACCTTCAGCACCGGCGGGGAGCGGAGCCCGCCCCGGAAGAGCGAAAGGAGGTTCACGACCATGGCGTCGGCCCCCTCGAGGTCCGCCTTGTTCACCACGTAGACGTCGCCCACCTCCATGAGGCCTGCCTTCGACGCCTGGACGTCGTCGCCGAGGCCGGGCATGAGGACCACAAGTACCGCGTGAGAGACGCCGACGACCTCGACGTCCGACTGGCCTATTCCCACCGTCTCGAGGAGGACCACGTCGAACCCGGCCGCGTCGATCAGCCTGATGGCCTGGGACGTGGCCCTGGACAGTCCCCCCGTCCAACCCCTGGACGCCATGCTGCGTATGAAGACGCCCCTGTCCCCCGTGTGCTTCGTCATGCGTATCCTGTCCCCGAGGAGCGCGCCGCCGGTGAACGGGCTGCTGGGGTCCACGGCTACCACCCCCACCCTGAGCCCCAGGGCGCGGTAGGACTCGATCAGCCTGTCCACCAGGGTGCTCTTGCCCGTCCCCGGCGGGCCCGTGACCCCGACCACGAACGCCCTTCCGGGCGCCCCCAGCCGCGCCAGGAGGCCCGAGGCGCGCTCCGGGTCGTTTTCTGCCAGGGTAATCGCCTTCGCGAGGGTGGCCCTGTCCCCCCTGCGGATGGCGGCTGCAAGCCTAGAGATCTGGGACGCCGTGGCATCCGCCGTCGGCCGGGCCGCTTTTATCGGTTCGAAGAGGACTCTTTATCTCTGAGCGGGGCCGGTGGCACCCGGCATGCTGAGAGGGGGGAAGGACGCCTACTGGGGGAAGAAGGCGAGGTCCATGGTCGAGGGGAGGTCGAAGAGAGGCACCCTGTACGACGGCAGGGCTGCGGAGCGGGCCAGGAAGGGGCTCGAGCAGTGGGAGGAGACTGTCTACAGGGAGTGGACTGAGGGCCACCCTGGGAGGGGCGGGGACTTCCAGACTGCGTCCGGGATACCTGTCAAGCCGCTCTACACCCCCGACGACGTCGCCGACTACCCCAGCCAGGGGTTCCCTGGCGTGTACCCGTTCCTTAGGGGCATCTACCCCGACATGTACAGGGGACGGCTCTGGACTATGAGGATGTTCTCCGGGTTCGGGACCCCCGAGGACACGAACAAGAGGCTCAAGATGCTGCTCGACCACGGCGAGACGGGGCTCAGCATCGCCTTCGACATGCCCACCCTCTACGGCTATGACTGCGATCACGAGAGGGCCCACGGCGAGGTCGGGAGGTGCGGGGTCAACGTCTCGTCTCTCAGGGACATGGAGGTGGTCTTCCGCGGCATACCCCTCGGGAAGGTGAGCACGTCCATGACCATCAACGCCCCGGCGACGGTGCTCACTTGCATGTACGCCGGGGTGGCCAAGAAGCAGGGGGTCCCGATGTCTCAGTTGAGGGGGACGGTGCAGGCGGACATGCTCAAGGAGTACATCGCCCAGAAGGAGTGGGCGTACCCCCCTGAGGCGCACCTCAGGCTGGTGAGGGACCTGATGGTGTTCTCGACCAGGGAGATGCCACTATGGAACTACATCAGCATCAGCGGCTACCACATCAGGGAGGCGGGTTCCAGCGCCGTGCAGGAGCTCGCGTTCACACTGGCCGACGGGTTCGGGTACGTGGAGCTGGGCCTGGAGGCCGGGCTCAAGGTCGAGCAGTTCGCCCCGCGTCTGAGCTTCTTCTTCAACTCGACCATGGACTTCTTCGAGGAGATAGCGAAGTTCAGGGCGGCCAGGAGGATATGGGCGACGGTCCTCAGGGAGAAGTACGGAGTGAAGGACAAGAGGAGCCTTCACATGAGGTTCCACACGCAGACATCGGGCGCGTCCCTGACCTGGCAGCAGCCTCTCAACAACGTAGTGAGGACGGCTATCGAGGCGCTGGCGGCGGTCCTAGGCGGCACCCAGTCCCTGCACACCAACTCCTATGATGAAGCCTGGGCGCTCCCCACAGAGCAGGCGGCGGAGGTGGCGCTGCGGACCCAGCAGGTCATCGCCGAAGAGACCGGAGTGCCGAATGTGATAGACCCGCTCGGAGGGTCCTACTACGTGGAGTGGCTCACCGAGCAGATGGAGGAGGAGGCGTACAAGTACTTCGACAGGATAGACGCCGCAGGCGGGCTGCTGAAAGCGGTCAAGACAGGGTACCTCCAGCGCGAGATAGCTGAGAACTCCTACAGGCTGTCGAAGCGGGTGGAAGAGGGGAAGGACTCGGTGGTAGGCGTGAACAAGTACGCCAAGGCCGAGAAGGAGCCCATAGACACCCTGAAGATAGACTTTCGAGCCCAGCGGGCGCAGATGAAGCGCATGGCCACGGTGAAGAGGGAGAGGGACGAAGCGAAGGTCAGAGGAGCCCTGGCGAAACTGGAGAAGGCTTTCGAAAACGACGACGCAAACGCGATGTACCCGATGCTCGAAGCGGTGGTGCGCTATGCGACCCTCGGCGAGGTGATGGGCGTCGGGCGCAAGGTCTGGGGTTCTTACAAAGAGCCCATGATCCTGTAGCCGCAGGGACAGGCCGGGGGACCACCTTGCCCTGGCTGGACGGCAAAAGGTTTTGAATCCCGACGCGGGTGGAAAAACTGGTTTGCCGAAGAAGGCCACCGCCCTCCAGAGGAAGATCAGGATCCTCGTAGCCAAACCCGGGCTCGACGGCCACGACAGGGGGGCCCTGGTCCTCGCCCGGGCGTTCAGGGACGCCGGGATGGAAGTGATCTACAGCGGGCTGCTCCCCTCCCCGGAGCAGGTCGCCCAGATGGCCATGGACGAGGACGTGGACGTGGTGGCCCTGTCCCTCCTCAACGGCGCGCACATGACCACCTTCCCGAAGGTGAAGAAGATCCTCGAGAAGAAGGGAGGCGGCGGGATAGTGGTCGTGGGGGGCGGGATCATCCCCGAGGAGGACAAGCCCAAGCTGCTGCGCTTAGGGATTACCGGTTTATACGGCCCGGGGAGCTCGTTTGAAGAGATCGTGGAGCACGTGAGAAGGCGAGTCAGCAAGGAGAGGCGGAAGGAGTAGATGCCCGGGCAGGACGAGTTCATGAACATCTCGAAGGTGAACTTCGACGTCTCCGAGGAGCAGGCGATGGTCCTTGAGCAGGTGGACAGGGCGTGCAGGGAGTTCAGACCCATCGAAGACAAGTACTACCTCGAGCGCAGGGTCAACGACCAGATAAGGCCGTTCTTCGCGAAGGCGCACCTCTTGGGGCTCCCGATCTCCAGGAAGTACGGAGACGGTCAGGGGGCCGACATGGTGACCTACGCCCTGGCCATCGAGAGGATCGGAAGGGAGGGGACGGGGGTGAGGACCTTCTTCTCCGTGCACATGGCGCTCGGGCAGATGACCGTCCAGCACTGGGGGAACGAAGAGCAGAAGGCACGCATACTCACCCCCGCCACCAGGGGTGAGGCCATACTCGCCTTTGGGCTGACTGAGCCCAACGCGGGGAGCGACCCAGCGTCCCTCACAACATACTTCGAAGAGAAGGGCGGGCGGTACCAGATCTCGGGGCAGAAGATGTGGATCTCGCTGGGCTCTTCTTCGAAGTACGTCCTGATATTCGCCTACCCCAAGGGGAAGAGAGATGGCATGTGCGGGTTCATAGTCGACACCGCGAGCCCCGGGTTCAAGGCAGAGATGATACCCCACAAGCTCGGTCTCCCCACGGCTGACACTTCCACGCTCTACCTCGACAAGGTTGAGGTGTCCAAGGAGGACATCCTGGGCCCTCTGGGGAAGGGGATGTCGGTAGCCCTCTCCGGGCTGATGAACGGGAGGCTGAGCGTGGCCGCAGGGTGCGTCGGGGTCATCCAGGACTGCCTGGACGAGGCGGTGAGGTACGCCGGGGTAAGGGTACAGCACGGGAAGGTCATCGGAAAGCACCAGCTTGTCCAACGGCACATCGGGCTGATGGCCACGAACCTGGAGGCTGCCAGGCTGCTCCTCCTCAAGGCCGCGTTCGTCAAGCAGAGATATGAGGAGGACCCGGGCAACGCCGGGCTCAGGGACGCCACCGACCTGGCGTGCGCCCGGGCGAAGTACTTCGCGGCCAACGCCTCCTTCGACGCTGCCAACAGGGCGGTGCAGATATTCGGAGGGAACGGCTACTCGCTCGAGAACAGGCCCGCAAGGCACTTCGCCGACACCAGGGTCACGATGATCTATGAAGGGGCCAACGAGATCATGGAACAGAAGCTCGCCCTCGGCGCCCTGGGGAAGGGCTTCGAGGCGTACTCCTAGCCGCCTGCCGCTGCGGCGGCAGAGCCGTCCGCGACGAGGGTGACGCTATCAGAAGTGCAGGGCCAGCGCCATCAGGAAAGCCGCCGTGGCGATCACGGCCAGGACGATCCCCTTGAGGATGGACTCAAGTTTCGAGGCCATGGGAGACGCGCCTCCCTTCTCCAGCTTGATCGCCTTGTAGGGTCTCGATGCGTTGATCTCGACGTAGGCAGTGAAGAAGCCGAACAGCCCGGCGGCGAGCGAGGCAGGGCTCACGCTGTCAGTCTGGACCACGTACCCTGCGATGACCGGGAGGAACCCCCAGGACGTGGCGAACCACAGGTCTGTGTGGAAAGCGCCTGCGAATAGCTCCAGGTTGTAGGCGAGCAGGAAGAACAGCTCGACGGCCCCCACCACAAACAGCAGGGGGGCGCAGGTCAGGGTCAGATAGAGGCCCAGGCCCAGGGCTGGGACCAGGGCGGCCGCGGCCAGTGCGGCGAGTTGCCTGCGCGAAAGGAAGTCTCCCCAGGGCCTGTTGGGAGACATGGCGTCGAGAGAGTGGGCCGAGACGCCCACGGCGAGGAGATAGACCGCCGCCAGGGCCGCCATCCTCCAGAAGTGGATATCCGGGGCGACGAGGGACCCGATGAGGACGTAGCTGGCGTTCATGAGCGAGTAGGGGTAGAAGCTGAGTCCCACGAGGAGCCTGAAGCGCCGGGGGCCTGCTTTCGGGACATACCACTCCCGTTCGCGGGTGTTCTCGCCGTCGGCCTGGCCCAAGGGGCGCGAGAGCGCGGTGCACACTATTGACCGTTTCCCAGCGACGGCGCGCCCCAAAGGGGATAAGAGCGGACGAAGGTACGGTCGCAGCTCGTGGGAGCCGCGGTCGCCCCGACCGAGGGGATGAAGAGGACGTCGTCGAGGATATTCGCAGGCCTGGCCAGGTCCTACGAGAGGGCCCTGGACTACGCCACCCTGTTCCAGGACAGACGGTGGAAGAGGTGGGTCGCACGCAGGCTGAGGGTGGACGGCGGCGGCCTCGTTTTGGACGTCGGGAGCGGGACGCTGGTTCTTGAGGAGCTCTTCGCTGGGAAGAAGTGCAGGTTCGTCGCCCTCGACCTGGCCCCGGAGATGATAAGGGTCGCCGTGGGCAAAGGGGTGCCGAACGTCGACCTGGTGCTGAACGGGGACGCGGAGTTCCTCCCGTTCCCGGAGGGCTCCTTCGACGCCGTCGTCAGCTGTTATGTCCCGAAGTACGTCGACGTGCGGAAGTTCGCCAGGGAACTCGCGAGGGTGGCGAAACCTGGAGGGGCCGTCGTGCTGTATGACTTCGCGAAGCCCAGGGGGCCGTTCGCCCCGTTCCTCGAGGTCTACATCCAGGGGGGGATGAGGCTCATAGGCCTCGTCCTGGGGCTCGCGGGGAGGGGGGAGGCGCTCACCTTCACCAGGCTCCCCCAGATAATCGAAGGCACCACCTGGGACCGGGACATGGTCGAGGCGATGGAGTCGAACGGGCTAGTCGAGGTCGAGTCAGACCGGCTCACCGGCGGGGTGGTCTTCGCCTGCAGTGGCCGTCGCGGGGAGAGCGCTTAGATACTCAGGGTGAACTGAGCCGCCCATGAAGCGGGCGGGGGGAGGTGGAGCGAGCGGAGGAAGGATCCCCGCCCCCCGGTCGATGGTTGGCCTCGTCGATCCCCACGGAGGCGCGAGGTCGGTGGCCCGGGCCCGTCTGCGGGGGCCCTGCCGCCGCAGCAGAGGCAGGGTCGAAAAGGCGGCGAACTTTGAGCGCCCCGCACGCTCAAGTTGAGCGGCGGACAGCCCCGGGGCCGGGGCCCCCTTCCAATTTATTTCGCCAAGGGAGGGAGGGTGTTCGTCTCGGGGCTCCTGAGCATATCGCTCCCATTCTACCTCAGGGCCGTCGGGTACGGCCCCTTCTTCCAGGGGCTGGTCTTGGTGGCGATACTGGCCGGGAACGCCGCGTCCAACCTGGCCGTGACCTACCTCGACGCTCGGGTGGGGAGGAGGAGGCTCCTGCAGGCCTTCAGCATCCTTATGGTCGCGGCCGGCGTGGTGCTGGCGGTCGACGAGGCCGCCGCCGCCATACTCCTGGCGTGCCTGGTGGGGAACATCAGCAGTTCTGGGACCGAGGCTGGGCCCTTCCAGTCGATAGAGGCCGGGGTCCTCCCCGACCTGAGCGGAGAGGGGTCGAGTGTGAAGGCGTTCGGGAGATACAACATGATCGGCTACTCCGCGGCAGCCCTGGGCCAGCTCGCGTCCTCCGGTCCAGGCATCTTCGGGGACAGCGCGGCCGCTTTCCACGTGGCGTTCGCAGCCTTCGCTGCCGTTGGCGTCGTCCTCTTCGCTGTCTACAGCAGGCTGAGGGGCCTCGAGGCTGGCAGGGCCGTGAGGCCCGGGCTCGCCAACCTCAGCCCGCAGGCGAGAAAGGAGCTCGTGAGGCTCTCCGGCCTGTTCTCCTTGGACTCCTTCGGCGGGGTGTTCGTCACGACGTACCTACTTTCGATCTGGTTCAACTCAACCTATGGCCTCCAGCTGGAGTATCTTGGGCCCGTGTTCTTCGTGGCGAGCCTCGTCACGGCGGCGTCAGCCTACGGCTCGTCCCTGATCGCGCTGCGGATTGGGAACCTGAGGACCATGGTCTACACCCACCTCGCTTCGAATGCGCTGCTCATACTCATGGGGCTCGCTGGGTCGCTCCCCTTGGCCCTGCTCTTCCTCTTCCTCCGCCAGACGATGTCCCAGATGGACGTCCCCACGAGGCAGGCCCTGATGACGGAGATGTTCAAGAAAGAAGAGAGGGTCCAGGCTTACGCCGTCACCAACACCCTGCGGAGCGCGGGGTCGTTCGTGGGGGGGCCCGCCTCGGCGGTGTTCCTGGGGCTCGGAGTCGTGTCGGCGCTCCCCTTCGCCGGCGGCGTGACCAAGATAGGCTACGACCTGATGACATTCGCCAGCTACCGGAAGAGATACCGCTAGAGCGTGGACGCGACGGCGTGGAAGTCCCCCACCCTGGGATCCGGTCCGGGGCTACCCTGGACCGGAATCCGTCGAGGTAGCCGCCGTCTTGGAGCGCCTTCACGCCCATGGCCGAGAAGACGGGGGCACCGGTCGCTCCGGGGGAGTTGTAGTTGACGATGCGGACGGAGCCTTCCCTTGAAGAGGAGCGCCTCCGGGACGAAGCCCGACCTGTCGACGACCGAGCTCCGAACCCCGAAGACGATGCTCATGTCGTCGAGTTTGATGCGGAAGACGACGGCAGAGCTTAGCTGTTGGAGAGCAGAGGCGAAAGAGGCCAGTACTGCACTGCATTCGGGTTCGCTCAAGTTGAAGTGGTTAATCGTGCCCACTTCGTAGACGTAACTCAACATGGGATGGGAAGGATTTCTGATTTAACGCAAGCGACAATGTTCCCGGAATGACCTTAAGCAAGAGTTCCGGACGAACAGCTTGCATTGGCAGATTATTCCGAAGAAGTACTTGATGCGGTGCTAATCAAGGCTGATGCAAAAATCAAGGATTGGGAAATAATGAACGAGAGTGACTTGTCATTCTTCCTGGAGTTGATGCTGCACAATGGCGGATTTCGTGTCTATTTCAACGCAGACTTTGGAACTCACTTCCCGCTGATGAGGGAAAAAGTAGATGTTTGCAAGTCACAGACGGGAAAGCTATGCAGGAATGTCTATCCAGACTCCTATGCGCAACAGTAGCACATTCAGTTTTGGCGGTCGGCGGGCCGATGAAAACCCTCGGGGCCTGATGCCGCTCCTCATTGCGGGGAGCCTACCATCGACATCTGGCAAACTCATCTCGAGCGCCGAAATTACAGGTACCTCTAAATTACCTTCGATGAGGAAGTGAAGTACGAGCAATCTCGACAAGATAATCCGGAGTCATACCTTCCAGATAGTGTCTTCTCCGTCGTCTCTGATTTCAACCGCCATTGGAAACTGGAACCCAATCATTATCCTGTTGTCGGGTAGTTTCACCGGTAAGTGCTGAAACTTCAACCTGGGTACTCGATCTATTGAATCTAAAGCCGAATTTCTATCCAAATGGTACTTTCAGCTCCTGCTCGAAAAGGGGGCCTTGGCATCCCTGCGATTTGTGACTTCGGGATTCATTGGTCAGACTCTGGTGAGATGGGTGCATTTTAAAGTTCTAGATATCCGAGAACTAGCCGTTTGAGGAGCCAAGAAGCTTGAGCAAAGCCGTCATTGGTACAAGGTCATCAATGACGGCATCGAGTACCTCTTATCTCCGTGATGATAGCGAACTCCTACCTCATGCCAAGATTGGAGGTCCGGCAAACTGCGACAGACTATCCATCCACAGTGAGACAGATTTCAGTGTTCCAGA
>JAFMAW010000049.1 GCA_029784795.1 Nitrososphaerota archaeon | reverse complement strand
GCATGAGGCTCCTCGCGCTCAGGGTCATGACCAGCTTGGTCTTGATGGCGCTGGGGAGCACATACCGGGCGTCCTCCTTGGGGACCCCCGCGGTCACCATCTTCTCGTAGGCTGCGTAGACAGCCTTGAGCCCTTCGTCGTAGGCCTTGTACGCTGCCTCGTTGGCCTGGATGCTGGGCGGGGTCACGACACCCTCCCTGGTGGCGGCCGAGAACCTCTGAGACTCTTGGTCGTAGGACACAGCCCTGTGGCGGACCAGCTGGTGCGTGGTCACCCTACTACAGTCCTCAATCTCGAACATGTAGACGACCTGGTCCAGCAGGGCCTCGGGGTCGAACCCAGCGCCCGTCTCCGAGAGAACCTTCTTCAGCACACCGAGGTCTGTGCTGTAGATGAGCTTAACCCGCATGGGCCCCCCCTCCAAAGGCCACCTCGCTGAAGACAGGGCAGACAGACTTGCTGGCGAGCTCTGACACGACGAGCTCCGCGAAGCCCTCCCCGGTCCGCCCTCTCCAGAGCTCCACGAGGGTCCTCGCGTTCATGGACACGAACCAGTCGGCGTCCTTGACCCGCGTCGCCCGGAGGTACGGGAAGTCCCTGACGAGGCTCCCCACCTCGGCGTCCCCCGCGCCCTCGACGAGGAGAGTCAGCGTGAAATGTTCGAAGACGTCGAGCGACTTGTCCTGGAGGGCCTTGGTCAGAAGGTACCTCCAATAATCAGCCCCCTTCTGCTCAAGTTCGGATTCTATCTCTTCTATGGTCTTAGTGCTGTAGCACCTCCTCATGGCCACAGCAATCGTCCTCTCAGGGTAGGGACTGGACCAGATGAGAGAGACCTTCATCGCAGAAACACTCCCGACCCGACATTCGATTTAAACAAGCGCCTTCAGAGAGAGGGCCTAGTTGAAGGACAAGACTCGGTCAGTCTCCGGAGCCAGCATGCCCTGCGTGGTCGTCCTGCACGAGGTCTGGGGCCCTGACTTGCACATACAGGGGGTTTGTAAACGGCTCCGAAAACTCGGGTTTGCAACAGCCGTCCCATCTCTCTACAGAGGATACGAGTCGCTCCTCACTCCCGGGAACATCGGAAAAGCGATGGCCGCAGTATGGGACCTCTCTCTTGAAGAAAGACGCAACAAGAAGAAGGTCGCCGCCGAGCTCGAAGCCAAGGCCGCCGACGCCGACGTCGCCGAGATCCTGGCGGTCCTGTACGACCAGGGCTTCAGGGACGGGATGCTGGGGATCGTGCTGGACGCAGTGCAGGCCGCGCGGGAAAGGCACGCGAAGGTCGCGACCCTGGGATTCTCCCTCGGAGGAGGCCTATCGCTGGCTGCCGCAGCCAGGCCGGGCCATCCCGACGCCGCCGTCTCCTATTGCGGAGAGCCGCCTAGCCACCAGAACCTGGCTGGGACCGCCATACCAGTGCTCGCGGTCAGTGCCAGCGACGACGAGCTCATGAGCCCACTGATGCCTAGATTCGTGGAAGTCGCCCTCGAAGAGGGGATCGACCTGACAGTCAAAATCATCCCTGGCACTCAACACGACTTCTTCAACGAGACGAAGAAGGAACGATACAACCAGGCGGCGGCCGAGGAGGCGTGGGACGCCACAGCCTGGTTCCTGGCGAAAACACTGGGACAGAGGCGGTCTCTCTCAAAGAAATAATAGTGGTCGTTGGGAGGCTAGGCTTGGGCCGGGGTGGCAGAGTGGTTAATGCGCGGGCAACCCGCCCAAAACGAAGCGGGTCCGCAACTCGAGATCAACGACCAGTCAGCCCGTGACCTTCGGGTCGCGTGGGTTCGAATCCTACCCCCGGCGCCTAACCTGAGAGAACTGGTAGACGACGAGTCGGGGTAAAGCAGCTACGTCGCTCAGGCTGTCTTGAACGATTCGCCGCACCCACAAGTCGAGACGGCGTTGGGGTTTTCTACGACGAACCCTCCGCCCATCAGCTTCTCTGACCTGTAGTCAACCGTTGACCCAGCGATGAACGGAGCGCTAGATCTGTCGACCGCGACCTTGGCTCCACCCACCTCTATCACGTAGTCATCATCGGAGAGCTTATCGTCAACCACCATACCATAGGAGAGCCCTGAGCACCCGCCCGCCGTGACGAATATCCTGAGGGCTGCTCCTGGCTTGCCTTGCCTTTCGAGGTAGAGTTTCAACTCGTCCGCCGCCTTCGTTGTGAGCGCCACTATGGGCTTGACCGCTACGCCTTGGCTCAATCTACAAGGAACTCTCCGTCGCTCGTATAAAAATAAGACTCTCAGGCGGCGAGTTTCTGCGCCATCTTGGACACCTCGGCGTAGGGAGGTTCGACGGATGGGGTGTCGGTTGCCCACCTGTATCGGAGCATCCCCCTCATGTCCACCACGAACACGGCGCGTTTGGAGACCCCCTTGTACCCGAGGCCCACCCAGGAATCCTGGAGGACCCCATAGAGCCTGGTGACTTTCTTGTTGAAGTCGCTCAGTAGCGGGAATTCTAGGTTGTACGTCTGCGCGAATGCCTTGAGAGAGAAGACGCTGTCGACGCTCACCCCCACGACCTGCACGCTGGCCTTCTGGAGCCCGCCGAACCAGTCTCTGAACGTACACATCTCCTTGTCGCAGACCCCTGAGAATGCAAAGGGGAAGAAAGCCAATATCGTGGTGCCATGCTTGGTGAACTCATCGAGGGTCCTCAGGGTCTTGTCAGCGTCCGGGAGGGAGAAATCCGGGACCTTCTGCCCCAGCCTGAGCGCCACGACCATTTGACGGGGCGATTCTGATTTAAGGCTACTTCGGGAGCTTCTGCAGCACCTCTAGGTACTTGGCGGCCAGGGAGACCAGCCGTTCCTGCCTGTCCATGTCCTTCTCAACAGCGAGCGCGGCCGTGGTCTCATTCAGGCGCGCTACCAGGACGTCCCGCATCAGGACCACCACCGTGTCGTAGGTGACAGGGGTCGCCCTGGAGATCAACGAAAGGTCGTCGTGAAGCACGCAGTAAATCCTGCCACGGTACCTCACCTGTATCCCGCCGTCCTGGGGGCAGGGGTCCGCGAGCATCGTACCCCCCCTGCTCACGAGTTCTGCGGCTAGCTTCATCCTGTCTTTGGACGTCCCACCCAATGCATCGCCTGCTCCAGCGTGCGTATTAAACACGGCCCATTCGAAAAGCACTTAATCCCATCATACCGAGCACCGCCGTTCCCGGAGTCACTCATTGAGCGCAAAAGCGAAGAAACAACAGGAGAACGAAGCGAAGCTCGCGAAGGCAGTCGTGAGCCTGCAGCAGATTTCAGACTCCAACATAACGCCACGTAACATCAGGAAGATCATGAAGGACTCGGTGCTGATGCTCCAGGACGCCAAACAGAGCGTGGCGGTCAGGGCTGCGAACGCCATCAGCCTTCTGGACGAGGTAGGCCAGGATCCCAACATGCCCTCGTTCGCGAGGGTGACGCTCTGGTCCGCAGTCTCCGAGCTCGAGTCTATCAGAGAGTCATAGGCTGCCGGGAGGCGCCCATCTCCTCCGTTCGCCCCGGGAAAAACTTTAACACGTTCTCGCATGCCATAGACGCGATTGCCTAGCTGCCCGAAGTGCGGGAACAAGGAGTCTCTCCCGACGCGGTCTTTCAACGTGATAGTCGAGCCGGCAAAGGGCGAACGCGGCATGACCGAGAGGCGGGTCGGGATGTACACATGCGCTCAATGCGGGACGAAGTTCCCCACGGTCATAAGCAAGCAGAGATACTTGATCGTCGCCGAGGAGCAACTGAAAGCCATCCAAGACGAACTGGGCTCGGTGAAAAAGGGGAACGAAGGACTAACTGAGAGGGTCCACGAAATGGAGCGGCAGCAGCGGGAGCTGGAGAGCTCCATGGCCAAGGCCGCGAGGGAGAACGAAGTAAGGCGGATGAGAGAGAAGCTCGCCGAGCTCGAAGAGTTCGTCGGATTCTTGCGAAAAGAAAAGGGCGAACTCGAGCAGAAGGCTTCCAGGCTGCGCTAGCCTAGACTCCCCCGGAGACGACGGGCGGAAGAGCGTAGCCCGCTTCTGATTCGTATGAAGCGACCTTCTCTTCCAGCACAGCCTTCTCGGTCCGAAGGGCCTGCACCTGGCTTTCCAGCTCATTTGCAGACTTCTCCAGCTCGAGAGTGGCTATCTTCTCCTTTAGGGAGTCGATGTCGGCCAGGAGCGAAGCCTTCTCGGTGTCGAGAGACCTGATCTTCTCCTCGAGCTCAGTCCTCTGGTCAGCGTATTCGGTTACTACTTCCATGGCTGCCGACGCTCCAGATACACGCCGCGCTTACCTCTTGGTTGAACTAAAACAATTGATAACATCGTGAACTTGTATGAATCCGTCATCGCACTCATTGGACCAGCCTCAGGGCGCAACCAAGAGTGAGTCAATCTTAAGAAGCTGCTAGCCTTCCTGATTAATGAAAGGGAAGTTTGAAGCAGAGTGCTTTGCCACTAAAAATATCGTCGATACCATTCGTGCTGGGCATGCACAAGGGGAAGGTGAATATTCACTACACGGTCAACCAAGGGGTAGAGTACTCGGGCTTCACGGCCATAGGGCGAGAGTTCACTGACGAAATGGTGCGCGGATTCCCGGTCATGAAGGCGACAGTCTCCTTCGACGGCAAAGGCTACGAGGCCATGTTCGGTTGGATTCAGATAATATCCCATATCCATGGTGACGGCTTGGAAAGGCACTTCGAAGTCGATCTTGCTCCTTCCATGCAAGGCAACGACTTCCCCTACTGCGAAGTGGGATACAAGCCGAGCATGTATGACGCTCCATGCAACAGGCCTAAGACGAGCATGACTTGGAGAGCGTATACATTCCTATTCCAGTTCATTTCCCAGCCCAGACGCGAGGCCAGCAGGCGCTTCTACCCTCTGGTCGGATTCACCTGGGGCTACATCCTTGCGGATCGGGGCAAGAGAGTGGATGTCACGGAGCTGCGAGAAATACCAACCAACGAGTGGAAGAGGGTGTTCCCAAGAAGCCTTCGGAAGTTCCCAAAGTGGTATGCGATGGCGAAGAAAGATTCGGGTATCAGCTAGGAAACACTAAGACCCAAGACGCGCCGTATATTTCCCTCAATTCGCCGTCAAGCATGCTCTGTGCCTCTGAAACTGAATGGAAGCATGAACATACTGAACCATACATACGCCCTATCTATACCCTAGGATTTATGAATCGATAGCAATCGACCGCACCGATGCCAAAGGGTCTATGGGTATGGCCTTCCGATCCCCAAGGCCAACAGGAGACGCTGGAGAAGGTCGCCGCCTCTCCTCACCTGAATGCGGCGCTGGCCGTCCTCGCCAAGAGTGAGGAGGGGATGAGCAACGCCGAGCTTGACGACGCAACCAACGATAGCTCCGAGTGGACAACCATCTGGGTGGTGAGACAGCTTACGTCCCTCGGCTTCATCGAGTTCAGGGTGGACCTCTTCGGGAACCCAGCAAGGTACCGCCTGACAGCGCTGGGCCGGACAGCACTCTCCAAGATAGCAGAGCCGCCGCTGGCTGTGCCTCCTTCAAATCCCCAGCCTCAGCAGGCGGCCGCGTCAAAGCCTGTCTGAAGATTCGGGGGTAGTACTACATTGGCCTACTGCGGGCACTGTCCGTCCGCATACGTGTCCCTGAACGGGAGTATGTCGTAGGGGGCTCCGCTCTCCGCCAGGACCTCGGTCAGGGTGAACGTGGACGGGTCAGGGGAGTACCCCCGAAGTAGTAGGCGTTCCTGAGAAGTACGAAGTCGTGTCCGAGTTCTCGAAGGACCACTCCGCGATCCCCTGAGACTCGTCATGCCACGACCACCCTGCCGAGACCCCATTCGAGACGCGGGTGACAAGCTGGACAAACGCCTTCGGGGGGCCCGCCCGAGGGCCGCGCACTCTTTCTGGGTCAAGAGCCTCGCGTGCGGCTAGGCGTTCATGGCCGGCAAGATGGACGACTCTCTCTTAACCGAAGCGGAGATTCAATCTTGGCTGTCAAGAAGAATCAGCCCAGGACGATTATTTCCCTCTGGCTCTTTGACAGCTCCCTGTAGCCGTTTGCGGTCACCAAGACATCCTGCTCAAGGTTGCAGGTCCCCGCCCTCCCTTCGACCGAAGGCTCTATGGTGAAGACAATGTCCTCTTCGACCTCCTTCTCCCCCTGCTTTCCATAGCGGTTCGGCCACCTGGGTCCGAGGAGGGGCCCTATCTCGTGGGTGCTCCTCCCCAGGACGTGCCCGAGCGCGTGCATGTATTCAGGGAAACCCTCTTTGACGATGAGTTGCCTGGCCGCGGCGTCCACCCTCCAGCCGGGGATCCCCGGTCTGAGGATAGTCAGCGCGGCGTCGTTGGCGCGCCTCGCGGCGCCGAAGGCCTTCTTCACCTCCGCTGGGACGGCCCCGCCTCCGACATAGTATACCCTCTGGAGGTCGCTGCAGTAGCCTTC
>JAFMAW010000048.1 GCA_029784795.1 Nitrososphaerota archaeon | reverse complement strand
TCAAGTCCGGTTCGTCGGAGGTAAGCGGTAGTCCTCAGGCCGGTTCCGAAACGGGCACCGACTACACACTGACGGCCGGCACATATGCCGTCAGCGAGACCGGTGCGCCGAGCGGGTTACGAGGTCCCAATGGTGCCCACCGGGCCCCCCGGGGCGGACCCCAAGCCCTCCTGGTCTTCGACAAAAGCTCGTACGTGGAATACCATGGGTGCCAAGAGGCAATCCGACCCGATGCCAGCCTCTGCTTATCTGAGCATCGGAAGAGGCAGAGTCGACCGGAGGAACGAACAGGCTCAACGCGGCCAGGGGGAGCCCGGTAGCGCAACCTCCGGAAGCCCTGCTGAGCGCGAAGAGCCTGCCAGTGGGCGGCCCCTGCCTTAGGTTCAAATCGGCCTAAGTGGACGGTCAGTCAGAAGCGCATTGAGCGAGTCTGGCGTGGACGATACATTCGAGCAGGTTATCCCAGAAGAGTCAGACGGGAGCAGCGGGCTCCGGGATCCAAAGGCCGCACCGGACCTGCCCATCTTCTCGGTGCTCGACTCCATCGACTTCTCGGATCACTTCGTACTCCTTGGGGAGGTGGGGACAGGGAAGAGCACGGTGGTCCCAATCCACGAGTTCGAGAGGTCGGGGAGGTCACGACAGGTCATCATCAGGGAACCGTCTAGAGCCTCGTGCAACGCGCTGTACTACTCCCTCGAGGCGCTGCACCCGGAGGTCAAGGGGGACTTGGCGATCATAACGAAGGACACGAAGGTCAACGTAGAGGGGAAGATCAAGATTGTCACCGACGGCGTCCTCATCAGGATGCTGGCTGACCGCTCTCTCACAGATACCTCCATCTACTTCGACGAAAGCCATCAGATGACCTCCCAACTGGAGCTCTGCATGTCCCTTGCGAAGAAGGGCGAGAAGGAGGCGAAGAACCTGTTCAGGGTGATGAGCGCCACCATCGACCCAGGGGAGTTCCTGCGCTTCCTCGGGATTTCAAAGCTGCACTCGGTCAGCGGCAGGAGGTACCCGGTGCGCCTCGAGGTGGAGCTGGTCCGCAGCCTCGACGCCATGTTCGAAACCCTCTCAAGGTACCTGTACGCCCAGCCCAAAGACGAGTCCTGGCTCGTCTTCCTACCCACGAGGCGGCTGGTCGAGAAGTACGCGGGCAGTTACGGGGGCGTGTACATCCACGGGGGGCTGGAGGGGTCCGAAGTGAACAAGATCCAGCGGAGGGCGGAGCGCGACAGGAACCTGAGGATCTTCGCCACCAATGTCATCGCCTCGTCCGTCAACATCTACGTGGACAACGCGCTGATATTCAACGACATCATCAGCAGCAAAGACAACCTGGGCCGGAAGACCCTCAAATACGGCAAGCTGGACAACAACTCGCTCCTCCAGATGATGGGGAGGATCGGCCGGTTCAAGCCAGGCCGGGCGGTCATTCTCACCAGCACCCCCGTCCCGAAGAGAATCGACCCGGCGCCTGTCCACAAGGACCTTGAAACCGAGACCCCGTTCGACCTGGTCCTCCTGATGTCCAAGTACGGCCTCGGCCTCTCCAGCCTGGAGTTCATGTCGAGGGTGAACCACAAGGAGGTGGGGTTCGCCGAGGATTGGCTGGCAGACATCGGGGCGATAAGGCTCAGCCCGCGCGGCATCACCAGGAAGGGCCTGCTGATGAGCGAAATCCCCTACGACCCTGACTTCGCGCACCTGATCTCGGACGCCCTCATCTCGAACGACTACGAGATGGCGGGGTTCTTTCTGGCTTGCGGGGCCTTCGGCGACTCGCTCAACCACGCCTACAGGGTCGACTACGAACACTCTGCCCGACAGTTCCTCTACAGGATGGACCGATCCAACGAGCTCAACATCAAGGCGCATCTCTTGAAGCGATACTCAGAAGACGCTGACGGCTCATTCAAGGAGAGGATGACTGTCAACGGCATCTTCCCCCGCTTTGTGGAGGAGGCTTGGAAGAACTATGGGGCCGCAAGAGACTCTCTCAACGACCTGCTCATCGCCTCGAAGAAAGACCCGATTCCGCCTGATGTCATCGCGGACCCGGACCCGGCCTTCCTCGAGTCCTATCTGTCGGACTCCCTTTCCTTCGAGAGGTACGACTTCAGCGAGAAGGGTGGATACGACCTTAGGAACCTCATCATCGAAGACAGGTTCTACGCCCGAGGGGTGACTGTCAACTTCCGGAAGATACTCTTCGACGTGGTCGCACTGGGCCCCAGAAGGAAGCACCGCCTCAGGGGCAGGTAGCCCGGGCGTCCGTCTAGACGGGTCCAAGGGGCTCCCTCATCGGGTCGCCTTCGTCTTCGTCCAGCCGGCCGGGCAGGGGGCCGCCCCACGAAGCGCGTTCCGTCCCTCAAGGAGGGCCCGGATGCGCGTCAAGCGCAAGCAACTGAACGCCAGAGACAGTTATATCGGCTGGCAAATCCGTTGGAGCCATGGTAGTGGATCTTCACGAAGACATCGGCTACTACTATCTGATGGGCGGAGCAACCCCATTCTCCGAAGATGCGCCGGGCCGCCAGGCGGACATTCCAAAGTACAAGAAGGCTGACATGACCCTTGTCCTGGGCTCCGTATTCCCGCTCCTCGGGAGCCTCAACCTGAGGAAGATAGCCGCGATGGAGGAGATGTACGGGCACTGGTCCTCCTCTTCCGCCCTCGTGTCCCCCCGCGACGTCGCCATCGAGCTAATCAAGATATACTACGCCCTTGAGAAGATGCACCCGAAGGACCTCAAGATAGTCAGGACCAGGGAGGACATCGAGTCGCTCGGAAATCGGGTCGGAATCGTCCTCCACATCGAGGGGTGCGAAGCGCTCGGGGAGCCCGAAGATCTCGAAGTCTTCTTCAACCTCGGGGTCCGCTCCATCGGGCTGACCTGGAACTACGACAATAAGTTCGCGGCCTCGTGCCTCTCGTCCAAGGACTACGGGCTCACCGGCGAAGGCGAAGCTCTGGTCGCGCTTGCGGACAAGCTGGGCGTGATGCTCGATCTTTCGCACGCTTCGCCGAGGACGTCGTCCGACGTGCTGAATGCAGCCGCCCTCTCCCCCTTCTTCAGCCACTCTGACTCGGCAGCCGTGCAGTCCAATCGGAGGAACATTTCGGACGACCTGATACGCGAGACCGGGAGGAGGGGGGGGATTGTGGGCCTCACTTTCATCCGGAGCTGCATAGGCCGCCCATTTACCGCCGCCCGGCTCGTGGACCATGCCAAGCGCTTCGTCAGGCTCGGCGGCCCTGCCGCGCCAGCCCTGGGGACCGACTTCCTGGGCATGTCGAGCGCCCCCGAGGGGATGGGCGACATATCCAGGGTGGGGAAGTTCAGGAAAGCCCTGGTCGGAGCAGGCGTGCCTACAGACCAGGCTGATGGGATCATGCACGGCAATGCCTACAGGTTTATACTCGAGCGCTCGTCTCGCTGGTGAAGCGCGACCGCGGCACCTCTTTTAACCTGAGGCCTCTGGCATCTCCCGTGGTAGCTTTCGACGCCAGAAGGTTCGACGACCTAGTCTTCGCGAAGATGAGCGAGACCAAGATTCCCAGCATGTCCGCGGCCGTGGTGGAGGACGGGAGGGTAGTGCACGCCAGGGGGTTCGGGTGGAAAGACGCGGCAGGCGCCACCCCGGCGACCCCGCAGACCCTCTACGGCATAGGCTCAGTCACAAAGTCGTTCGTCGCCCTCGCCGTCGGCAAGCTCGTCGAGTCAGGCAAGGTGAGCTTCCACGACCCGGTCACCAAGTTCATCCCGCTCAAACAAAGGGCCTTCGAAGGAGTCGAGGTCCACCACCTGCTCTCCCACACAAGCGGGATCCCGGGATTAGGCTCCCTGGAGGTCATCCTGTTCAGCGCGTTCAGGGAGTACCACCACTGGCTCCCCATAGCCAGCCTCGACGACATGGCCTCGTTCCTGGACGGCGTCGACGGCTGGGTCGTGTCTAGGCCCGGGGAGAAGGTGCACTACCTCAACGAGGGGTTCGTCCTCCTTGGCGAGATAGTCTCGAAGGCCAGCGGCCGCCACTGGTTCGACTACCTCAGGTCCGAAATCCTGGCGCCGCTGGAAATGAAGAGGACCTTCCTCCACAAGTCGGACATCTCGGCAGACATCGATGTAGCCACCCCCTACGCCATAAGAGGCGCGAAGATGACGCCCACCCCTGTCCCCTACGGGAGCGACGCGGCAGGGGGGATCATGAGCTGCGCCGCCGACCTTTCGAACTACGTGTCCATGCTAATCAACGGGGGCGAGTTCAGGGGGAAGAGGGTGGTCTCCATGGACACCCTCTCGAAGATGGAGGCGCCCTACGCGAAGTGGCCCATCGAAAACTATGGGGGGGACTCCTATGGCTACGGGTTCCAGGTGATCCCAGACTTCCACGGGCACAAGGTCGTCCGACACGGGGGCTCGTTGGACGTCTACACCTCAGACATGGAGTATGTCCGGGACATCGGGTCAGGAGTCGTCCTCCTGTCGAACGGCACCGGCTACAGCATGGGTCTTCTTGGGATGTCCGCGGTGTCCCTACTGCTCGGGGTCGACCCGGGCGAGCTTAGGGCAGTCAAGCTGGAAGGACTGCTCAAGAAGCTGGAGGGGCAGTACAGGACATACAAGGACACGCTCGTAGCCGAGGTGAAGAGGGTCGGGAGCTTCCTCATGCTTTCGGGGGAGGACATAGGCAACAACATCATACTGGTCCCGGAGGGCGAAGAGGGGGACGAGGCGCGGTTCTTCACCCTCGAAGGGGCCGCGAGGATGGAGGTAGTCTTCAAGCTCGACCAGCACGGTGTGGAGCTATTCTTCGAGAGGTACAGGTACCGGAGGTCTGGTCCCGTGGCGCCGCGCGCTGAGACCACGTGGCCGAGCTGATGGCATGGCAAAGGTCGTGGTCACCGGGGGGAGCGGGAAGGCGGGCAGGGCCTGCATAAGGGACCTCAAGGCGCATGGGTACGAAGCCTTCAGTGTGGACAGGACGAGGCCGGCCGAAGAGCTCTGCCCCTCCATACAGGCCGACCTCGCTGACTACGGCCAGGCCCTGGACGCCCTCGCTGCGGTTGAGCGTGGCCCCCACGGGGTGGAGGGCGTGGTGCACCTGGCTGCCATCCCTGACTCCAGGCTGTTCACCAACTCCGTGACCTTCGAGAACAACGTGATGAGCACCTACAACGTGTTCGAGGCCTCGGCCAGGCTCGGAATCAAGAACCTGGTGTGGGCATCCAGTGAGACAGTCCTGGGCCTCCCATTCGATGTCCCGCCTCCCTATGTGCCTGTGGACGAGGAGTACGCCGGGAGGCCCGAGAGCGCCTACTCGCTGAGCAAGATTGTGGGCGAAAGAATCGCCGAGCAGTACTGCAGGTGGGACCCTGAGCTGAAGATAGTGGGCCTCCGCTTCTCGAACATAATCGAGCCCGGGGACTATGAGCTCTTCAGGGACTTCCAGGGCGACCCGGCGCTCCGCAAGTGGAACCTCTGGGGGTACATCGACGTCAGGGATGCCGCCCAGGCGGTACGCAGGGCCCTCGAGGCGAAAATCCGGGGCGCGGAAGTTTTCATAATCGCAAACGCTGACACGGTGATGACTTCTGGCGACGATGAACTGCTGGGCAAGGTCTTCCCCAACGTCCCCAGGAAGAAGAGGCTTGAGGGGAACGAGACCCTCCTCTCGATCGAGAAGGCGAGGAGGGTGCTTGGTTTCGTTCCCGAACACAGCTGGCGGGACACTGCGGGCTAAGCCGGTCGGGGGATTCGCGCCAGGCCCAGTGCTCTTCGTAGTGCACAAGCGCAGGGACGCATGCCGCCAAGGGACCTCTCTGAGAGCGCAACTACCTGTAGGATTTTTTAACCACCGTCACCACTTTCCTGATGTGCGGATATGGCCCGGATCGTACTTGTGTCGGACACGACCCTCTCTCGCACCTACAGAAGCGTCCCCCTGCTCGACTTCCTAGCCAGCGCGCCCACTGACGCCCTCCCTGGTGCCATCTACTCCTTCCTGAAGGGTCCGCCTCCGCCGGACACGGAAGGGAGGGCGGCGCTCGCCCCCTATGCCATCAGGAAACTGGAGGCCGCCCTGCTCAGGGACTCCGCCAGGGATGAAGTGGTCGTAGCCCACGAGGACCACATCTCCAAGTTCGTCGATGATGACACCGAAGTGATCGGCGTCTCGACCATGGACCCGCTCGGCCTGGGGCCGCTGACCATGTCATACGCCGTGTTCTTCGAGAAGGGCGTCCGCCTACGTACAGAGGGAGTTCGAGTCCCTCCTCGGCAGGATCAACAAGGCGCGGGCTGGAAAGAAGGCGAAGCTCCTAGTAGGGGGCCCAGGGGTGTGGGAGCTTACCGTCCGCCCCGAGGAGCTCGAAAGGAACAAGATCGACTTCGCCTTCCAGGGAGAGGCAGACGACATCGCCGGCGACCTGTTCCGGTACGTCTCGG
>JAFMAW010000047.1:3972-6912 GCA_029784795.1 Nitrososphaerota archaeon | reverse complement strand
CCCATGGTTTACGGCCATAAGGAGAGACTCCTCGAGGCTCTTTCCCCTCAGGCAGGCAAAGAGAGCGATAGCCAGGGCTTCCTCAGCGACCCAGCCTTCTCCAGCCCGAGGCAATCCGCCGCCCTGGAGGTGGCAGCGACCAGCGCCTCCCTGTTCCCCAAGAATCTTGCTTCTTCTACTATCTCCTCAAAGTTGCGCCCGTGGGGTCTGGCCCCATCCCCGACTATGTCCGACCCCATGACAACCTCCGCCCCCCTTTCTTTGGCGATCAACATGTCGTCCGACAGGTGCCGCTTCACCATCTCGTTGTACCTGTTCTTGTACGCCGGGTTGGCGTAGGTCACGAGCGTGGGGACGTAGCGGATTCCCTTCCTCTTCATTTCAGATGCGAGTCGCGGGGTGATGCCAAGCCCATGCTCAATAGAGTCGACCCCGCAGCCGACGGCCCTCCCAATGGCCTCCTCTCCATAGGCGTGGGCGGCGACCTTGAGCCCTAGGCGTTTCGACTCGTCGACTATGGCCCTCGTCTCCTCCTCGGTGAAGTTTGGCTTGACCTTCGCCCCCCGCGAAAATGCACCCGAGGCATAGAACTTCACCACCCTTCCACCATCCCTGGCCACCTTCCTCACCGCCCTCCGGCACTCCCAGGGGCCGTCGCAGAAGTACGTGTACGACGCCAACTGCTGGGCGACCTCCAGCGGGAACGCCGGCGGGTCGTCGTCCCCCCCGGTCTGTGCGAGGGCCCTGGCGCATGACACCACCTCCGGACCCTCGATGTCCCCCTCGGCAACCGCCTGGGCGAGGTGGACCCCACCCTTTGTACCCAGCTCGCGGACTGCTGTGAATCCCGCGCGCAGAAGCTTCAGCAGGTCCCCTGCGCCCCGGAGGACTGCAAGAGTGTCTGGGACAGAGGCCCACTCGTTCACTCCCGCTCCTTTCGAGGAGTAGAAGTGTACGTGGGCATCTATGAGCCCCGGCATGAATGTCCCTCCTTCCACACCGATCTTCTTGGCACCCCTCGGCTCTTCCACCGATCCCCTTTCCCCGAATTCGAGTATGCGCCCGCTGTCGCTGTCGACTTTGAGCCTGGCGTCTTTGTGGAACCTCTTTCCATCGAACGCCTTGCCGCTGAAGATCAGGATTGTCATTTGTGGTCGGGCGGACTGCCGTGGGGGGAGCCCAATAACATCTCCGCTCCTATCCGTCTCCCGCGTCCAGCGTCGTATTGGTCCCGGGCATGCCTGAGAGGTCCGCCCCCGTCGCCTCAAGCTCCGCCCTGAGCTGTCCGATCATCTTCTGCTGCAGCAGGAGCAGCGCCATGAAGAACGGCTCGGTGGTGAAAGTCTTGCCTGCTCGTTCTATTGCACCTCCGAACCGATTCCTGGCTTCCTCGACCATCCTATCCCACGCCTCCCGGTCGTCCCTGCGGAGGGCGTAGGGGAATCCTTTCCACGACTCGAGCTCTTCGTCGAGCTTACTTGTCCCGGCGCTCACGAAACTTGGCGCGTCGCCTACGGGATTTGAAGTGAACCCCCCGACCGACTTCGCAAGCCCGGGGGTGGCCTGAAAGTGTCCCACTCAAGCGGGGTTGAGCCAGACTATGTTCCCGTCCGGGTCCTCGAACTGGGCGTACACCCCCCAGCCGTCGTCCTTGGGCGGGTGCGGGAACTTCACCCCCTTCTTCTTGAGCTCCTCATACGTCTTGTTCAGGTCTTTAGTCGCCAGCGCAATCCCAGTGTTGCCTTTCTCCGGCTCGTCGCTCTCGCAGAGGTGAAGCACCGTCTTCGACCCCTTGGGAGCGACCGTGATCCAGTGGCCTTCGACCGACCTCGGTTCCAGCCCCAGCACCTCAGTGTACCACTTCAGGGCCTTCTTCGAGTCGGAAACCACCACAGCCACGTCCGCGATTTCACTAATCATGGATTCCCTTCTGCGCTCCCCCAAGATAAGTTTGCCCTTCATGCGCGCCCCTGCAGGGAACCTCTTAATGCAGACGCCGCCCTCGGCCTCAGCGATGCGATTTGAAGCGTCCATCGCGGTCAAGGCGGCGCGCGAAAAGGTCTATTCCGCCTACACCGACTTCGAAGCCGCTCCGAAGTGGTCCAGACAGGCGAATGCTGTCGCCGCCTCGGTAACCGGGAACATGGTCCGCCTGGAGACCACCTCTGCGGGCAGCGGCCGGAAGTCGGTCAGGGTGATGAAGCTCTCCCCTCCGGAGAGGGTCGAGTCAGAGGGGGAGACGAGGTTCACAAGGACGAGCACCATCGTGAGGTTCGAGGAGGTACCCGACGGGACCAGGGTGACAGCCACGCTCGACGTCAGGTTCAAGGGGCGCTGGGGTTGGGTCCTGAGGACCCCTGGTAAGGCAGACGTCGAGTCCTCCGCCCTCGAAGAGCTGGCTTCTTTCGCGAAGTACGCCGAGAAGCTCTAGGGCACAAAGACGGCGCCGGCAGTCACCGGCGTCTACACATTCTTGTCCCCCGTCGACAACTGCGTGACCTTGGTGGTCTTGACTATCCGTCTTGAGGCTTTGAAGTTCTGTTCTTTCTCGTCCCAGTCCACGTTGACGTCCGAAAGGTTTCCCCATGGCTGTCGCCAGCATGGATGCTGCGAAGCCTTCCGCATACTCCCCGGCCGCGCCGTCCATGCGCCCGAACGAGCGGTGCTCCGAAATGAAGCCGTAGTCCGAGGGACTTGACGGGGTACAACCCCTATGGACGGGACGACGAGCCAGTGCGGCTCGTTGGTTGAGTTACACGCGAACACGAGAAAGGCTACCGCCAGCCTTGAGCATTTCGACCCCCTGGTCCCTGGACACCCGCTCGCACTCCTGCGGCATGATGCCGATACCGCCATGAGGTTGAGGCGGTTGATCTCCACCTCCCCTAGCGCCAACTCGAACTGCGCCAGGTCCTCATTGGGCCTCCCGACCCTTCTGGA
>JAFMAW010000047.1:0-3962 GCA_029784795.1 Nitrososphaerota archaeon | reverse complement strand
CAGGAAGAAGCGCGGAGCAGGAGCCATGGCTGCCTGAACGACAGCAGGCAGCCCTGATGAGGGAGAACGTGATGATTCCCTCTTGTGGTGATGGGCCCAAGACATATGGCGCCCGTCTCTCGCCGCCCGGGGGCGTTGAGCGGCCCCGTAGCCGGGATACGTGGTTTCTTCCGACTCCCGAGAAACGCCTGGATACTCACAGCGACTTCCGCTCTTTGGTCCGTCGGGTCGGCCATGCCTAGCCCATATCAATCGGTGTACTTCGCCTCGCTCGGCGCGTCCCCCTTCGCCATCGGCCTGCTCGTCGCCTATGGGACCGGGGTGACGATGGTCGCCCTCCTCATGGGAGGCTACATCGCAGACGTCTGGGGGCGGAGGAGGGTCATAATCCTATTCAGTTGGGTCTCGGTCGCCAGCGCCTTCGTCTACTTCTTCATAGGCTCCTACGTGATGATCATCGTCCCGCTCAGCCTGGCGTCGGTGGCCAGCTTCTACACCCCGGCGTTCAACTCTGTCATGATCGACTCCATCGAACCCGGGGACAGGATCAGGGGCTTCGCGGTCTTCAGCGCGATCAACACGACCCCTTCGATATTCGCGCCGACCATAGCCGGGATCCTCATCGACAGATTCGGGGCAACCCCCGGGCTCAGGCTCTGCTACCTTGCCAGCGGACTCTTCGGCGTGCTCGGCGTGGGGATACGGAGCCTGAAGCTCAAGGAGACGTACTTAGCCGGCGCTGCTCCCACGAAGTCTCCCATCTCTCACATCAGGGACTCCTTCGTCGAAGGAATCCGCGCCGTCAAGGGGTCCAGCGCCGTGGTGAAGCGGCTCCTCGTCTATGTCACCCTGGCCGGGATAGGGACCGGGCTCACCTCGCCCTACGTCTCAATCTACGTCGTCAACTACCTGGGGTTCAACGCCCTCAGTTACAGCATCGTGGTGGACCTGGCGGGAGCAACCACCGTGGTCCTGCTTCTCTCAGTGGTCTTCCTCATCAAGAGGCTCGGCTCGAAGAAGAGCATCCTCCTAGCCTCGGTGGCCGCTCCTCTCAGCAACGTGATGTTCACACAGGCGAAGACGATGGACGAGCTCCTGGAATGGGGGGTGACTGGGGCCGTGTCCACTGCGCTGCAGTCACCCTCACTCTCCACCATCCAGGCCGAGACGATCGAGCTCAGGCACAGGGGGAAGGTCCTGGCCATGTTCAGCATCCTCCCCACAATGGTCTCCCTCCCCTCACAGGTGATTGCCGGATACCTCTACTCCATTGGCTCCCCAGTGTTCCCCTTCGCCCTGGCGATAGTTCCGTTCGCCATCGCGGCCCTGGTGCTGTATACTATCCGGTGAGCCGCCCCGGCAACTTTTTATCTCGAAGCCGTTTCCGACATACCGGGTTGCTGAGGCACATGTCTAACGAGATAGGCAGGGACCTGGGCACAAAGTCCAGGCAGTTCTTCGAGTTGATACTCCCGCCCGCAGACGTGTTCGAAGACGGGTCGGACTTGGTCATCGCAGTCGACATGCCCGGGTTCAGGAAGGAGGACATCAGAACAAGGCTCAACGAGTCTGCATTCACGGTCACAGCCAAGAGGGACGCTGCTGAGAAAGACGGCATCTCCTACATGGCACAGCGGCCGCTACGGCTCAGCAAACGGATTCCGCTCCCCGTCAAAGTGGAGACTGGTGACGAAGAGGCGAAGGGGAAGTACGAGGACGGGGTGCTCACGGTGCGGCTTCCTGTCAAGGGAGTCGGCAGGGTAGTAATACAGTAACCGAAGTCCTATTCTCTAGAAGCCAGAGCCGCGACCCCGACCAAGATCAGCGATGCGACGAAGCCTGCCTTCCCGAGGAGCGTTCCGAAGTAGAAGGCAGAGGCGACCAGGCCGCTGACTCCCACCCCCGCCAAAGCTCCTGAAAGGAACGACCCTCTTCTACGACGGGGGGCGCCCCCCTCCCTCGACCGGTAGTCTTCCAGCACGCTCTTCAGGAGAGGCGCCACTTCTATTGCCGCTTCAAGCCCGGACCTCAGCTTGGCAAGCTCGTCCATGACATCCCTCTTGTACGCCTCGCCTACGAGCCCCTCCTCTTCGAGCAACCCGCCGAGCATGCGGACGAACCTGAAGTCGGGGTCCAGTGTGAGGCATACGCCTTCCAGTATCGACGACATGCGCATGTAAAGCACAAGGTTCCGTGGAAGCCTGAATGGGAACTGGTAAATCGTCCTGTTGGCAAGCTCCATGAGCGCCTTCACCTCGGTCTCCTCCACTTTCCTCCCATGCATGTCTGCTATCGCGAGCTCGATACCTCGGCGGACCACCGTCCTGTTGGCCGTGGGGTCGAGTATCCCCAATTGCAGCATCATTTCGACGACCTTGTCTGGGTCCCCCGTCAGCAGGGCGAGGTAGAACCGGATAAGGTCCGTGCGGGTGCCCTCGTCCAGGGTCCCGGTCATGCCGTAGTCGTAGAGGACGATCCTCCCGTCGCCGGTCACGGATATGTTCCCCGGATGAGGGTCGGCGTGGAATATCTCGTCCCCCAGCAACATGGCCAGGAACACCCTGGCAACCTTCCTCGCGAGCCGCTTCCTGTCGATACCTGCGGCGTCCAGGGCCTTTACGTCTCCTATCTTGATCCCTCCTATCCTCTCCATGACCAATACCCTCCCGGAGGACACGTCCCTGAAGGCGTCGGGGACGATGACGTCCTTGTCCCCACGGAGGTTCCGTTTAATCGCCAGGAGGTGCTCCGCTTCTTTCTTGTAGTCCATCTCCTCCAGCGCTGTCAGCGAGAACTGGTCTACGATCGACTCGGCGCTGGTCCTAAGCCCGCGGTCTATGAACCGCCCCACGAGCGGGACGAGACGCCGCAGCACCTTGACGTCAATCGAAACCTCCTTCTCTATGCCGGGCCGATTCACCTTGACCACCACGTCCCTCCCCTTGTACCTCGCCTGGTACACCTGCCCCAGGCTCGCACCTGACACTGCTGAGGGGTCGAAAGAATCGAACACTCTGTCTATGGGTCCCAGGTCAGCTTCGATAACAGGCCGCACTAGCTCGAAGGGTGCAGGTGGAACCTCGTCCTGCAACCGGGCGAATTCCTCGACGTACGGCTCCGGCAGCACATCCGGTCGCACCGAGAGGAGTTGACCTAGCTTGACGAAAGCTGGGCCCAGCCCGATGAACGTCTCGACCGCCTTCCGGCCGTGGGCTCTGTACTTCTCAGGGTCGCTGATTTTCCCCTTGGCCCTCCGTATCTCGTTCCTGTCGCTCCTGTACCTCAGCCCGACGAAAAGGAGCCTGAAGACGACCTGGACGAACCTCCTGTCCTCCTTCCCAAACAGGGCCATCTGACTCCTCGCGCCTAGTGGGGGGAGGGTCTTTTGAACAATCCTTCGCCGAGGACCGACGAGGAAGAGCCCTTAAAATCAGAGGAGTTGGCGGCCCCCTCATGAGCAAGATCAAAGCGGCCTCGTTCGGGGTGGGCATCATCGGGAGCGCGGCTGCGAAGTTCATCTTGGAGGAGAAGAAGCAGCGGCTGGAGTTGGTTGGGGCGTTTGACATAGACCCGGCGAAGGTCGGGCGTGATGTCGGGGAAGTCGTCGGGCTAGGCCGCTCTGCGGGAGTGAAGGTCACCAACGACCTCGGGGATGCGTTGCGGAACGCCGACGTTGCCATTCACACCACTTCCAGCTACCTTAAGACGGCATACCCTCAACTCGAGTCCATCCTCTCCCACGGGGTAGACGTGGTCTCCTCTTGCGAGGAGCTCTCCTATCCTTACGTTGTGGACAAGGAGCTTTCCAGCAGGATTGACATGCAGGCAAAGAAGAACGGGGCGACGGTCCTGGGGACCGGCATAAACCCCGGCTTCCTCATGGACGCTCTGCCAATTGCGCTCACTTCTCCGTGCAAGAGCATCAGGAGGATCACGGTCTCCAGACGGATGAACGCGGCCAC
>JAFMAW010000046.1 GCA_029784795.1 Nitrososphaerota archaeon | reverse complement strand
TCGACCAGGCGCAGATCACCACCGCCTGCATGATGCGCTACGTGCGCATGACCGACCCCGATCTGCTGGCGCACGGCCGCTACATGTCGCTCGACGCGCTGTCGGCGCGCTGCGAGGAACGTCCCGAGTTCGTGGCGACGTTCCCCGCGACCACTTCCACGTCCCCCAGCTCCCGCTTTATCTCCTTCAGCGTGTCTATGGCGTAGGCAGAATGTCCGTGGGCGATGTCGACCACCAGGGCGTCCGCACCGGCGTCGAGCAGCTTGCGCGCGCGCTCCATGTGGTCACCCTTCACCCCCACGGCGGCCGCCACCCTCAGGCGCCCCTTGGCGTCCTTGGTCGCAGAAGGGAACTGCCTGCGCTTCATTATGTCCCTCGAGGTTATCAGCCCGGCCAGGGCCCCCTTGCCGTCGAGCAGGGGAAGCTTCTCGACCTTGTTGTCGTGGAGGATCTTCTTCGCCTCCTCCATGCTCACCCCCTTGCGCGCCGTGATCAGCTTCGACCTGGGGGTCATCACTTCCTTCACTCTCCTGTCCAGGTCGTCTTCCAGGGTTATGTCCCGCCTGGTCAGGAGGCCGAGGACCTTCCTCGAGCCGTCGACTATCACTATCCCCCCGATGTCCCTGTCCCTGATGGTCGCCTGGGCTTCCCGGACGCTCCGGTCCGGGCCCAACACGATGGGGTCCTCTATCACCACCCCCTCCGACCTCTTCACCTTCAGCACCTCGGACACCTGCTCTTCGACGGTGAGGAACCGGTGAACCACACCGATGCCCCCCAGGCGTGCGAGGGCTATGGCCATGGAGGACTCGGTCACGGTGTCCATGTTGGCGCTGACTACCGGGACGCTCAGTGGGATCCTCCTCGAGAAACGGGTGCTGGTGTCCGCGTCCCTGCGTGACTTTACGTCGGAGAACTTCGGGACGAGGAGGACGTCGTCGAAAGTGAGGCCGACGCCGAAGTCGGGACGGGAAGCCTTCACTTGACGTCGGCTTCATTCCTCTGTTTATAGTGTTTTTGGGGACGGGCGCCGGGCTTCGGCTGCCGCCCAGATCAGGTCCGCGACCCCTATCTCGGAGTCCTGGCCGCAAGGGAGCGGCTCCAGAATGGCACCACGGAGCTACGCCAGGCTAATCGACTATACGCCGGGACAGGGATTTGAACCCTGAATTCCTTTTCAGGAAACAGGCTGGCTGGATTTTCATTCCAGGCTTGCGCAATCGCGTTCCTGCGCCCTACCAGATTAGGCGATCCCGGCGTTCCCACGCCCGGATTGGGGCGCTTAAAACCTAACTCGGAGAGGCGGCCTTCGGCTCCGCCTTTCCTCCGTGGCTCTTCCACATTCGCGGGTAGGTGCCTGCCTTCATCACCACGCGGTCCGTGGACGCGGCGAGCCCGCGTTTCAGCTTCCGGACCTCCTCGGCAGAGAGGAGAGCTTTCCCTATGGCGACCATCTCCCCCTTGGCGCTCATTACGGCGACAGGGTCGTCCTTCTTGATCTCGGAAGAGAGCGACAGGACGCCCGGGATGCCGAGCCGTGCCCCGTGGCAGATGGCGTCGACCGCCGAGTCACGGACAACTATCCTGCCGATCGGTCCCAGCGACTCCTCCACAGGAAGGACCAGTTTCCTGATCGGGCCCTCGTCCCCGGCCTTCAGTCGGTACATGGCGTCGTTGAGCTGGTGAAGGGTGACGAAGCCCTTCTCCTCGGTCAGGGGACCTACCTTGGTGCGCCTGAGCTCGACCATGGTTGCCCCCACGCCCAGGACCTCCCCGATGTCGTAGATCAGCTTCCGTATGTACGTCCCCGACTGGCAGAGGACTCTGAAGAGGTGGAGGTTTCCCACGGACTCCTCGATCTCGAACTCGTAGATGGTGCGCGTCCTGGTCTGCCTGGACACCGAAGAGCGCTGGGGGGGCCTCTGGAAGATCTCGCCGGTGAACTCGGCCTTCACCCTTCCAATCTCCTTCTTGGGGACTGAGGAGTGGATCCTCATCACCCCGCGATACTCCTTCGGATAGAGCAGCAGCAGGCTGAGTGCCCTGGTGGACTGGCCCAGCCCTATGGGGAGGAGCCCGGAGACTGGGGGGTCGAGGGTACCGCTGTGCCCCGCCTTCTCCATGCCGAGGAGCTTCCGGGTCCAGGCGACCACCTCGTGGCTGGTGGGCCCCCTGGGCTTGTCGAGTGGGACGAGGCCGTACTCGAGCATGGACTGGACCGGCCTGGAGGCGGGCGTATGCCCGTGCTCCGGGTTGGAGACCTCCTCGTCCAGGACCAGCATCTTCTGGGATAGCACGTCAGTCCCTTCGGCCCTTCACGTAGCGTATCACTATTTCGGCCACCCTGGACTCGTCGATGGAATCGGTCTCAACGACGAGGTCGAAGGGCTTGAGGTCCTCGCCGAACTCTATCCCGTAGATCTTCTTGTAGAGCATGTGGTTCTCGCGGTCCCTGACCGAGAGGATCTCCTTGCACTCCGTCACGCCGATCCCGTCCCTCTTGGACATCCTGACCGCCCTGCTCTCCACGGTCCCCGATAGCCATACCTTGATCCCGTCCTTAGTGAGCCAGGGGATGGGATAGCTGGTGATGACGACGTCCCCCTGCTTCGCCTTCTTGAGCAGTCTGGCGTCCACCTCCTTGTCGAAGTCAGCGGACCGCTTCCTCTCCTGGAGGAACTTCATCCCGTCCCCCTTGTCCCACCAGTCTTCGCCTCCGGGGGTGTACCCCTCCTCCACCGCCATCTCCTTCAGGACGTCGCCGCCGCCCACCATGGGGGTCCCAAGGGACCGGGCGACCTGGTGGGACACCGAAGTCTTCCCCACCGCTGGCATCCCGGAGATTATGATCGCCTTCAATGGTGCTCCCTACGGGGTTGTGTGCAGAAGGCGGCCGAGCATCGTGGAGAATGCGAAGGAGCTCAGGAAGTACCACCACACCAGGCTTACGTTGTACACCCCGGCGGTCTGAGTCGCTGCCGCTATGACCGGTATCGGGATGGGCGTGAAAGCGACTATGACCCCGTAGCCTCCGAGGAAGCTGGCCATAAGGTAGTAGACCACCAGCAGCGGGACGAAGGTGACGGCGGTCACCTTGAGCCTGGCCCTCTGGACCCTCAGCTGCTCCTGTTGGACCGCGAGCTCTCTCTTCTTTAGCTTGTCCAGCTTCTCCTTGTCCTTGGCGAGGGTCGCCTCGCGCTTCTCCTTCTGGAACGCATTGACCTCGGCCCTCATCCTCCGCTCCGCGTTCAGGTCTACGACCCTCTTGGTCACGATCTGGGTGATCAGCCCCAGCACTACGGAGGTCGTGGTGACCAGGATTGTGGACACCGGAGGAAGGTACCGGGGAACGGTGAAGTTGGCTATGGCGCTGGTGTTGCTGGCCGTCAGGGTGACATGGTAGGACCCAGACGACGCCTTGGGGACCCAGAACATGCACCCGGAGACGGCGCCCTTGTCGTTGGTCCTGCAATAGGTCGCGCCGGTGGTGGAGTTGACGAGCTGCAGGGTAGCCGACCCGAAGGTGGCTGTCAGGTTCTGGTGCGGGGCCAGGTTGCTTGCTGTCACCAGGATTGACGCCCCTGGGATGTCGGAGGATGTATTGAACGACACCTTCCCGGAGCTGGCGCTAGTCGTCACGGTGGTCGCCGGCTTGGGTGCGACGGCCGGGAGGACGACATAGTAGCCCACCAGGACCACCATCAGGCCCACCAGGGCGTAGGTGATGAGCCTCGAGCTCCCCAGGGACGGACCCCCCTGGGTCTTCCTCTTCTGCCCGGACATCATGCAGAAGCCTTCTCCAGCATCCGGGAAATGCCCTGGGCGACCTCGGCCTGCATCCCTTCGCCGTTCCTGACTATGGTGATGGGGGCTCCGGTGACCGTCGAGCAGGCGGTGATGAAGCTCCTCGCGAGCGCCAGCTCTTCCTTGAGCGAGTCCTCGGTGGCAGGGTCCCTGTACCTCGTGGTGTCTGAGGCCCTGCGCTTCGCTATCTCGTTGGGCGACGCCTCCAGGAGTATGAGGTGGGTCGGCTTCAGCGCCCGCAACACTTCGAAGGGGAGGCCGGGCCAGAACCCGTCGTGGGTCCTGATGAACAGGTGGGTGTCAACCACCACTAGCTTGTCCCTCATCAGGGAGATCTTGCCGGCGGCGGCCTTCTGAAGGCGCCTCTGCTTGTCCAGCGGGAGCTTCCGCAGCTCGTCCCTGAATTCGACCAGCTTCTCAGCCCTGCCGACCTCCAGCATGATGGTGCCGAAGTTCGCCAGCCTCGCCCCTCGGTAGCTCCCCACGACCTTCTCCAGCACGGTGGTCTTCCCCACCCCCGGGATTCCCACTATCACAGCGCGCAGGCCCACGGCTAGCTAGCTCCGATGAGTCCTGCCAGGGCCGGGGACACTTCCTCCACCTGCTCCTTCAGCAGCATCTGGTAGTACTGAAGGATGATGTCCACCATCAGGAGCATGCCTATGCCCGTCCCGAACACCCCGACCACGTCGGCCACGCCGGCGATGAGCCCTATGAGAATCCCACCTATGATGGTCAGGGTCGGGATGTACCTGTTGAGCATCTGCTCGATTGAGAGGCCGGACCGCCTGAAGCCTGGGACCTGGACGTCGGCGTCCATCAGGTTCTTCGCCACCGCCCTGGAGTTGAGCCCCCCTATCTCCACCCAGAGCCTGGCGAAGACCACCGACATCCCGACCAGGAACAGGAGGAACACGACGGTGTGGATGGGGTCGCTGATGGTCTGCCCGAAGCTCACCGGGGCGGTGAGGTAGTAGACGATGCCCCCAATGGGCTGGGCGTTGAAAGCGGAGGTGGAGTTGCTCGTGGGGAAGACGGCGAGGTAGTGGAACCACCATGGAGGGTTGCTCGCGTTGTACCGTTGGAGGAGTTCGGCGAAGAAGGTGATGTTCGCCCCCAGCGCAGACACGAGGATCACAGGTATGTTTGATACGTAGAGGAGCTTGATCGGGTACACTCCCTGGAACCCCCTGTACTTTATCGATGTGATGGGGAGCTCGACCCTGATCCCCTCGATGTAGATCAGCACGAGTATCATCACCACGGTCAGCGAGAACGTCATCACGCTCGGGTAGAAGTTCTGCCTGATCAGGATGGAGCCTATGTCTCCGGCGAAGAACTGGCTGATAGCGCCCGGGATGAAGCCGAATATCTGGGTGACCCCCGCGGCGACCTGGAAGGGGATGGGGGAGAAGGTGTACCACATCACCTGCTGGGCCACCCCGGCCAGGATGAACAGGCTGACCCCGCTCCCGATGCCCCACCCTTTCTGGATCATCTCGTCCAGCAGCAGGACGAGGATGCTGGCTATGACCAGCTGTATGAAGATCACGATGGCCTGGTCGGCGGTCAGGGCGCCGAGAGCCCCGCCGTAGATGTAGGCCATGGACTCTCCGACGATCACGATGAGCGTGAGGAGCTTGGTGGCCGATCCGAAGATGGCCCTGTCTGATGAGTCGCTCATGTCGAGCTTGATTATGTCGCTGCCGACGAGGAGCTGCAGGATGAGCCCGGAGGTGACGATGGGGCCTATGCCGAGCTGCATGAGCGTCCCCTGGGCTGATGCGAAGACGACCCTGAGGAAGGTGCTGGGGTTGCTCTGGGCCGCCGTCCCCGTTATCCCGAACAGCGGGGTAGTGGCCATGACAAGGTAAGCGATGAGCGCGATCCCGGTCCAGATGAAGCGCTCGTTGAGCGACGGCTTCCTCTCAGGCTTAGGTATCTCTGGGAGAACCGTGCCTACGCTCTTGATGAAGTCTCTCAGCGAAGCCATTTGGACGGGGGTTACTCCTTAGCCAGAATCTTTCCGCCCGCGGCCTCTATTTTAGCCTGAGCCTTCTTGGTGAAAGCCGCGACCTTCACCTCGTACGCCCCGGCTACGCCTCCGGAGCCCAGGAGCTTCTCGACGCCCAGCGCGGTAAGGTCCAAGGACTTCTCACCCTTCGCGAGGTCGTCAAGCTGGCCGACGTTCACCCACGTGGAGGGCCGCACGTAATATCCTGGCGGCCTGAACGGATCCCTGCCGAAGTGGTCGGGGTCGTTGATGACGAGCCAGCTCCACTTGTGCTTGTGAAGGCCGGCGTTGCCGTGCCCCCCCCTGCTCCCGGAGTGGCGGTGCTGGCCTATCTGGCCGTAGCCGTGGGTCCTCATCCCCCTGTACCTCCTCCCCTTCCGAGCCCTCGTCGGCAAGTCAGATCATCCTCCTCACGATGTCCTCCAGCTTCGGGTTGCTCCCAAGCTCTCCCCTTTCAGTGAACTGCCTACGCAGAGAGCGCTTGAAGCCGCCCCTCGGGGGGGCCAGCCTGAAGTAGGGGAGGACCCCGGAGACAGAGGAGAGCCTCTCGTCGCCTTCTAGCATCTTGGAAGCGAGCCCCTTGTGGTCCTTGAACCCCATCCGCTTCAGGGCGGCCTGGTCCAGGGGCTTCACAGTGCTAGCCATGCCTCTCTTAGAGAGCAGGTCCGCCAGAAGGCCCGCCTGGAGGGGGGCCCAGGCTACGTAGTCCTTGCAGAGCCGAAGCATCCCCACTGTCGCGGGGTCGTCGGGGACCACCGAGGCCGAGAACTTCTTCGCCACCCAGAGCTCGGTCAGGGCCTTCCTGACGGGGGCGGAGCTGTTGATCTGCCCGTGAAGGTTGACGACCAAGATTAGACCCATCTTCAATTCACCTATACGTTGAGACCGTGCGACTCCCTGAATGCGTCATAGGCGGCGTTGGCGAGGGAAGACATGGTGTTTGTGGAGCCGAAGGTCCTGACCCAGGCGTCCTTGACCCCTGCCAGCTGAAGGAGGCTCTTAAGCGCGGGCCCGGCGACCAGCCCCAGCGCCCTCGGGGCAGGCATTATCTCTACCGTGACGCTCCCCGCCTTCCCCCTGATCCTGTAGGGGACCGAATGCGGCCTCCCGTCCCTGCACTCCCAGGAGCCGCAGCCGAGCTTGACAGGGATGATGTT
>JAFMAW010000045.1 GCA_029784795.1 Nitrososphaerota archaeon | reverse complement strand
CCCCGCAGCTTGTTCACGACGAGTGTCGCGAGCGCCTCGCCGTCGACGTCCTCGGCGACGAGGAAGAGCGGGCGCCCGAGCTGCATCGCCTTTTCGAGGGCCGGAAGCAGCTCCTGGATGCTCGAGATCTTCTTGTCGGTGACGAGGATCGCCGGGTTCTCGAGGACCGCCTCCATGCGGTCGGCGTTGGTCACGAAGTACGGCGAGATGTAGCCGCGGTCGAACTGCATGCCCTCGACGACCTCGAGCGTCGTGCCGGTCGACTTGGACTCTTCGACGGTGATGACGCCGTCCTTGCCGACCCGGTCGATCGCGTCGGCGATCATCTGGCCGATCTCGGCGTCCGCCGCCGAGATCGAGGCGACCTGGGCGATCTGCTCCTTGGTGTCAGCGGGCTTGGCGAGGTCGTGCAGCGACGCGACGGCAGCCTCCACGGCGGCCTCGACGACGTCGCCCTCCCACAGCTCGGGAGAGCCATCGAACAGCGCGTCCGCCCCGCAAGCCAGCCCCGTGGCGGGGAAGCCCTCCATCCGGCCCAGGAGGACGCTCGCCACGGGGACGTCCTCGCCGTTCACCGTCCAGGACATCGGGCCGCGAAGGTCGCCGTCCCGGACCAGAACGCCGAGCTCCGGGTCCCAGAACCGCGCCCTCACGACTCCTCCCCCCGGAGCTCGACCCAGCTGACGGCGGTCCAGGGCGCCAGCCTGGTCGCGCCGCCGCCGGGCTCCTCGAGGACCAGGCCGTCGTCGCACGCCATGTCCAGCGTCCAGCGGAACGGCTCGGCGCCCACCCTGACGCTCACCTCCGACCCCTCCATCCTGCGCAGCAAATTCATGAATTCGCTCAACCCGCTCCTCCTTCAGTCCATGTCCTCGTCGACCAGCGCCACGTTCGCCCACGGCACGGTGCGGCGCCTCGACCCGTCCCGGCTGCGGACGACCAGCGCGAAGGCGCCCTCCCGCTCCACGATCCCGAACAGCAGCCTCGAGCCGTCGGAGTCGGAGCAGCCCTCCTTGAGCACCACCGCGACGTCCGCGCCCTCGGCCAGCCCGTAGAGCGCGTCCTCCGCCGTCATTCCCACTCCGCCTCCAGGCGGGCGACGTCGCGCAGGAAGGCGAAGCCCCCCCATGCCGTCCGCGCCGCCGAAGTACACGCCGTGCCGGGTGAAGTGGCCGAGCCGGCCCTCCAGCTCCGCCCCGTCGCGCGTCACGATCCCGACCCTCGCCGGGCGCCCCCCGTCCGTCGTCCCCGCCGGGGCGGCGCCCTCCGCTTCGACCGCCATCGCCAGTCCTCCCTGTCCGGATTTCCATTCCCTCCGGGAAGCATCCTACCCCGGATCCCGGACCCCCGCAAATTCCGGCCCGTCCCCGCGCGCGGGCGCGGAGGCCCTCCGGCCCGGCGGGGCCGGGCCCGGAACCATCCGGGGCCTATGCCCGGAGCCCCTCGGGGCAGGAATCCCTGAAGCCCCTTCCCTGTAAGGCGGGGGCAAAGGGGCCGGATGGGGGAAGGGGCATAAGGGGAGGAAAGGGCCGAAATCGACCCTATTAAATATACTGATAGCAAAAATACGCAAAGGATATTTACTTCCGCCGCAGAATAGGTATATATTATTATCGAAGTAGCCGGGGTAACCGCAATCTAATATAGGAGGAACGGAGATGGCACTAACGCGAATCGAAATGCTGAAGGAACTGAGATGCTGGCCGCAGGCACTCGCAAGGACGGCGGAGAAGGCCAGTCTAGCGGGAGAGAACCCGAACGCGGTCTATAACGACGCCCTGGCCGAGCTGGAGTACGTCCGTACTTGCATCGTCGAACTGCGCGACCATACGCATGATTGGAACGACGACGACTACTGCGACATCTGCGGAGCGGACGGGAGGGCATAATGAAACGAGAGGTCTATATATGCGACATCTGCGGCAAGGACGACGTCGACCTCGTTATGAATGACTTCCCGCTGCAGATGATATTCACCACGGAGACAACGGAAGGAACTCCGACGAAACCATACATTCAATCCGACAACAAAGTCGACGTCTGCGTAGAATGCCACGACAAGCTCACGTCTGGCCGCTACCTTTTCGCAGCCGGAGCGATGGGCTCATACCGCTACGAATTCGCCGAGGGCCACTTCCGCGACGAAACGCGATGAAGGCCAGAAAAATACATACCAGCTATTTCGCCGCCGCCCGCAGGCTGGACCCCGAGCTGTTCGAGCCGATCTCGATAGCCCGCTTCCAGCCCGAGGGATGCGGCTACCCCGAGTTCCGCAACCTCGCGCCGGCGAGGCCGCTGCTGGATGACTGGCGCGCGGGCGGGCTGGACGAGGCGGGGTTCGAGCGACGCTACCACAAGGAGGTCCTGGACGGGCTGTCGCCCCACGTGGTCGCCGCCCTCCTGCGCGGGATCTGCGAGGGCGGCAGGGAGCCGGTCCTCCTCTGCTGGGAGGGGCCGGGGAAGTTCTGCCACAGGCGGCTCGCCGCCAGGTGGCTCAGGTCCGCCGGAATCGCGGCGGGCGAAATCGACATGGGAGAGGAGCAGGGGAAGCTATGGTAGAGACGAAGGAACAAGAGAAGACGGCCCGCTGGCTGCGGATCGGCAACCTCGGCAAGATCGAGGAGGGAGCGCTGACCATCCTCGGCGCGTCGACGAAGAGGGACGACCCCGAGAAGATAGGCTACTTCGGGAGCGGCCTCAAGTACGCCGCCGCCGTCCTGATGAGGAACGGGATACCGTTCCGCCTGTTCTCGGGCGAGAAGGAGATCGAGTTCGGCACGGTCCCCAAGGCGTTCCGGGGCAGGACATTCGACGTCATGACGATCGACGGCAAGGAGACGGGCTTCTCGACGGACATGGGGCCGGACTGGAAGCCGTGGTACGCGATCAGGGAGATATACTGCAACGCGCTCGACGAAGACTGTCCGGTCTGCGGCATCGCCGACGAGCCGAGGCCGGCCAAGGACGCGACCAGGTTCTACATCCCCCTCGACCATCCCGAACTGGCCGACGTCCTGAACAACTGGAGCAAGTACTTCTCGGGCGAGAGGCGGGACGTCGCGATGTCGGCCGACGGCTGCAAGGTGTTCCATCCCTTAGAGGAGGGGATAACCCGCGCCTACCGGAAGGGCGTCCTGTGCTACGAGGGCCAGACCAACAGGGCCCTGTTCGACTACGACATGGACTGGTTCGAGATAAACGAGTCCCGGGAGCTCAAGGGCGGCCGGGGGATGGAGCTCGACTTCAGGATGGCGAAGTGGCTCGCCGCGAACGCGAACGTCGAGGTGGCGAGAATCCTGCTCGAAGGGCTGACCGACAAGACCTTCGAGTCGAGGTTCGACTGGCAGTACTGCGACCGCTTCGGCGACGCGTGGCTCGAGGCCATAGGCGGGCGCACGCTGGTGCCGCAGGAGAGGGCCGGATGGTACTTCGAGGCCGACAAGGACCTCCTCAACCCGCTCAAGTCGGTGACGGTCCCCTCCCGGCTGCTGAAGTCCCTCGTGAAGTACTTCGGCGACAAGGTGTCCGCGCCGAGGCAGATGGACAGCGGATATGTCGTCCTGAACCCGGACGCCAGGCAGGCCGACATGCTCGCGCGGGCGGTCGAATTCGTGCAGACGATGTACCCAGACTTCGCCACGCCAATCGAGGTCTGCGACTTCCAAAGGCCCGAGACGCTCGGCAGCGCGCTGGGCAGGCGGATACAAGTGTCGCGCAAGGCGTTCGACCTCGGGCTGCGCAAGGTCGTCCTCGTGCTGCTCGAGGAGTCGTTCCACATATACAGCGACGCCGGCGACGAGACCCGGGCGTTCCAGGACTACCTGCTGAACCAGCTCGTGTCGCTGGTCGAGAAGGAGAGGGGGATATACATATAATGAGCGCGATGATCGGAAAGAGGATCGCCCCGCGGGAGCAGGCCGCAATCGACGCGCTCTGGTTCGCGGCCCGGGAGACGAACAAGGTGGAGATCCAGAACAGGTGCATGAACGCGATCTCGAGGTTCGCGCACTTCTACTCGCCGGCGGACCGCCATGGCCGCCCGTGCGAGTTCTGCGGCCTCGACCGGGCGCACCCGATACATGTAAGAGGAGATGCCGAAAATGGCGATGAGACTTAAAGCGCCGACCTTCACCGGCCCGAGGCTCGCCGCAACGCTCGGGTTCAGCCCGGGGCACATAAGCTCGGAGATAGCGGCGGGGCGGCTCAAGGCGCGCCTGGCCCCGGGGCCGGGGCGAGGCGGCATGAGGTACGAGATCACCGAGAGGCAGGCGCTGACGTGGCTCAGGAAGCACGCCCACCTGCCCAGCCACGAGCTGCCGGACGACTACCTGAGGGGCGACATCGTGAGGCTGCGCGACCTGTTCGACGACCCCCGGCTGGGCTTCGCGCCGACGCGCGCGCAGACGAACAGGCTCGCGTCCTATGTAGCCGACGGCCACAACCGCATCAGGGCGTTCAACCTCGGCGGGGGCTGGCGCATCAGGAAGCAGGACGTCCCCTGGCACGCCGTCAGGCTCCTGTTCGCGAACGACGTCGCGATGGCGGAAAGGAGGAGGGGAACGGTCAACGTCGAAAGGGAGGAGCTGGAGGCACTGAAAAAGGACCTCGTCGAAAGGATCGACAGGGTCCTGGAATCGTAGGAAAGGAGGAAGATGTACGCGGAGGCAGACATAGACAACGCGACGGCGACCCCCCGTCCAGCCGCCGGGAACGCGAACAAGTACGTCCAGATCGAGATGCACGGAGGCGACGACGGCGAGTACGCCCACATCGTCGTCGACCTCGGCATGGACGCCGCCAGGAAACTGCACGAACAGCTAGGAGAGGCCCTTGCGGCCCTCGCCCAAAAAGCCGAATCATAAGGAGGAGCCATGTACGCAGAAACAAACGCCGAAAGAATCGAAGCGGTCAGAGTGAAGGAGAGGGGGGTCGACGTGGTCCGCCTATGGATATACGAAGAGGGCCGGGACGACGAGTCCATCGTCGTGGACATCGACCCGGCCGCGGCCGCGAACCTCGCGAAGGCGATAATCACGGAGGCCATGAAATGACGAAGGAAATCGTCATCGGAGCCGCAGCGGGAGCGCAGGCGGGGTGGCTAATCATGGCCTACGACCTGCGGACGGGGGCGCTGGCCGGGGCTGCAATCGGCGCCGCCGGAGGCGCAATAGGGGCCGTCCTGCTTTGGAGAGGGGGCCGCAAATGATCTGCGTCGGCATGGGCGTCCTCAGGGACTCCGCGACAGAGGCCATGAGCTACGCCACGAACTGCGACGTCGTGCTGGAGGAGCTCGGCACATTCGCGCGGATCGCCCGCGACGAGGGCCTTCCGTCCGGGCTGTGCGACACGATAGACGGACAGGTTTCGGAGATCCTCGCCGCGTCCAAGGGCGTGCAGGAGAATCTGGAACAGCTAATATATACCTTGGAGGAGGCGTCAAGATGAGCAGCTACTCGGTGCAGGAGATGATCGACGGGTACAACGACGAGCTGGAGAACGAGAGGGAGGCGAAAGCGCAAAAGAAGGTCTGGTCGGGCAGGCTCGTGTCCTACGTAGAGCGCAAGACCAAGGAGGCGGCGAAGCACTCGCTGACCTACGCCGAGCGGTGGGGCCTGACGGTCTGCCAGCAGAGCAGGACGATCGTCGACGACGAGAAGGGGCTGCTGAGGTGGATGAGGAAGGCCGGCATCCACGACAAGTGCACGACGACGATCATCGACCTCAAGGCCCTGGAGAACCTCGCCGCCGCCGATCCCGACATCCTCGCGGGCTGCAGGAAGTACGTCAAGATCGAGCCGAAGGGCGACCCCTACATAAAGGTCACGGACCTGGCGGCGAAGAAGGCGGGGGCGAGGGCATGATTTACAGGAATCCCGAATACCCCAGCGGAATAATGCCAGTTAATCCGAGCGGGACGAACAGCACCATGTTCACGGACTGCTGCGGCGCCGCCATCACGAATGACGAGCTGCACTGCCCCGTCTGCGGCAACAAGGTTGTCGGAAGCGAATGCGACAGCGACCATGAACGCGGCAGGAAGCGCTGGCAATACGCAACGAGGCACTGGGACAGGCCTCGCGTACGAAGGGAGTTCGGATGAGCTACGTCTACAAGTCGTTCGAGCCCGGCCTCTGGACCGTCGGCTTCTACTCGCCGGACGGGGAGTGGCATCCCGAGAGCGACTGGCAGTCGCGGGAAGAGGCGGCCAATAGGGTCCACTACCTTGAACGGAGGAGCCTCATAGTCGCGAGGGTCTACGTCGACGGAGAGGAGGTCGCGGGATGGAGGCGGTGCTGGGCGAACTCCGAGGACAGCCCCGTCGAAATCCCCGCCCCGCTGTCCTCATGGACCGCCATTGCCAGCTGCGGAGTCGAACTCCGCGACGGCACGGTCATCGAAGGGAAGAACGTCTCAATAACGCTGAATAAAAAGGAGGAACAATGAACGAGGAAACGCAAGAGCTGTGGAGGCACTGGAGCGTGGCCCTGCACATCGACCGCATCTACGGAGGGGTGCCGGCGCGGAAGGACACGTTCGAGAAGTGGCTGGAGATGCGCGGGTTCACCGGCGCGGAGATCAAGGAGCGGGTCCGCGAGGCAATGGACAACGGCACGCTGGACGAGGAGAACGAGGGGCACGGCCTCACGATCTTCAACCGGATCGGCGGGGAGCCCGTGATCGACAGCTACCAGGTGAAGGCCTGCCTCAGGGAGGCCATGACCGTGACGGGGATGGCGAAGAGGAAGCGCGGCCTCAAGCAGGCCCTCCAGCACGGCGTCTTCGTCGAGCCCCTCTACATCCCGCTCGGCAAGGAGCCGGAGCCGGAGCCCGAGGAGAGGGTCGTCCACGCCATGACGCGGATGGGGAAGATCGCCGCATTCCAGCGGTCCGAGTACAACCTGGACGCCGACGTCGAGTTCCAGGTCAAGACCGGCTCGCCGCTCTTCGCCGGCCCCGACCTCGCGACGCTGCTGGAGGTGGGGGCCGAGATAGGC
>JAFMAW010000044.1 GCA_029784795.1 Nitrososphaerota archaeon | reverse complement strand
GCGGGGATCGGGCTGGTGGCGCTCGTCGGCCTCCTCGCGGGCGTGAAGGGCGGCCAGATCGCGGCGATGATGAAGGCGGGCAAGAGCTTCGCCCCGCCGCCGGAGTCGGTCTCCTCGGCCAAGGTCCAGGCTGTCCCTACGAGGGTCTGCTCCTGCTTCCCCCTGGGCCCCGGCTCAGGGGGCGGGACCCCGCGCTTCGGGATCCGCGGCCCCCCGATATACCACAACTACGACGAGCAGCTCGGCGTCACCTTCACCCAGAGCTTCCCTTCGATAGAATACAACGTCACCGCCCTGGAGCAGACGGACCCGGCCCTGAGCACCGGCCCGGCCTACCTGGTGAACGGCCTCTCCGACACGGGCTACTGGTACCAGGTGGGGGTCTCGTGGAACTGGGCCCCAGGCGACACACCGGGGACAGGCCTCGACATGAGCTACGAGGTATTCGACACCCACGGTAGCTCGATCTTCCCGACCAACGGCCAGGGCGGGCTGCTGGCCTTCTCCGGCCCGGTGAACCCCGGGGACGTCGTCACCCTGCACCTCTACTTCTCGAACTCCACCGGGGACGTGGTGATGCTGGCCCGGGACGTCAACACCGGGGCATCGGCATCGGAGGCATACCCGGCCATGGGGGCCTCCTACTTCGTCGGGCTCCCGGGCTCGGTCGCGAACTCCAACGGCTTCTTCACCGGGCTGATGACCGAGTGGTACCACGGCCTCCGGTACTTCGCCAACGAGGCCCCCATCGCATACACCGACGCCGGGGCCGGCGTGACTTCGGCCTGGATGTGGATGGACGAGTTCAACGCGAGCAACTTCCAGCCCGTCTTCGCCAGCAACACGACCGCCCCGGTCTACTTCTCGGGGGCCAGCAGGCTCCAGGAGTTCTCCTTCAACGGGACCACGGAGTACGCGGACGCCTCGGAGCTTGTGACCGGGGCCATCTCCGACCCGGCTGCCGTGTCGTCGGGGGTCCCCCTGGTCCTCTCCTACGGGGTCCGGGGGAGCGGGGCCGGTGCCTCCCCCCCGGTCCTGAACTATACGTTCGGGGGGAAGGCCGAGTCGACGACCCTGACGGCCGAGCCCACCCTCTACTTCCCACAGAACGGGACGGGGTGGAGCGTCTCGCCAGAGCTGCTCGGCTCCAACTCGACCCAGAGGTGGGCGACTGACCAGGCAACGGCGGGGGTCTCGGCCCAGCCCGCCTCGAGCGCGCTCGCCTACTACGAGCAGGCCCGGGTCACCTTCGGATTCACCGTGGACGGGGGAGGGTCAGGCTTCTCGCCCCCACACATCGGCTACTCCCTGTTCGGGCGGGCTGCCACCGCTCCCGTCGGGGAGGGGGTCTGGGCCGACTCCGGGAGCAGGTACCAGTACCAGAACCCGCTGGCGGGCTCCACGGGGGCTGAGAGGTGGTACACAGCGTCGGGGGGCGTCATAGGCCGCGCGGGGAGCATCTCGGCGACCTACTATCGCCAGTACTTCGTCACCTTCGACGTCGGCTTCAGGGACACAGGGATAATCCCAGCGCTCTCGGTCCGGTCTACCTTCGCGGGGTCCTCCTACACTGCGGGGGTGGTCGGGGGCGCCAACGGTGTGTGGCTAGACTCGGGGGCGGCCTATTACTTCCCCCAGTCGTTCGCCATAGGGCCAGGCCAGCGCTTCCTCCTGAACGGGACCTCCACCGGGGCGGTCACCGGGAGCTCCTCGGTGGCCGTGGTCTACGAGCACCAGTTCTACGTGCAGGTCGAGGGGACCGCCGCCGGGGGCGCCGTCACCCCGGGGACCGGGTGGTACGACTCGGGGACGGTCCTGAGCCTCGAGGCTGTCCCCTCCCAGGGGTGGCAGTTCGAGGGGTGGCAGGGCGCGGGGACCGACTCGGTGTCGGGGAGCCAGACTGGCCTGAGCATGACCGTCGGCCCGGGGGCCCCTTCCAACGAGACCGCGGTCTTCTACCCGGGGGTCAAGGTCCAGGCCAATGGCCCGTCGCCGGTGTCCTACAGGGACGGCCAGGTCTCCGGGAGCGTCGCGGCCGGGGCCGAGAAGGTCGTGTACGTACCGGCCGGGTCCCTGCTCACCCTGACGGGGTCCAGCGTCCCGTTCTGGACCAGCTTCACGGGGTGGCAGGGGGCTAGCAACTCCACCTCCATGAGCGCCGGGGTCGTCGTGGACGGGCCCCTGGCCGTCACCGGGAGCTCCGCCTACGACCTGCTTGGGGTCGCGTCCGCCCTGTTGGTCCTGGCCCTCGCAGTGTCGGGCGCGGCTGTCCTTTGGCGCCGCCGCCGGGCTCGGAAACGATTATACCTGACCGCGCCTTCAGGCGCTTAGATTGGACAGACTCCCGCTGATACGCGTGGCCGAGGTGGCCTTCCTGACCCGGGGAGTGGCCGAGTGCGCCGGCTTCTACAGGGAGCTGGGCCTCCCCTTCGACGAGGAGCCGGACAGGAAGCACATCCACTTCGCAGACGTAGGGGAGCAGTACTTTGGGTTCGCCGACGAAGAGCGCGGCTTCTTCACGGGCTACGGCGACGAGCGCGCCAGGTTCCCGCTGCACGTGGCCTTCGAGGTCCCGGGGGACAAGCTCGACGAATGCTCCGCCTTCCTCCGCTCAAAGGGGGTCAAGGTCAGCCCCAGGGTCGAGGCCTCCCCGGGCTGGCACGGCGCCGCGAAGTCCGCCAGCGTCTACTTCACGGACCCCGCGGGGAACATAATGGAGCTGTGGGCGCCGCAGAGATAGCCCAGGGACCGCAACCGTCCATCTAGACCCGTATCCCTACAAGCCTCCAGGTTCGGCGCGCCAGCCAGGGCGCGGTCTTCGACGTCCTAGGTGGTGCTGGTGGTCGCGGCGCTCGGGGCTGCGGGGGTCGGGATGGTCGCGGCGTAGAACCCGCCTATCCCCTCGCCTGTGGTGTCCCCGGGGGCGGCGTCATGAGCCCAGGTGAAGAGGGCGTAGCCGTGGAAGGTTACGATCCTCGTCGAGTTGTAGGGGTTGATGGTGCTGAACGAAGACGCGGCGAGGCCCGGAGGGAGGCTGAGGTTGGCCACGTAGAAGGGGGGCCAGTTCGCTTCGCAGAGGGGGACGTCGCAGGTCGTCTTCCCGCTGTTGGGGGTGTCGGTCGACCGGAAGTATAGGGTGAAGCCGGTGCTGTTCGTCAGGTAGAGCCCTATCGAAGGCTTGTATGCTATCCCCACACTGTACGCGGGCCCGCCTATTATCTGCCCGCCCGTCTGCTGCAAGGTCGGCGGGATCGCATACCACGAGCCCCCGAACTGGTAGAATCCTTCCCCGGCGACGCTCCCTGCGCTCGTGTCAGACACGAAGTAGTAGAGCGGCCACCCGTTGTATGTCGTCTGCTTGCTCCCGTCGGAGCGGGTGATGGTGGCGAAGCTGGACGCGTTCAGCCCCGGCGGAAGTTTCGTGGTGGCGGCGTAGAACGGATGCCAGAACCCCGCGCAGGAGCCGTTGCAGACGCTCGAGCCGTTGCCGGGGGTATCCGCGCTGAACATGTACAGGGTGAAGCCTGTGCCGTTGGTGAGGTAGTACCCCAGGCTGGGCTTGTAGGCGATGTTCACGGGGTATCCTGTGCTCGCGGCCGTGCTGACCTCGGTGGTGGTCGTGGTCCGCGTCTGAGGAAAGGCGAGTAGATATCCGGTCCCGGCGGCGAATATTATCGTGAGCACCACGAACGCGACGGCGACACCCTTGTAGTTTGGCAAATCGATTTTTGCAACGACTGTTCCCAGCTTTTATTTATTGTGTCGACGCCGTTTCGTTTGCGGACGAGCAATTTTCGTTCACGGGGCCGGCAAAGGACTTTGTGAAGGAGCAAAGGGAGCTAGTCCAGGCCCGGCCGCTTCCGGCCGTTGTGTCGGTGCTGTCCGTTCATGCGACAGGTCGAGGGGCAGGCGACACTTCGCATCATCACCAGCAAGCATTAAATCCAGCTCCAAGAGATGGAAAATCCCCGTGCGTATCAACCAGCACAACGCGCTGAGGATCGGCCGCGGTTTTGTAGTCGTCATAATAGTGGACGCCATAGTGGCCGGGGGGTTGCTTTACGCCGTGACCAGCGGAGGGGTCTACGGCTTCCTCTACGGAGGGCCGCACGCGGCCACCACGGTCACTTCGACCAGCAGCGCTACTACGGCGACCAACGCCACCGCGAGCGCGACCGGCGCCTACACCATAGGGGTCGCCACCAGCAGCACCCTGGGGAAGTACCTCGTCGACGGTTCGGGGTTCACCCTCTACTACTTCGTCCCTTACCAGGTGGGCAACGCCACGTCCCCGCCGGTCAGCCACTGCACCAGCGCCTTGAGCTGCATCCAGGTGTGGCCCGTGTTCTACTCCCCGGCGATCGTGGTCCCGGCTTCGCTGAACGCCAGCGACTTCACCACTTTCACCCGGTCAGACGGGACCAGCCAGACGGCCTACCTGGGCCACCCGCTCTACCTGTACCTGGGCGACTCCAGCCCCGGCCAGACCAACGGGAATGGCATCAACATCAACGGCGGGTACTGGTACGTCGTCCCAGCGTCCCCCACCGCCACCTTCCAGTCCTAGCGCCCGCTCTGGCGACCCCGGGGTCAGGCCCCCAGCGAGTCGCTCGGGACGAGCAGGTCGACCTTCAGGTACCTCCCCAGCGTCCTCGCCAGGACCAGGTCCGGCTTCATCTTCCCCGACTCGACGTGGCTGATCACCGAAGCCTTCACGTTTATCGCCCGCCCGAGCTGCTCCTGGGTCAGCCCCCGCTTCTCCCTGGCCTGCTTCACCATGGCCCCGCATCCGGGGTCCACATCGAGCTCGGGCTCCTTGAACGCCTGGCCTGCCCGCGGCCTGCCGACTGACGGCCGGGCCATTGGCCGTGGAGGGACGAACGGCTTCCCTCGCGCCGCGCACCGCCGGCAGACGCTGAGCACCGCCCCGTCTATCGTCACCAAGCTCGACGCGCCATCGATGGGGCTTCCACAGACCTCGCAGGTGCGAACCATGGACCCCACCGTCGCGGGGGCAGAAGTCAAACCTTTCCATGGGCCTGGCGGGTCTGACGAAGCGCCGTCAGTTTTCATCCCGCGGCTAAAGCCGTGGGGTCTCACACCCCCCGATTGCTAACAATGTCTAAGAGCGACCGGTGCCCCGGCAGGGCTGCTTGCTCGGCCCAGCTGAGCCGCTTTGGGTTAAGAACGGCCCCGCCTTCCCCTATGACGTCTGCTTCGACTTCCCCAACAGCAGGATCCTCGTCCTGAGGGCGGGGAGCCTCTCCTACCGCGGCGGGTTCCTGGGCTCCCTGGCAAGAGGGGGGAAGGGGGCCCTGAAGGAGCAGTACGACCTGATCGAGGCCATGACCATAGAGGAGAGGATCCAGGGGGACAAGGAGGGGATCCTCATCCCGTTCAAGAACGTCGTCAAGGTCGCCCTGACGAAGCCCTGGGGGCGGCCCCCTGTCCTCTACCTGGAGACAGACCTCACAGGCCGGACGGACCTGGCCCCCAACGGGAGCCCCTACGTCCGCAAGCACGAGTTCGTCCTGTCGACCAAGAGGGGCCTGCGGGCCGAGCAGATCCGGCTGATCAAGGAATCCCTCCCTCGGTCTGAGCTGGGCCGGAAGTTCGAAGACAGGACCGGCTGACCCGTCCCCGGCCGCCCCGCTACGCCGTCGGCTTGGCTTCGTCCCACAGATATTCGAAGAACATCCGGAAAGCCTCCGAGAGCCCGGGGTCGTCGAAGACGATGTAGCTGTCCACGGGGGAGTCGAGGGACTGCGAGGTCTCGTCGAACTTCGCGCCGAGTATCGTGACCGACCTGTCGACTATGGTGAACCTGAGCCGGACCCCTGACAGGTGCTTCAGCTGCACCGCCTTCGAAAGCCGTTTCGCGTAGGACCTGTTCTTCGGGTTGACCTCGCATATCATCCTGGCGGAGACCCCCCGCCCCCTCGCCTCCCGGTACTCGCTGTCGAGCCCTGCGATCACAGTCCTCGCCACACCCCCCGGGGAGACTATCCTGAGTATCTCAGTGCGGGCCCCCCTGGCCAGGCTGGCCATCTCGTTGTAGTACCTCCTCCTCCCCCTGACGAACCTGTAGCTCCCCTCCCCCGGCCCCCGGGCGCCCTCCCGCCGGGGCCCGAGCGCGGTCCTCGCGCTGTCCAGCCTGGAGATCACCGCCCTGAGCTGCTCCCCGAAGACCGAGAGCCTCTCCTCCTGCCTGCGGAGGAGCAGCGTCGACGCCACCGAAGGCTCGACGGCAGCGTACCTCTTGGGGTCGTCGAGGTAGGTCTCCAGCAGCCCCGCGCCGTCCAGGTCCTTGAGCTTCCTGTAGACCTCCACCCTGTGGAGCCCCAGGTCCCTGGAGATCGCGATCACAGGTGACGCCCCCTTCAGCACCAGGTACACGTAGACCCTCGCCTGGTTGAGGGTCAGCCCGCAGGAGAGCAGCCCGGCCGCGAGCCCGTCCACCGAGCCTGGGGTCCTTCCATCCCCGAGGGCAGGGCCGATAGACTTGTTCGACAGGGACGCTCGCCAGAGGAAAGTCCGACCCCCGCCCCCGTTTATCTTACTTTCCCCGCGCCCGGGTGTAGGTGACGCGGCGTGGTTGTCCCCGGTTTATACCGACCGCGGCGACCGAAGGCCCCATATGTCGCACACGAAGCATGAGGGAGCCAGGGGTCCGCGGAGGCCGCGCCTTTGAGCCTCACGCGGTCCGACGGGGTCCTCATCGCAGGGGGGGCGGTCATACTCGCGGCCGGGGGGACGGCCACGGCCTCGCTGCTCCTCTCTTCCCCGACGATGTTCTACGTCGCCTTCCCCCTGGGGATCCTGGGGGTCTTCGTCGCCGCGGCGGGCTACTCGATGGAAGAATCCCTGGAGCGCAGGAAGGGGTCCCAGGCCCCCTCCATGGATGGCGCCCTGGGGAGCGGCAGGCTCGCTGCCTCCTCGCAGGGTGAGGGGGCCAGGCAGAGGAGAGACAGGACGCCGCGCGGGCCGACCTGAGGCTGCAGCAAGGTCGGACGCCGGGGAGACGCGGGACCGTCGTCCAGACGACCATGAAGCACAGAACGGTTTAACTCCGCCGCCCCGGCTCGCTGTCGCGTGCCTGAACCCATCGCATACACCGTCTCGATGCTGCGGGGCCACTCGATGCCCGGCGTCGTCACGGGCAAACCCCAGGCCATCGGCGGCTCCTTCGGCCACGCCGGGGCCACCTCGCTCGGGGT
>JAFMAW010000043.1 GCA_029784795.1 Nitrososphaerota archaeon | reverse complement strand
GGCCGGGCCTGGTGCGGGCACGGGTGGCGAAAGTGGTGGTGAAGTTCGGCGGTGTGGAGCGCGTGAGAGCGCTTATCCGTAAGGACCTGACGGGTGGTAAGGATGGATAAACAGAAGCTAATCATGCTCCCGGGACCCACCAATGTTTCGGAGAGGGTCATGCAGGCGATGCTCAACCCGATCATCAACCACAGGGGGGACGCGTTCAGAGAGCTGTACAAAGACGTCCTCGAGAGGACGAGGCACCTCTTCCAGACCCAGGGCGATGTGGTCGTCCTGTCGTCGTCTGGCACGGGGGGGGTCGAGGCGGCAGTATGGAACCTGATAAGACCGGGGGACGTCGCCGTAGTACCGGTCTTCGGCGAGTTCAGTATGAGGCTCGCGGAGACCGTGGAGTTAGCCGGAGGGAAGGCGGTCCGGGTCGCCTCGGACTTTGGAAAGATTCCGACCCTGGACCAGTTGAAGTCAGCGATGGACCAGCAGGGAAGGTTCAAGGCGTTGCTCCTGGTGCACAACGAGACGAGCACCGGCGTGGCGGCCCCCTACATCGAGGAAGCCACCAGGTTCGCCAGGGACCACGGCGCCTTCGCGGTGATTGACGCGATCTCCAGCCTGGGAGGCTACGCCATCCCGGTCGACCGCTGGGGGGTCGACATGTGCATCACCGGGAGCCAGAAATGCGTGGCTGCCCCTCCGGGCCTGGCCATGCTGTCTGTGAGCAAGAGGGTCGTGGATTATCTGAAGAGTTCGCCTCCTAAGACTAGGTACTTCGAGCTCCCCAGGTATCTGGAATATGGCACCCGTGGCGAGACCCCGTTCACGCCGGCGCTCCCGCTCTACTACGCGCTGGACGAGGCCCTGAAGGAGCTCCTCGAAGAAGGCCTGGAGAAGAGGGTCGAGAGACACGACAGGATGTCGGCGAGGATCTACGACGGCCTGGCGAAGCTGGGCCTCCAGCCGGTCGCGGAGAGGTCGGTGAGGTCCAAGACCGTCGTCGCATCCTACTACCCGCAGGGGGTGGACGACTCCAAGTTCAGGAAGGCCCTGGCCCACGACAAGGGGGTCGTGATCGCAGGAGGGTTCGGCCCGTTCGCGGGCAAGGTTTTCAGGGTCGGGTGCATGGGTCAGGTCAACGAGGGCTACGTGGACGCCACGCTGCGGGCCATAGAGGAGACCCTTCCCGCCTTCAGGAACTGAAACTCTTTAAACCCAACCCCGAGGCTGGTGGAATTCCATGGCGTTTGAGAAGGGCACCCTGATATTCGCCAACTACACCGCGCGGGTGAAGGACACCGGCGAAGGCATCGAGTCCACGGTAGAGTCCGAGGCCAAGCGGCTCAAGATATACGAGGAGTCGAGGAGGTACGAGCCCAGGCTCGTGGCGGTCGGCGAGGGGTGGCTCATCTCGGGGCTGGACGCCGAGGTGGCGAAGCTGTCGGTGGGGGACAAGAAGGAGATCGAGCTCGCGCCGGAGAAGGCCTTCGGCAGCAGGGACCCGACCCAGCTGCGCATGATCCCGCTCCGCAAGTTCGGGGAGAGGGAGCATGAACTGGCCGTGGGCGACAGCGTGGAGGTGGACAACAGGGTCGGCATCATAAGGTTCGTCGGGTCAGGCAGGGCGCAGGTCGACTTCAACCACAGGCTCGCGGGGAAGTCGATAGTCTACGACTTCGAAGTGCTCAAGCAGGTCGAAGGCGACGACGACAAGACGAGGGCCCTGGTCGACAGGAGGCTAGCCGGGGAAGGGAGCAAGGCGACATTCGAGAGGGAAGGCGGGAGCCTGAAGGTGACGATCCCCGAGGACCTGTTCCTGGTGGAAGGGCTCCAGATAATCAAGAGGGGGATCGCCAACGACGTGTTCAAGTTCGTCCCCTCTGTCGCGTCCCTCGCCTTCGTGGAGAATTTCAAGAACGAGAAGGCCCAGCCGAAGCTCGAGGAGAAGAAGGAAGAGCCGAAGGCGGAAGAGAAGGCTCCCGAGCCAAAGCCTCACGCGAAGAAGACAGAAAGTCCTGCGAAGACCGCTTAGATAACGCCGGTGGACTTTGCGAGGGCTGCTGCGCCCCTGGGGTCCAGCTTCCTCTTCGACAGGATCGTGTACCTGTCCGGGCGTATGCTGCTCGCCTTCACCAGAGACCGGACGACCTGAGAGTCGTCTATGCCGATGGCCGACGCTTCCACCGGAGCGCCGACGTTCATGAGAGCGGCCCTCACCCTTTTCCAGTCGAGTCCGTGGAGCTTCGCCATCATTATGGTCCCGATCCCGCACTTCTCCCCGTGAAGCCCGACCCCGGGCGCCACGACGTCGAGGCAATGGCTGAACAGGTGCTCAGACCCAGAGCAGGGGCGGGAGCTCCCGGCAATCCCCGCGGCGACGCCGGTGCTGATGAGGGCCTCCACCAGGTCGCGGACGCTGTCCTTCCCGAACTTCCCGAGGCTCCTAGACCCGGTCAGGACGACGTCGGCGCTCATCAGCGCCAGGCTTGCGGAGTACCCCCCGTAGTACTCCCCGGTCTCCCTGTGGGCAAGGTCCCAGTCCTTGACCGCGGTCAGCTTCGAAACGAGGTCGCCGCACCCCGACGCCAGCAGCCGCTTCGGCGCTGAGCTGATCACCTCTATGTCCGCCAGGATGCCCACGGGAGGCTTGGCCATGATCGAGTACGGCCTGTCGAGCCCCTTGAGAGAGGCGAAGGGGCTGGAGATGCCGTCGTGGGAGGCGCTGGTCGGGACAGAGTAGAATGGGAGCCCGAGCCTGAAGGCGGCGAGCTTCCCCACGTCCACGCTCTTGCCGCCCCCCACGCCCACTATCCTCCCGGCTCTCCTGGCTGCGCGCTTCACCTTCTCGACGTTCTGCGTGTCGGCCGCGGCTACCTCGACCCAGACGGGCTCCCCGCCCAGTGCCCCGTCCACGGTGGCGCGCACCTTCGAGGTGACCTGCGACCCGGACGATATCACGGTCTTCTTTGGGCCCTTGTCTGCGACGAACTCCCCCAGCTTGTCGATGACCCCCTCCCCTATGAGGACCTTGGTGGGTAGCTCCATCAGATGGTAGCCGGGGTCCATGTTGGTGACGCCCCGTCTCGTGATTTAAGGCCACTGCGCTCGGCCAGGGGAGAACTCCGGAGGGATGGGCTTCGAAAGATTAAATAAGCAACGGAGACGCGCGGTTCTTGTCCGTTCTGAGGGGTTTGTGGACAAAGTGTCGAGAGAATTAAACCAGATTGGAGGGAAAACGCTGGGTTCGGCCATGTACCACGGTACCACCACCGTGGGGCTGGTCTGTTCCGACGGTGTCGTCTTGGCCACAGATACGCGCGTCACGGCTGGAGGTTTCATCGCCCACAAGAGGGGCAAGAAGCTCATCAAGATCGCCGACAACCTCGCCATGACGATCTCCGGCGGGGTGGCGGACGCACAGAACGTCACAGACACGGCGAAGTACTATTCGAGCACCTACAGGTTGGAGAAGGGGAGGCCCATGCCGGTGAAGGCAGCGGCCCAGGTGGTGTCGAACATGCTCTTCTCTTCGCGGCTGTATCCCCTGATAGCGGACGTCCTGGTGGGAGGGGTCGACTCAACCGGCGGATCCCTGTTCAACGTCGACATCTTCGGGTCTCTCAACCAGGAGAAGATGATAGCCACGGGGAGCGGGTCTCCGGTGGCCTATGGCATTCTCGAAGAGGAGTTCAAGGAAGGGATGCCGGTGGCGAAGGCGTACCCGCTGGCTGCGAAGGCCATCATAGCCGCGACGAGGCGGAACGTCGCGACAGGAGACCATTTCGACGTGGCGGTCATCGATAAGGAAGGGTTCCGCGAGCTGCCAGAAGCTGAGAAGGACAAGCTCCTGGCCCAGTTTACATCTCACAGTTAGACTTGGAACAGAAAGCCAACGGCGTAAGCCTGATGAGCGCTATTCTGAACAACATCCCAGCGGAAGCTCAGATCACCAGGATAGAGTACGAGGGCCCGAGGCTCGCCCTTTACACCAAGAACCCCGCCTACCTTCACAAGAACAGCTATGTCATATCTGAGATTGTCAACTCCTTGAAGAAGAGGGTCGTCACAAGGACGGAGAAATCGATAAGGAAGCAGGAGAGCGACGCCAGGCAGGTCCTGGAGAGGACCCTCCCCCCCGAGGCGGGGGCGTCCAACTACTTCTTCGACGACGCCCTGGGCGAGATAACCGTAGAGGCTGAGAACCCCAGGCTGCTCTCCCAGGAGGCAGGCTTCGACCTCGGCGGGGCCATGGAGCAGACGGGATGGAAGATTAGAGTCCGCAAGGCACCCCACATAAAATCTACCGCGATCCAGAACGTCTACTATGCCCTGAAGGCTGGGACCGAGGTCCGGGAGAAGTTCTATAGGGAGCTGGGTGAGGCGATATTCAGGCCGAGGATCGCGGCGGAAGAGCACGTCACCATAAAGACCCTCGGCGCGTTCCAGCAGGTGGGAAGGTCCTGCGTGCTCGTCGAGACGGCGGAGAGCAAGGTGCTGCTGGACTGCGGGATCCATCCCGGGTCGAGGAACCCCTGGGACGCGTATCCGCGCCTCGACTGGGCGGACATCTCCCCCAATGAGATAGACGCCATCGTAGTCAGCCACGCCCACCTGGACCACCAGGGCTTCGTCCCGGCCATGTACAAGTACGGCTACGACGGGCCGGTGTACTGCACCGAGCCTACCCTGCCGCTGATGTCCATGCTTCAGAACGACTTCGTGAAGATAGCCCAGATCGAGGGCGGGAGGCTGATCTACGACCAGAAGGACATCAGAGACGAGATCCAGCACACCATCACCCTCCCCTATGGGATGGTGACAGACATATCCCCGGACATCAAGCTGGTGTTCAACAACGCCGGGCACATCCTGGGGTCGGCGACCGTCCACCTCCACATAGGGGAGGGCGCCCACAACATAGTGTACACCGGGGACTACAAGTACGGGAGGACGGCGCTGTTCGACTCCGCCACCTGGAACTATCCGAGGGTCGAGACCCTCATAACCGAGAGCACCTACGGAGCGAAGGAGGACATCATGCCCGTAAGGGAGGAGGTCGAGATGAAGTTCGTCAACGCCATCAATGAGACGCTCATGCAAGGGGGGAAGGTGCTCATACCCATCCCCGCCGTGGGGAGGGCCCAGGAGATACTCATCGTCCTAGACCAGTACATGAGGAACAAGATCCTGGTGGAGGCGCCGGTGTTCATGGAGGGGATGATCTCCGAGGCCACGGCCATCCATGTCTCGTATGCCGACTACCTCTCGCGGGAGCTCAGGACCAAAATCCTTGAGGAGGGGGTGAACCCCTTCAAGTCAGAGTACTTCACCGAGGTGGAGCACCCTACGGACAGGGAGGAGGCATATCGAGAGGGCCCTGCCATAATCATGGCGACCTCTGGGATGCTGGAGGGGGGGCCCGTCCTCGACTATTTCGAGCATCTCGCGCCGGGGGAGAAGAACAAGATACTGTTCGTGTCATACCAGGTCCAGGGGTCCATGGGGAGGAGAGTGCTGGACGGCGGGAGCCAAGCCAGCCTGATGGGCCAGGACGGGAAGATCAAGATCGTTGATGTCAGGGCCAAGGTGGAGAAGGCGGACGGGTTCAGCGGCCACAGCGACTACAACCAGATTATCCGCTTCGTGGGGAAGGTGCGGCCGAAGCTCCAGCTGGTCCTCGTGAACCACGGCGAGAAGAGAAAGACGGAGAACCTCGCCTACGCCATTCAGCGGATATACCGAATCCCTGCCATCCACCCTGCGGTGCAGGAAGCCATCAGGGTCTACTGAGGGCCCCGCGCCCCGGCGGGGGTGGCGAGGCCGTCGTCGAACCCCATCGAGACCTGACGTCGCCCTCACGGCCGCGACCCAACCTGAGCCGCGCAAGCATCACCCTGCAAAGGCGCGTCCCCGGACCCGACGAAAGCAACCCCCAGGCATCGGGGTGACCTGCCGCTGACTGGTGACAAGACTTCATCCCCCCTCGGCCTGGGGCTGAACCTGGCAGACCGCCGCGCGGATGGCCGGGACGACGAAGACGCTACTGGAGGCCGCGCCAGATGCGCACGCCCGGCGGGGTGATGACGACCCTCTCGTCCCCGAGCCTTGCGATGTCTCCGCCCGCAGATGTGGCGAACTCGAAGAAAAGATCAACCGAGGACTTCAGCTCCTCGAGGCTCTTTTGAGCCAGGGGGGTCACCTTGAGTATCACTATCGTCTTGTTGGAGACGTCCTCCTGAATCTTCGGAAGGTCCTCTATGCTCTTGAGCGCCAAGGCTTTCAGAAGAATCTCTTTGCTCTTACCTTCGAGCTTCCTCTCCTGCATAATTCCGGACATTGATGTTTTACTCCGTGAGTCACGGTCATTATTAAGGGTAGGGCGGCCCAGCAATTTTATCGCAGTCATGAATTAGTTAGACTCTGTTGTAGAGAATAGTTCTCAGGTCGGAGATTCCGTTCTCAGCTTAATAGGAGAGGGAAGGGCGAAAGTATTCCCGGGTCAGATGGCCTTGTGCGCGTTCCAGTAGCGGTCCCCCACGTGGTGCAGGTTCTTCACGCACTCCCCCCTCGACGTGGCCGCGGCCTGGGCGCCTGAGACACTCGTAGGGCCGACCGCGATGGCGCGCCCTTTCTTCTCCTCTTTGACGACCACCAACTTCCCTGCATCCCCCCAGTCGTCCATCTTTCTTATGCCGGGGCGCATCACGTCGGCCCCGTTGATGAGGAACTTGATGGCCCCCTCGTCTACCACGACGGCCGGAAAGAGGGCGAGAGAAGCCTGCGAGCCAAGGTAGGGAAAGAACGAATCTCCCGACTGGACGAACTCGTACTCGTCGAGCCTCACGAAGACGACCCCGGCTTCAGGCTCGGCGCAATCGGCCTGGGCCGACTTCGACAGGCTCAGCGTGAGGCCCAGGGACGCCTCTATCTTCGCGATCATCACCGCGGAGTCCCTGCGGGACAGAACCCACTTCTTCAACTGGAGACGCGCGCATGACTGCTTAAATAAATGAATTCGGACGGCAGGTTCAAGGGAACATATTGTCCGTCGACATGGCAGTCAAGGTCCTCGACGAGAGCGTCGGGAAGGTCGTCCTGATCAAGCTGAAGGGAGGGAAGGTCATCAGGGGCAACCTCCAGGGATTCGACCAGCACATGAACCTGGCCCTCGAGCAGGCGGAAGAGGTGACCGAGGACGGGCAGTCGAGCTCCCTCGGGACGCTGATCGTGAGGGGGGACAACATAATCATGATTTCCCCGCCGCCTAGCTGACGCAAAGCAAGTCCGCCGAAAGCCCTAGTCGAGTCAGGCATCCCGAGCGAATCTGCTTTTATACCAAAGGCATAGAAGCACGGGAAAGGAAAAGCACGCATGGTCGATGTTCTGA
>JAFMAW010000042.1 GCA_029784795.1 Nitrososphaerota archaeon | reverse complement strand
CCACCCGCTCGACATGTCAGAGCCTGCGGTGTGGGCGCTGACGGAGCTGTAGGACATGGTGGCAGAGCTGATGCCGGTCGAGGTGACAGGGGGATCCGTCCCCATGACCGCCAAAGTCCCGGACTTCGCCTGGGCTGGCTGATTGATTGGTGCGATCGCGGCCGCCAGTACTATCACTAGAGCCGCTGTGATCGCGACTGTCGCGACATATGTTTTCTTCATCGATGCCCCCTTGGAGGCTGGGGGAGATTAGGAACCCCGAGGAACACCCGTTCCCGAACGGGTTGGAACGGAGTTGGAACACGGCAGCGGATTGGTCTGAATGCCCTCTCAGGGTCTGCGCTCCTGCCTGGCCGATAACAGGGGGCTTCGGGGGCCCGCCGGAGGGTCGGCCGCCCTAACCGTTTCGGAACAACAAAGTCAAGCGGCCCCCGGGACGAATCCAGGCGTGGGTCGAGCGCCTGCGCCCGGCGGGCCGAGAAGGGACCGATGCCGCGCGGGGACGCCGGTCAGATGAAGAAGCGGATGGCCGCGAGGCTCGCATGCCCCGCCTGCCATGGCAAGCTGGGATACGCGGGCACGACGGCCGGCGGGCGCCTCGTCGACGGCGAGTTCACGTGCCCCTTCGGGCACCTCTTCCAGGTGAAGGGCGAAGTCCCCCTCCTGAAGGAGGCCAGGCTGAGCGGAGGCGAGTTCTCATGGAAGGTGAATATACCAGACGTGGCGAAGTACGACCGGATTCGCAGGAGGTACGCATCTTACCTCCCCGACGGGCTCGTCGAAGCCGACGGGCGGCTGGTCCGGTCTCTCGCGGCGCTGGGCTCCGAGTCAGAGTGGGCGGTGGACGTGGCGTCTGGGATGGGCACCCTGGTGCTGGTCATGGCCAAGCGCCTGAGGGCGGGCGGCATCCTGGCCACCGACGTGGACGAGGCGCCGCTCAGGGGGGCCATGCAGAAGCTGAGGGCTGACGGCTCCTACGGCCGTGTGTCCCTCTGCGTGATGGACGCCAAGCACATGGCCGTGGCGACTGGGGTCGCGCCGCTGGCGACGTCTTACTTCGGGTTCGACAACGTCCCCGACGCCGGGGCGGCCTTCGCCGAAGCGCGCCGCATCCTCCTCCCACGGGGGAAGCTGCTCTTCTCGGCTACCTTCCTACGACGCGGTTCGAGGAGCCTCAGGAAGGCTAGGGAGCTCGGCCTGGGAGACACCCTGTCCAGGGCGAGTCTCATGGGGACGTTGGAGAGGGCGGGGTTCGCCGCTGATGAGGTCGAGGAGTTCTACGAAGGGAGGTGGACCCGCAACCCCATGGACCTGCTCCCGTTCGAAGGCGACTGGTTCACCCATGCGCTGGTCAGCGCCCACAAAAAGGCATAGGCGAGCCGCCGTCCTCGCCGACGGACGCTGGGCCGGGGGGCTGACGGAGTTCGTCATGCGGGGATGGACCCGAGGGCAGAAACCAGCCGGCGGCAGCGAGGTCTAGGCGTCCTGCCACAAGCCGGTGCGGGGGAGCCGCGCCTCCCCCTTCTCCAGGTAGAGCTTGAGCTGAGCGAGGACCTCGGCGCGGTGGTCCCTCCTCCACTCGTAGGCCTTGCGGTTTAGGACCTTCATACAGGGCGGGAGGTTGGTCCCAACCCGCATTCAAGCCTTGACAGGTAGCAGTTAACTGCTAGATATCGAAGTAGAGGTTGAACTCGTAGGGGTGCGGCCGCGCGGCCACGCTACGGTACGCCTCCATCTCGAGTTCGGTCATCACCTCGACCAGGTCCTTCGGGAAGATCCCGTCCAGGAAAGCAGAGTCGCTCTCGAGGCTCTCCACCGCCTCCTTCAGGCTCCCAGGGAGCTCCCCCACCTTGAGCGCCCTCCGCTTCTCCGGTGTGAGCTTGTAGATGTCCTCGTCGACCGGGTCTCCTGGGTCGATCTTGCTCCTTATCCCGTCCAAGCCGGCCGCAGTGATCGCCGCGAAGGCGAGGTAGGGGTTGCACGAGGGGTCCGGCGTCCTGAACTCCACCCTCTTCGCCCCCTCTGACCCCTTTTCGTAGGCCGGGATCCTGACGTTGGCGGACCTGTTCATCTTGCTCCAGGCGATGTACACGGGCGCCTCGTAGCCTGGGACCAGCCTGTGGTAGGAGTTGGTGGTCGGGTCGACGATGGCGCAGAGCGCCCTGCTGTGGGACATGATCCCCCCGATGTAGTACCTGGCGACCTGGCTCAGCTCGGCATACTCGTCTGCCGGGTCGAAGAACGCGTTCTTCCCCTCCTTCCAGAGGCTGGAGTGGACGTGCATCCCGACGGCGTTGTCCCCGAATATGGGCTTGGGCAGAGTGGTGGCGATCATCCCCATCCTGCTCGCCACGTTCTTGGTGACGAACTTGTAGGTCATGGTGCTGTCGGCCATGGTGACGAGCTCGTCTCTGTATATGTCGATCTCGCACTGGCCGGCGGTCGCCACCTCGTGGTGGTGGGCGTTGCTCAACACGCCGAACCCGTCCCGCAGGTAGTTGACGCAGACCCCCCGATAGTCGCTGAGGGTGTCGACGGGCTGGGCCGGATAGTAGCCGTCCTTGAACCTGATGGGGAAGTTGGTCCCCCGGGCCTCGACCGCTGACTCCTTCGACGATATCCTGAACCCAGAAGAGAACGGTGTGCTCGCCTCCCAGGTCACCGCGTCGAAGACCCAGAACTCGACCTCGGGCCCCCAGAGCGAGTCGGTGAACCCCGCCTCGCGTATCCTCTGCTCCGCCACCTGGGCGACGTGCCTGGGGTCCCTGGCGAACCTCCCCCTGCCGTAGCCGGCCCTCACGTCACAGATCAGACGCGCCGTCTTGAGCTGGCCGTCGGTCCACGGGAAGACCCCGTAGGTCGAGGGGTCGGGGACCAGGAGCATGTCCGACTCGTTGATGTCGACGAAGCCCTTGACCGACGAGCCGTCCAGCTTGGCGACCCCGTCTGTGAACATGCTTTCGTTCATCATCTCCGAGGGGAGGGTCACGTGCCTGAGCCTCCCGGGCACGTCGGTGAACTGGAGGTCGACGAACTTCACTTCCTCCTTCCGCACAAGCCCGAGAACCTCTTCGCGGGCGAAGGTCCGCTTCGCGATGTCTCCGGTCGCCGTCACCTTGAATGTCAAACGGACGAGGTGCTTCCGCAAAATATTTAACGTGGTGGTAGTCGCGGCGCAACGTTTGTCCATATGGCAAGACAGAAAACGCACATCTATTCAGTCGGAGGGGGGAAGAAGGGGGACGGTGCTGGACAAAGTGCCGACCCTCTAGACCTCAGGGTGGTCAGGATGCTCCTCGTAGACGGGAGGGCGTCGGCCCGGGAGATAGCGGCGACCCTGGGCGTGTCGACGTCCACGGTCACCTCTCACCTCGAGAGGCTCCGCAGCGGCGGGATCCTCAGGGGCTTCACCGCGGTCTTGGACTTCCAGAAGCTGGGGTACGAGCTGACCGTGGTTACCGAGATCAGCGTCTCGAAGGGGAAGCTCTTCGAGATGGAGCGGGAGATAGCGCGGCTCCCCACTGTGTGCGCGGTCTACGACGTCACCGGTGAGATAGACGCGATAATAGTCTCCAAGTGCAGAGACAGGGAGGAGCTCAGCCACTTCACCAAGGGGCTCCTCGCGATGCCCTTCATTGAGCGGACCAACTCGCACGTGGTCCTGGCCACCGTCAAAGAAGACTTCCGGGTCCCAGTCTAAGCTTAATAGACGAGGGAGGCGCCACGGCACTCCCAGTCATGGTAAAGATCAAGGTGAAGCTCGGCCAGGCCGAAGCCGAGGTCGAGGCAGACCCCGAGCACCTCAGGGAGGCCATAGACCTCATCCCCGAGGTGGCTGCCAAGCTCCCTCGCCCGGGGAGGGAGCACCCGGCGGCGGACGCGGCGCCGGCGCCCCAGCCTGACGAGCTCGCCCCGGGAGGGCAGGCGCAGACCCCAGTGGTGACCATCGAGAAGGGGGACTCCCTCGCCGAAGTGATAGGCAAGTTCTTCGCAGGGCCCTGGGGGCGGGAGAGGAGGAAGCTCTCCGACGTCAGGGAGGCGCTCCAGTCCTACGGCCTGAACTATCCTAAGCAGTCGGTCGCCGTCGCGCTGCTGCGGCTGGCGAAGACGACGAAGCTGAGGCGCTTCAAGGCAGAGGACGGGGAGTACGTCTACACCTCGGCTACCACGGTCCCTGCCATGAGGCCGGTCCCGGAGGACGGCGCGCTCCAGGACCTTGCCCCCGAAGCGGCCACGGACCAGGTCCAGCTGGCCTAGCTCCGAGGAAGACTGGCATTGAACCGACGAACCCTCTTGGCAGCGGCCGCCGTCCTGGTCGCCGCCCTGGTGCTGGGGGGATACGCGGCAGCCGTCTACTTCCAGTCGCCGGTGGCCAGGGTGGCCGCGGGGACCAACGTGCAGGTCGACTCGCTGGCTTCCGGGGCGACCTTCCCCTGGGCCTATGCGAACGAGACCGTCCAGGGGGTCCAGCCCAGCGTCGCCATCGGCGCAGGGGGACTGGTCTACGCGTCTTGGATAGGGTACTCGACCTCGTCCCCCCAGGTCTATCCGAGCTCGAGCCATGGCTTCCGGACACAGATACTGTTCTCGGCATCAGCGGACGGCGGCAAGGCCTACGCCGCCCCCGTGGAGGTGAGCAACTCGACGAGCCCGCTCAGCTACAGCTGCTACGACCCCTCGACCGCGGTCGCGCCCAACGGGACGCTGGTCTATGTCGCCTATGCCTGCTACTCCCAGCAGGGGTTCGCCACGTCCATCATGGTGGCCACCGGGAGGGAGGGGCCCTCCGGGCAGTTCAACTTCACCCAGAACACGGTCTCCGTGGGAGTCGGGTTCAACAGGCCGTGGATAATGACGTCGAAAGCCGGAGGCGTGTACCTCACCTGGGACAGCTCCTATGAGCTGTACTGGGCGACCGTCAGGCCGAACATGACCATCGCCAGACCCGCTTCCAACGCCTTCCCTACGCAGTACGGCTGGATCACAGGCGCCGCCCTCCTAGCCAACGACACCATCGCCGTCGCTGCCTACGGGTACGCGACCCCGAACGCAGCGAACTCCACCATAAGGGTGCTGTACGCCCCGCTTTCCCGGGGCTCCCACTCGGGGAAGCTCGACTGGCTGAGCGTCGCCAACCTCACCGTCCCCACCGAGATGTACATCGGAGGCTCCGAGCCCTTCGTCCCCGGCCCCGCCCTGACAGTCGCCTCCGACGGCACGCCCTACGTCGCCTACGCGGCCGACGCGGGGCACTCGCTGCTCCTCACCTGGCTGGTCCCAGGACAACCCACCTGGTCGAGCCCGGTGACCATGGAGGCTTCGCAGAACGGGACGGCCGAGTCTCCGGCTCTTGCCTCCGGAGGGGGCTTCATCGCGCTGACATGGATGGGGAACGCGACGGGGGCCTGGGACGCCTACGCCTCCGCCTACCAGGCGTCCGCGTCCAGGCTGGTGGGGCCGACGATGCTGAGCAGCGAGCCGGGGTTCGCGTCTGGACCGATGACCTGGCACGGCGACTTCATGTCCATCGAGCAGGTGAGCGGGTCGAGGTTCGTGGCCCTGTGGTCCGACGGCCGGGGTCTGTCAGACTACTACGGCTACGGGCACATCTACTCGTCGCTGGTCTCTGTCACCTAGGCGGCCGGTGCACCTCGGTCGCCTGAGGCCTGCCGAGGGCGCGATACTGATTTTAACCTGACAAGAAACCCGCTGCGGAGGAGCTATCAGCGCACATGTCAAGCGAAAGAGAACTTCACGTTTCAGTCAGCTACGGCGAGGCCCGGTTGGAGCTGTCCGGCTCCCCGGAAGTGGTCATGCGTTCGATCCGCGAGTGGGTCTCGAAGGAGGTCCCGAATATGGACCTCGCCCGGGCGATAAGCGTGAACCACTCCCTCAGCGATCTCATCCAGATGTTCAGGGACTTCGTGAGGGTCACCCCGGAGGGCCCCAGGGTCTGGGTGCAGGACAAGAAGCTGAGCGACAGGGACGTCATCATGCTCCAGCTGGTCGCGGCGCGGATCGCGAGCCTGAGCGGCAAGTCGGCCACGGACGCCATGGGCGTGGGGGACATAGAGGCCGCCACCGGGCTCTACGCCAAGACCATCAGCTCGAGGCTCAGCGAGCTCACGAAGTCGGCCAACGTCGAGCGGCTCGACTCGGAGCAGGGAGGGAAGTACAGGATCACCACCGTCGGCGCGAGCAGGCTCGGCGAGCAGCTCGCTAAGAAGTTCCCTGCTGCCCCTTGAACGGGTATTTCTGGACGTACTGGTAGTTCCTCATGCTCCCGTCCCTGAAGAGGGACCCCTCTCGGACCAGGTCGACCAGGGTGTGCGACACGGCCGTCCTGTCGTAGTGGTAGCCGCGCCTGCTCATCTCCTCGTGGACCTCCGACAGCGACCGGGGGGCGGCGAACCACCCTTCCTTCCACATCAGGGTGATGACGCTCCTGCTCGTCTCCCCTTTCCTTTCGCTGGACGTTGCGCTGGGGGGCTCGGCCAGGACAGGCTCCCTCGAAGCCATGGCGGCGAGGACGCTCTCGACGTCGCTCTGCACGCGCCCCTCCTGGGTGGTGATCTCTATCTCCCAGGACCCGCGCTTCAGCTTGATGGTCACGTTGGCAGGCTTCTCGCTCTCTGACATCTGTATCTTGTTGCGCCTGTTGTCCAAGATGCCATTATTTGAACTGCCCATCGAGGTCTCATCCTCGGGGACGAGGGTGTCGCTCATCCGTGGGCCGGCGGGGGGCCGTTGGCTTTAATTGTTGCCCATGTTGCGCATGCGCAATAATTAAATACTGACAGTGTTATAGCCCATGTTGCGCAACATGGCCATCGCAACCTTCCCATTGCAGGACAACCAGCTGTCTACCCTCGACTCCCTGGCCAGGGAGTTCGAAGAGGCCTTCGCAGAGCTCGCCGAGAGCGCGGAGCGCGAGCTCTCCGGGAGAGCCTTCATCTTCAGCAGGTATGGGAAGGAGCTGTACCCGTACTTCGAGGCGACGAACGCGTCATTGGTCCCTGGGTGCATAGTTCCTATCAAAGAAGGGCGACCAATCGCGTCCGTCGACTCGACGTGCGTCCTGGTGGGGGAGACCTCGCAGGGTTCCCTCTACGCGGCCAGGACCGCGGTGGGGGTGTCCTACGGCGGAGCCCTGCGCCGGTTCTTCAGGCTGGGGCCGATACTCGTCTACGCCAACCCGTCCGGGCTGAGCGGCCTGCTCCCGCGGGTCCCTTCGTCCGAGATGGACCTGCTTCTGTCGGACAACGCCGTGGCCGAGCGGTTCATCAGGAACACCATCGAGAGGCGCGTCATCGAGGCCCTCTCATCAGGTGAGGGGGACACCATCGTCATGGCCGACGGCTCGCTCAAGCACCTCCTCAAGTGCGACCACGGCGGCTACCTCTACATGGACGGCAAGGAGGTGTTCCGCAAGGCCGTCCGGGTCGTGGTGGAGTCGGCCGAACAGGCCATTGTCGAGGCAGGGCTCACGCCTGCCGACATCGAC
>JAFMAW010000041.1 GCA_029784795.1 Nitrososphaerota archaeon | reverse complement strand
GCCGGCCCGGCCCAGGCCTCGAGGACCAGGTCGCCCCCATCCACGGCGTACATCCCCACCCACGAGTAAGTGGGCACGGAGGCGTTCAGGAACTTCACGATGGCCTCCCTCGCGGCCTTCCCCCGAGACGAGCCCAGGGCAGAGTCGAGACCGACGAGGACCTCCTTCGCCTGCTCCCTGCCAAGCCTTCTTGCCGCGGATTTCAACCTGCTCATCCCTACCCTGAGTTATTTAGACGCGACCCCTCAGGTCTTGCTTTCTATCAGGTACCTGTAGACCAGCCCGGCTACGATGCCGCCAAGCACCGGGCCGACGAGATAGATGTACCAGTACCCGGGGTAGAAACCGGACGCGAGCATCGGACCGAAGGCCCTCGCGGGATTCATTGCCGCCCCGGTAAGGTTCCCCGCTACGAGGACGTCGGCGACGACGACGAGGCCGATGCCGAGCCCGCCGATGTGAGGGGCCCTGGAGTCGACTGCGGTCCCGTACACTGCGAAGACTAGGACGAAGGTGAGGAGCGCCTCGATGGCGATCCCCTGACCGACGGTGAGGGCGCTGCTGAGGGTCGGGGAGCCCCACTTCACGCTGTCCCCGAGGACGGAGGGGAACGCCGCCTCCAGCGCCAGGCCTGCGGCCGTCGCCCCCACGAGCTCCGCGACTATGTATGGGACGACGTCCCTGGACTTCAGCTTCTTTCCAACCCAAAGCCCCAGCGTGACCGCGGGGTTCAGAGCCCCGCCCGAGATCCCCATGGTGGCCGAGATGCCGACGGCGAGCCCCAGTCCGTTCGCCAGGGCGGCCACGAGCAAAGCGGACGCCGAGTTGGGGCCTATGAGGCTGGCAGCCCCGACCGCGGACCCAGCGCCGACCAGCACGAATATGAAAGTGCCCACCGCCTCGGCAGCAAGCTTCTTCGACAGGGTCGGGGACGAGGACAAGAACGTTCGGCACCGTCCGAAGAATGCCACACTTAAGAATTCCTTCGCTTCTTCGGGCCGCTCCGACCCCTCGGCCTGGAATAATTCTTATAAACCGTCGGTTGTATACTGAAACTTATGTCAGCGAATGGACAGCCTGTCATAATTCTGAAGGAAGGTTCCGGGGAGTCGAGGGGGAGGGAGGCTCAGAGGAACAACGTCGCCGCCGCGAAGCTCATCGCCGAGGTCGTTCGGACTTCACTGGGGCCGCGCGGGATGGACAAGATGCTCGTGGACTCCATGGGCGATGTGACCATCACCAACGACGGGGCGGCCATGCTGAAGGAGCTTGACGTCCAGCATCCCGCAGCTAAGATGATGGTAGAGATAAGCAAGGCGACGGACAACGAGGTCGGCGACGGGACGACTTCAGCCGTGGTGGTCGCGGGGGCGCTCCTGGAGAAGGCGGAGGAGCTGATCAACAAAAACGTGCACCCGGTGGTCGTTGTAGACGGATATGGGAGGGCGGCCGAGAAGGCTCAGGAGATCCTCGAGGCCATAGCCGAGAAGGTCAACCCTGAGAGCAAGGCGGACCTGCTCAAGATTGCGAACACCAGCATGATGACGAAACTGGTGAACGAGGACTCGCCGCACCTGGCAGGCATAGTGGTGGACGCCGTGCTCCAGGTCGCTGAGAAGCGAGAAGGAGGGCTTAGGGTGGATATCGACAACGTGAAGGTCGAGAAGAAGCCAGGAGGCGCGCTGACGGACACAGAGTTGATCAAGGGGATCATCCTGGACAAGGAAGTCGTCCACTCAGGGATGCCCAAGAGGGTCGGCGAGGCGAAAATCGCCCTGGTCAACTCGGCCCTCGAGATAGAGAAGACTGAGTTCTCGGCAGAGATTAGGATCAACGACCCCCAGCAGATGCAGCAGTTCATGGACGAGGAGACGAGCATCCTGAAGGGGATGGTGGAAAAGGTCCAGTCCGCTGGAGCCACCGTCCTGATCTGCCAGAAGGGGATCGACGACCTCGCCCAGCACTTCCTCGCAAAGGGCGGGATATTGACGGTGAGGCGCGTGAAGGAGAGCGACATGACGAAGCTGGCGAAGGCGACTGGAGCCAGGATAGTAACCAACCTTGACGACCTCAACTCCAAGGACCTTGGGTACGCGAAGCTGGTGGAAGAGAGGAAGATCGAGGATGACAAGTGGGTCTTCCTGGAAGGGGCCAAGAACCCGAAGGCCGTGAGCATCCTCGTCAGAGGAGGCACCCAGAGGGTGGTCGACGAGGCTGAGAGGGCCCTGCACGACGCGCTGATGGTGACGAAGGACGTCGTGGAGCTCCCGGCTGTGGTCGCAGGGGGAGGAGCCCCCGAAGAGGAGGTCTCGGTGCAGCTGCGCAGTTGGGCGCAGAAGCTTTCGGGGAGGGAGCAGCTGGCTGCCCTGAAGTTCGCCGACGCCATGGAGAGCATCCCGCTCACCCTCGCAGAGAACGCGGGCATGGACCCCATCGACACCCAGGTCGACCTCAGGGCGAAGCATGGGAAGGATGGGAAATGGTACGGTGTCGACGCCCTCAACGGGAAGGTCGCTGACATGTACTCAAAGTCGGTCTGGGAGCCGCTGGCGGTGAAACTCCAGATACTTCGCGCCGCGACGGAGGCAGCGTCCATGATCCTCAGGATCGACGACGTGATAGCGGCGAGTAAGATGAGGGCGCCCCCGGGCCCGCCAGGAGGCGGCATGGGCGGGATGGGCGGCATGCCGCCGATGTAGGTTCTGGACTCAGGTCAGTCTAACGTCAGGGAACCCGGAGGCGGCTCTAGCCGCTTCGTAGAGCGCGCTGGCTACCGCGACGTCTTCGATTGCAGCGCCCCCGGACTTGAACAGGGTCCGTCCCTCGGGGACCGGGCGCCCCGCGACCACTGCGCCCAATTCTATGGCCGAGTCCCAGGAGAACTTCCCGACCTGCGCGGCCCTGACCAGGTCCCCATATTCGAACTTGGCCTGGGGGAGGTCGTCCACGACCACCGCCTGGAAGGACGCGACCGCATCTGCAGATATCTCCGCGTGGGCGGGGACGTTGCCGCCGCAGATATTGGCGTGAGCGACTCCCCCCAGCGCAGCGCCGTCTAGGAAGGGCTCGCGGGACGAGGTGATCGTCGTTGCCACCACCGCCCCCCTGAGCGCCTCTTCAGGGGAGCCGCAGGCCCTCGCTCGGAAGCCCTTCTCCGCCAGCGCCCGGGCGAATGCCTCGCGGTGCGCGTCGTTTGGGCTCCACAGGCGTACCTCGTCCACAGACATGACCGACCGGAGGGCGAGGGCCTGGGTCAGAGCCTGCCTCCCCGAGCCGAAGATGGCGACCGTCCCGGAAGCTTCGCGATAGAGGTATTTCGTCGCGACGGCGGAGGCGGCCCCGGTCCTGAACCTCCCGAGCATGTCCGCCCCCATGACCGCCAGGGGGGTGGAGTCGGCAGCGTCGAAGAGGACCACCACGAACTTCGTCCCTGACTTCGAGGAGAGGTATGCCTTCAGCCCAGCGCGGCCGAGGTACGGCAAGTTGGCGTGCATCACGTTCAGCACCGAAGACGCGCCCCTGGTCCTGGTCCGCATGTAGTTCTCTGCTTCGCCCAGCCCCTTCCTCCTGAAGGCTTCCTCGACGGCGGCCACCACCCCGTCCATATCGAGGAGGCCCTCGACGTCCTTCTCTGACAGTATGAGCGTCAAGCCCGCTGTGTTTCTTCCTTGTGTTCCTCTGCCTCGGGGACCCCCCACCTGCCCACCCGTGGGAGGTTCTTCGTCCTGAACAGGGCCATCCCCTGCTGGTATCGCTGGAGTTCCACCTCCAAGAACCTGATGTCGGCCATGAGAGCTGCCGATGACTTCCCGGTCCCCTTCTTCCCCGTCAGCTCCGCAAGCTTGGCCCTCTTCTCATCCAGCATGCGGGCAAGGAGCTGCTCATACTCCGTGGTCAAGGGCTTTCTCGGCCGGCGACTCCTCGAAACTATAAAGGCGTTGTCGCAGGGTCGGGGCTGCAGTGATGACAATCGGCGGGGAAGCGCAGTCTCCGCGAGGCAGGGGCGCCGCCAGGGAGGAGGTGAAGTTCCGGGGCCACCCGATGGTGAGGTCTACCCATCCGACCACGTTGGAGGTCACCACAGAAGAGCACCTGACAGAGAACGGCGACTGCATCATCGGGGTCGGGGCGGACAAGGGGTGCTCCGGGGTCAGCGAGGCGGTCAAGGAAGGGCTCCGGAGGACAGGTGCGAGGGTTACGATCAGGATAAGCGTCGGGGGGCATACCTTCCAGGCCGAGGCGCGCGGGGACCCCAGGCTCGAGCTGTCACACCCCCACGACATCGTGATCAGGAAGAGCGAATTCGTGAGCGACAGGACGCTGGTCCTGGGCGCGAGCGCGGCGGCGAAGGACATCCCCCGGGAGATGGTCAGGCTGCTGAGGGACCCTTCGACCACGGGGAGACTCGAGATAGAGGTGGAGTGATGGCGGTCAAGCTCAGGGCGGAAGCGTACACCATGCAGGCTCTGGTGAAATATCACGGCCTGAAGGACTGGACGCTGAGGCTCCCCTACCACGACAGCATCTCGGTCAACACGACGTGCATGAAGACGGAGGCATCAATCACGGACGCCCAGAAGGGGGGGGTGTACATAGAAGGGAGGCTGAACGAATCCGCCAACTCGCGGCTTCAGGGAGTGGTCGAGAAGCTGGACCCGTCCAAGAGCGTCACCGACTTCAGGATCGACAGCCGCAACGTCCCCTCTGGGAAGGCGAAGGGGATAGGGTATTCGTCCTCGGCCGGCGCCGCGCTGACCCTCCTCAGCCAGAGGCTCCTCGTCGGGGGCGCCCCTGACCTTACCAAGCTTTCCAGGACCGCCCGCCTCTTCGCCGCCTCGGCCTCCAGGTCCCTGGTAGGGGGCTTCTCGAGGCTCTACGCGGGGGATGAGGACGAGGACACCTACGCTGAGAGGTTCGCAGACGCCAAGGTCATGGACCTGCGCATGGTGATCGTGCCCCTCCCGTCGAGGGTAAGGACCGAGGACGCCCACAGGGAGGTTCTCACGTCACCTTTCTTCCGTGCGAGGGTCGAGTCCGCCCAGAAGAGGTGCGACGAGATGGAGAGGGCCATCCTTGCGGACGACCTCGACGCCGTGGGGCGGCTGGCGGAGCGGGACACCCTCGAGTTGCACAGCCTGACCATGACCGGGGACAGCGGTCTCGTAATAATGACAGAGGACTCCATCAGGATCATCAGGAAGGTGCGGGAGCTGAGGAGCAGCGGGGTGAAAGCCTACTACTCCATGCAGACGGGGCCGTCGGTCTTCGTCAATACCTCCGAGAAGGACCAGGGCAAGGTTCTGAACGCTATGGAGAAGCTCGGTTACAGGGCCTACCTCTCCGGTGTCGGGGGGGAGGCGAGGATCCTGTGAGCCCCGAGGGAAGGACGCTCCGCGACTACCTTAGCGAACTGGAGAAGACCAAGGCCGGCAAGGACCAGCAGGTGAAGGAGGGTCTTGAGATTTTCATCGGCCTCTGGAAGAGGGCGCTCGAGAAGGGGGTGGTGGCGGAGTCGGACACCATCGACGCCGCGCTCTCCAAGATAGAAGAGGCAGGGGGCCTCTACCAGGCGGCCGGGGACTAGCGGATAGCTTCTCCGCCGTCGAGCGCTATGATCTGCCCGGTGATGAAGCTGGACTCGTCGCTCGCGAGGAAGAGGGCGAGGCTCGCGGCTTCAGAGGGCTTGCCGAACCGGCCCAGCGGGATCGCCTCCATGTAGGAACGCTTCTGGTCCCTGCTCAGCCAGTCGACCCAGGTCGTCTCCATCGACCCGAACGCCATGCAGTTCACCCTTGTCTTCGGAGCGAGCATCTTCGCCAGCATGCGGGTCATGGACACCACAGCCCCCTTGGCGGAGGCGTAGACCAGGCCCTCGGTGTCGCCCACAAGGGCAGGGGTGGACGCCACGTTGACGATGGACGAACCCCGCTTCATCAGCCTGACCGCTCCCTTGGTGCAGAGGAAGGCGCCGAAGGCGTCGACAGCGAAGACACGCTCCCACATCTCGAGGGTGGTGCCGCCTATGCCGAGGTTCCACAGCTTCGGGTCGGCCAGGCCTGCGACGTTCACAAGGACGTCAAGGCCCCCCAGCTTCCTTTTCACTTCGACGAACATCGCGTCGACGCTCGACTGGTCGGAGACGTCCGCGTGGACGACGAAGCCCTTCCCCCCGGCGGCCTGAATGGCGTCCAGGACAGGCTCACCGTGGGGCTTGCCGCCGCGGTGGTTGACCACCACCGTCGCGCCTTCCTTTGCGAATAGCTTTGCTACCTCCGCCCCTATGCCCTGGGAGGATCCGGTGACCAGAGCCTTCTTTCCATCGAGCCTCAAGCGGTCCGGCGAGCCCGAGCGCCCGACTTAAGGCTTCGACGCTATGGCCGGGGCGCCCTGTCCCTGGCCGTCTCCCCCGCCGAAGAGTACTGTTTCAGGAACCTTATGTTGAAGAGAGAGGCCTTCGCCGAATTCCTGACCATCTCGTCGGGGTCGGACTCGGCCTTCATGAGGACATCCTCAGAGTCGGCGCTCCCGACAGACCCGAGGGCCGCCGCTGACTCATGCCTCACAATGGGGTCCCTGTCGTGAACCACAGCCTCTGCAAGCGCCCTGTTGCCTTCCGATAGCCCGATCTGGCCGAGAGAAAAGGCCGCTTCATGCCTGACCAGGGGGTCGGTGTCGTGCAGGAGCACGTCAGCCAGGGTAGGCACCGACTTCTCCCCCCCGACTTCGGCGAGGATGCAGACGGCGTGGACGCGCAGGACCAGGCTTGGCTCGCTCTTCAGTACCTCGATGAAATACGACTCGTCCTTCCGCTCCCAGGCCTCTTCCATCCCTCTCATGACCCTCATCGCGTGGGCTTCGTCGTCGACCACGGTGCTGGTGTACAACTTCGCGAAGCCGGCCCGGCTCGGCCTATAAACGAAGCGCAGGCGGACGGGGTCAGGGCGTAAGCAGGATCTTCCCCTGCACCTCGCGGGACTCGATGGCCTCGTGGGCCTCTCTTGCAGAGCGCAGTGGGAGCGCCTCGTAGATGGACGGCTTCAGGCTCCCCGCCGCGGCCAGGTCCATCACCCTTCTGAGGTCGTCCCGGGACTGGCCGTAGACCCCCATCAGCTTCAGCTCGTCCTGATACACCCTGCGGACGTCGACCTCTGACTTGGGCCCCGAAGTGAGTCCCAGGGTCAACATCCTCCCGCCCCTCGCCAGGGAGCCGAAGCTCGCCGGCCAGGTGTCCCCCCCTACGTGGTCGAAGACGACTGAAGCCCCGAGCCCGTCGGTGAGCGCACGGACCCTCTCGACGAAGTCTGGGGACTTCGAGTCGAGGACAGCGTCTGCGCCCAGCGACTTCAAGAACTGCGCTTTCTTCGCGTCCCCCACGGCGGCGATGACCCTGGCACCGAAGTGCTTTGCGATTTGAACCGCAGCGTGGCCGAGCCCCCCTGCGGCGCCCCACACCAGGACGGTGTCTCCTTTGCCGACCCCAGCCTTCGTCACGAGGCCGTTCCACGCCGTTCCGAAGTTGACCGGGAGGGACGCCGCGGTCTTTGGGTCAAGGTCGCCGAGAGGCAGGAGATTCGCGGCAGGGACCTTCACTAGTTCGGCATAGCCCCCGTCCGTCGCGATTCCGATGAACCCCCGGGCGAGGCAGAGGTTTGGCCTCCCCTGGCGGCAGTATTCGCAGGTCCCGTCTGAGAGGACCGGGTAGACCAGGACCCCTGCACCCTCCTCCACTCCCTTGACCCCGGGGCCAATGGAGACGACCT
>JAFMAW010000040.1 GCA_029784795.1 Nitrososphaerota archaeon | reverse complement strand
CCTTGCTGCTTAGCTCAGAGATGAGCTTCCTTACCTTGTATAGCCTAACGGAATCGGTCTTTGACAATGCAGAGCTACCTCTTCGTCAGGCGGAAGGAACACATTCTGGAACGGAGGCAGCGGCCATCGTAATCTTAAGAATGGAATCTCCCTTACCCATTTATAAAACCTCCCGCCGCGTTGCAGACACAAGCGAGGAATCGAAGTTTGAAAGTAGTACTCCGAATCGGCGGTTCTGTGCTGGGCGACCCCCCCGCGGCAAAGATCGTGAACGCATACGCTGAGGTGATTTCCGATCTCAACATCGAGGGGGATTCGGTGGCAGTGGTGGTAGGGGGCGGAGGCGTCTCAAGGGAGTACATCAAGTCGGCCGCTGCCATGGGACTTTCGCCCTACCAGCAGGACACCGTGGCCATCCACGCGTCCAGGCTCAACGCAAGGCTGGTCGCGATGAAGCTGGGAGGGGTGAGCAGCGTCCCCACCTCAATCGATGGGATGCTGCAGCGGCTGGCAAGGAACAGGGTCGCTGTCATGGGTGGTCTGAAGCCAGGTATCACCACAGATACGGTCGCGGCCATCGTGGCTGAGAGATGGAGGGCCGACCTGATGGTGAAGGCCTCAGACCAGAGCGGCATCTACACCGAAGATCCAAGGGTCAACAAGAGGGCAAGGAAGCTCGACAGGATCACATACGAAAAGATGAAGGAGATACTCGGTGGCTCTCATAGGCCAGGGATACACAGCATCGTGGATCCCATCGCCGTAGACCGGCTGACGGTGTCGAGGATTAGGCTCGTGGTCCTGAATGGGGCCGATGCAAAGGCGGTGGTCAGGGCGGTCCGCGGCGAGAAGGTCGGAACGGTAGTGAGCTAGGAGGGGCGCAGAGCCGCAAGAATTGGTCCCTCTGATAGTCTACGCCTTCCTCATAGCGACGATCGTGATTTCCTTCTGGTCGTCACTGGTAGAGGCGACCTACCTGACCCTGAGGCCATTCTCCCTCAGCGCCACCATCGACGACCCGGCCGCCAACGCCTCCAAGGCCCTGGCCATAGTCAGCGAGAAGACCAAGCTCGTGAGCGTGACAACAATGGTCGACACCTTCTCTAACGTCGTCCTCGCCACTTCGATGGGCCTGGTGCTCTCGGCCTATCTTGGCCCCATCGGGTGGGTCTACAGCGCCGTCGCAGGATCCTTCGTCATAATGACGCTGCTGTACCTCCTCCCCAAAGCCATCGGCATCGAGAACGCCTTGAGAATGTCACTGTCCCTCGCCCCATCGACCAAGCTGGTGTTGGATGCCCTCTCCCCCGCAGCCGTCCCTCTCACCATCATGGCCAGGAAGCTGTCTGAGAAGCTGGTCGGCAAGCCGGGGTACACGGAAATCGATCTCTCAGACGAGTTCGAGGCAGTCGTCACCATGCTGGAGAAGGCGGGGCACATCGAGCCGGACGCCGGTAGGCTCCTGAGGACAGCCCTGGCTTCGTCCAAGACCGTCGCCATGGACGCCCTGACGCCCTTGGACGAAATCTCCTCCGTGTCATCGGGTGCCACAATCCTCGAGGCCTTGAAGGCCATGGGGGAGACCAGCCACCCGAGGATGCCTGTCTTCGACCCCCAGAGGAAGGAATACATCGGCGCGGTCACGTTCAGGACAATATCTAAGGCCCTTTCTAGGAGCCCACTTGACTCCAGCATCTTGGACTACATGATTCAGCCTGCCCGAGTCTCGAAGGACGACGGCCTCGCCACCGTCATCGAGAAGATGCAGGATGCGGGGACCACCATCGCATTCGTCTACGAAGAAACGATGATCGGGATGATCACGCTCTCGGACATCCTGGAGCGCCTACTCGGCGTGAAGGTCTAGCCTGCTCTCTTAGGGACGGCCAGCGCATTGAGCTCGTCGAAGGTTATCGCCCCCTCGGTGAGGTTCCCATAGGTGCCCTTCTCGCGCACCTCCCTGGAGGCGCGCCGCAGCAGACCCAGAGCCGCATAGGAGGCGCTGGTCCCGAAGCTGACCCTGGCCACCCCCAGGCGCTTCAGCTCCGGGACCGGAGGGAGTCCCTTCCTGACCATGACGTTGACGGGGAAGTCGAGTGTCTTCACGAAGGCCGAGATCGAATCCGCGCTCGACAGTCCCATGGGATACACGCAGTCGACGCCTAGGTCTCTGTAGGCCTCGGCCCTGCGGATGGCCTCCCGCATCTTAGCGCCCTCATCGCCGACGGCGAACCTGATGGCGTCCGTCCTCGCATTGATCACGAACGGGACCCCGGTCTCCTCCCGGAGCCTAATCAGGCTCCGGAGCCTCTCGAGCTGCGACCGCAGGGGGAGGAGCTCCTTCGAACCATGCGCAAAGTCTTCGATGTTGATCCCGACGGCGCCCGCCTCGACGACAGCCTTCACGCTCCGGGCGACCCCCTCGGGGCTGTCGCCGAACCCTCCGACGACGTCGGCGCTGAGCGGGACCGAGAGCACCCGGGCGATTCTGCCCACGGCGCCCACGAACTCACCGTGGGGTATCCCTTCGCCGTCCGGATAGCCCAGTGAGACGAGCATCCCCGCGCTGGAGGTGGCCACGGCCGGGAAGCCTTCGTCCTCGAAGACCCTGGCGCTGGGGACGTCCCAGGCGTTCGGGAGCACAAGGACATCCTTTCTGTCGTGCAGCCTGCGGAACGCCTCGGCCTTCTCTATCTGACCCATGCTTCGCGCTTCTGCTCCTGGTAGTCCTAAACCATTACGGCCCGTCAGCCGGGACGCTCTTGGTCACCCTCAGCACGGGGTATTATGACACCCCAAGGATGGTGCGGACCGAAGACATCTCCCGGGGCTGGACGAAAAGGGTTCGGCGCCGACGCTCTGCGCTTGGCGCGTACGGCCAGGGCGGCGGACGACCTCATGGGCTGGAGCGAGGCTAGCCGCCCTGAAGTGGGTTGCGCGGTCATACGACCGTTCAACCGTCGAGGGTCGACGGCGGGACGAGGCGTAGCTCGGGCTTGCACACCTTGCAGCGCTTCGCGCCGAACTCGCGGGCCGCAGTGGCCACGCTGTCGGCCCAGTAGTAGCTCCCCTGCTTGCGGTCGTTGATGCTCACCTTACTGTTGAACTTGTCCGTGGTGATGCATTTCGCGTTCACCTTGTGGATGATGGCGGGCCTGTTCGCATCTGTGATCACGATGAACCCCTCGTCAGCCAGCCGGACCCTGCGGAGATCCTCGAAGTTCTGAATCTCCTTCGACGGCCCCACCTCCTCTGTCTCCCCGCCCTCATTGAAAAACAACCTCCTACGCGACCCCCACCGCTACCCCGGTCCCTGCAGCATCACTGCGAGGAGGAGTATCGCCAGCATCAGGGCGAGGTTCGCGGCTGAGACCACCCGGCTCCTCTTGCGCAGGGCCCTCAGCTCATCGAACCTCTTCTCTGCGGCCAACTTCACTATCTTCCTCCCAAAGTAGGTGTTGTGCAGGTAGATTAGCGCGAGCAGGACGACCACCAGCACGACCTTTGCCAGCAGGACGTTGCCATAGTAGGTGTCGAAGAGGGCGCCCGTCGAAGGGAGGTACCAGGTCGCATTGTAGATGCCTGTGAGCACAAGCACCGCCAGAACCATGTTCGATATCACGCCGAACCGTTTAGCGATCTTACCGACGACCTTGGTCCGCTCCGACTCGTCCTCTGATATCAGCCGGGACGAGGGCACGACCACCAGCCACATGAAGAACGACCCACCCACGAAGAACACAGCGCTGAGTAGGTGGACCCAGAGGACCGCCACGTCGATGGCGTTCAAGGCACGGCACCGCCCAACTGGGGAGATATAACGGCAACCGGCGCGCTCTTCAGGCCCGGCGGTGCCGCCGAGCCTGCCGGGTGGGCGCTCGCCCCAGCGCCTTGCAGTGTCCTCCGCGTTGAAACACATAAACACCTTGGCCTTAGCCGACGAGACATGAGCAAAGCTTCCAATAATGGATGGGACTTCTTCCTCGCCAAGGCCAAGGGCGGCGTCGGGCTCGTGGTCGTCCACGAAATCTTCGGCTACAGTCCGTACGTCGAAGGGGTGGCCACGGAGCTGGCCGAGGCCGGGTTCAGTGCCGCGTCCATCGACCTGTTCCGGGGGACGAAGGCCGACACTCTGGAGGCAGGCATGAAGCTCAGAGGATCGGTCACAGGGGACGTGCTGAGGGAAGGGATCTCCGCCGGTGCGGAGCTTCTCCGAAGCCAGGCAGGGGCACGGATCGTGGGGGCCATGGGATTCTGCATGGGTGGAGGGTTCGCCCTCCAGGCGGCCTGCGACCTTGGATTGGACTTCTGCGTCGACTTTTACGGGCAAATCTCTGACGCCGAGGATACGTCGAAGCTCCAAGGCCCTGTCCTCCTGATTCTTGGGAGCGAAGACGCCAGGGTGACCCCCTGGGCTTTCCAGCAGTTCCTCCCTGCAGCCATGAAACACAACAAGAGAGTGGAGACGCAACTGTACCCCCATGCCAAGCACGCCTTCCACCGGCCGGGCTGGGAGGGGCACAACCCAGCCGCGGCCAAGGACGCCTGGGACAAGACACTGAGGTTCCTATCGCAGTTCGGCTGAGCCTAGGCAGACCCACGGCCACCGCACTGTTGGCCGCAGCCTCCCCAGGCGCCCCTCCCAGTGATCCAAGGCACTTCAACCGGCTGAGAGCAGGACGCGCCCCAGGGGCGTCCTATTGGTCGGCGGTGCCGCCTGAATTGTTCACGGCCGTTTTTCATTCGGGAGAGGAACAACCAGTGAGGGACGCTCCAAGCAAAACCACCCCGACAACAGGTTTATACAGACGACAAGCGGCAACACATTCGAATCGAATTGGTTTCGGAAAAGATACTACGCTTTCAGAACAAGAACAGGGATCCAAGTACTCTGGGCCAGCAGATAGCGCAACAGCTTCAGTCTGAGGGCTATCGGACCAACATGACTAATGCGCCGCTCGGAACGGTCATCCAGGCGCAGAAGGGCGGCATACTGAGAGACATGATTGCCTCAGAAAGGGCGTTTACCATAATGGTGACGGGGCAGCCCAACGACTTCTCAGTCCACATAGGAGTGGGCAAGTTCTTTCAGAACATCGGCGTGATGGCGGTGGAAGCGCTCTTGCTCTCGGAGTTGTTCTTAGCGGTGGATATCCCAGAGATGCTCTGGACAGAGCACGTCGAGAAAGGACTGGCTAAGGAAATAACGCAGATCGTCGGCTAGGCAGCCTCAGCGCGGGGGCTGCTCGGTCCGGATGGGCTCCGGGCCAAAGGCGATCGAAACACCCCAACTACGAGGATTATTGATGGAAGCATCATCCCCTGCAGGCCCACGCTACCGTGTCCTCCCCATCCAAGAACGCGACGCTTTCGCCGCCGCTTTCAGGCATCTTCAGGTACATGTACGGTCTCTGCATCAGCGCCTACCCTAAGGCATCGAATCACCCTTAAAGCCAGAGCGGGATACGACTCGTACATCCTATTGTCGTCCGCCATTCCTCCCACTCAGGTTCCCCAGACAGGGGAAGCCATCGATGCCAAGACTCGACAGCTGCCTACATTCTCCGTGGGGGTTTGCGCCGCCGAAGCAATGGAAGACCCAGTGGGGTTCATACAGTCCCTCCTCCTAGAGTCGGCCCACTCCCAGGGGGTCATGAGGGAGCTTGTGGTCGTGGCCAGCGGAGTTCAGGAGCCGACTTTGTCAGAGCTATGGCTAGCCCGCAATCTTGATGTGAGGGTAAACATACTTATCGAGGCTGTCAGGCGCGGGAAAGCCGAAGCAATCAATCGGATATTGACTTCCGTGTCGGCGGACTACATCGTCTTCGTGAACGCCGACGCCATCCCCGAACCTGGCGCGATATCTTCACTCCTCGAAACGGTGTCTTCTAATCCCACAGTTGGAGCCGTCTCCGCGCTCCCCATAGTGGAGGCGCCAGGGGGGGCCGCTTCCCTCTTGACGAAGTTCATGTGGACCGCCCACAACGAATGTTCGATCGTTCTCAACCATCAGGGTACAGCCAACCACAGCAGCGACGAGCTAGTGGTCTTCAGGGCATCGGCGACGACGCCTTTGCCGGTAGGCCTCGTGAATGACGGTGCTTACATGGCAGGGGTAGCCAAGCGAAGGGGGTACACGGTCAAAGTCTGCCAGTCAGCCCGAGTCCGGATCCGAACCCCCTCCAGGCTCGTGGAGGTCATCCTGCAGCGGCGCCGGATTCTCTTCGGCCATGCACAGGTGTGGCGCAAAGTTGGTGTTCCTCCTAAGACAATCGAGTCGATGCTCTTCCTCTCGCCCATCGCCGGAGTACGGCTCACGGTCAGATCCCTCTCCAAGGACCCAAAGTTCCTACTCGTGTTCCCCTTGGCCGTGGTCGGCGAAATCCTGGCTGCCGCTCTTTCAATCATCGACACGCTGGACGCCACCACAGCCCACGAAGTTTGGAGGCGGTTCACCTGACCCTGTCAGAAAAGACCACGGAAAGGATTGACCTGCTCTACGAGTCGGCGAAGAGGAATGGTTCTCTGATATCTGTCCACGAGCTGACGCGCCTTCTGTCTGAGAGAACCTCGGAGCGGGAATTGGCTGAGGCCATCGCGTCCGACCCACTCCTCAACGCAAGGTTCGAGCTCAAAGGCGACTACCTCACCGAAAGGCGCCCAGGCCCGGGGGCGAGCCAACTCAGCGAAGAGTCCCACAGCAGAAGGAGGGCTACGTCTAACTTGGTGCACGCGGTGAGGTTCGCACAGCTTCTCCGCCCAAGCCGGTTCAGGATGGTGGCTGCGAGCGGGTCGACGTCGTACGGTTCAGCCTCGAAGTCCAAGGACTTGGACCTGTTCTGTGTCGCCCCCGCAGGACAGCTTTGGTACTCCCTTACCTGGGGGCTCATAATGGCGAGAGTATTCAGTTTCATTTCATCCCAGTCGCCCCCTGTCTGCTTCAGCTGTGTCATGGACGAGAGGTTCGCCCGTTCGACGTTCTCAGATGTCCAGGGGCCGCTCTTCGCCAGAGATGCGCTCGAAACTAAGGTCATCAAGGGATACGACGTCCACCGGTCCCTCATGAGGATGGCCAGGTGGATTTCGATGTTCTATCCTGCCGCCTACGAACTCTCAGAATACTCTGGTACTCCCGTCCTGACCACGAATCGTCCTTCTGTCTTGGAGAGGGCCCTGAATATCTTCTTGTTCACGACCGTCGGAAGGTATCTGAAGTTGAAGTCCACTCTATTGAACAAGAAGCTGGCTGCAGCCCGTCGGGCCTGGGACGTATTCGACATACAATGCGAAGAAGACCACCTGATCTACGAATCTAGGAGGTACGTCTCCCTGAAACAAAGATACGAAGAAGTTCTCGCCGCCACACAAATCAAAGCGTGATGGTGGTGCTGGCAGTATCCTACACGCCTGTCGCGTCAGTGCTGCTCTTTGGATCGGTCTTCCTTAGCGCGGCATTCTTTGTGTACGGCCTGAACACTCTATACCTGACCATACGATCAAAGCGCTATAGGCAGGTGCACGTTCCCAAACTCTCAGCCCGCCCCACGGTGGCCATCCATCTCCCGATTTACAACGAGTTCTACGTCGTCGGAAGGTTGCTAGCTTCGTGCACGCGGGCAGCAGAGAGGTACGGTCCCGACCTCGTCAGAATCTACATCCTGGACGACTCCACAGACGAGACCAGCTCCGAAGTGGATAGACTGGCTTCGGAGTACAGGTCCAAAGGCATCGGGGTGCGCGTAATAAGAAGGGGCAGCCGCGCCGGCTTCAAAGCAGGAGCACTCCAGGCGGCCCTGGCGGAAACGGACGAGAAGTACGTGG
>JAFMAW010000003.1 GCA_029784795.1 Nitrososphaerota archaeon | reverse complement strand
AGCTCGTAGAGATGATGGACGTGGACGACCCAGACAGGGAAAGGATCCTCTGGCGCAACGCCAAGGAGGTATTCGGCCTCTGAACGCGGGGGGAGCGGTCGAGATAGTCGATGTGCCGCCGGAGTCCAGGGACGGCCTGGAGTTCATACTTGACGAGAGCTTCGATGGCCTCTACCTGAGGCATGCGAAGAGGACGCTGAGGGAGATAGAGGCGGTCAGGGCCGCACGAGGCTCAAGCGGCCCCGTCGGCGTGATAATGGTGAAGGCATTGGAGCAGAAGGCTGGCTACGTCTACTACGTCGCGGTAACCAGAGAGCACAGGGGGAAGGGGGTGGCAACGCTGCTCCTGACGGACGCTCTGGAGAAGTTCAAGGCGGGCAGGATCGAAGACGTCTACGCGAGCGTCGAAGAGGGCAACGCGCCTTCGACCGGACTCTTCCTCGCGCATGGGTTCGCCAGGACGAGCTTCGCGGAGTTGGCGAAACGGTTCGGGACGCTGCGCGCGGTGAACATGTACCGGGTGATGATGGTGGTCCCCGGCGAGTTCCTCCTCCACAAGAGCACCTCGTAGCTAGTCATGTGGGGCTCTGCTCCGAGGAAGCGAGAGACGTACGTCTGGTAGTCCTTGCCGCGCATCCCCTCGGGGTGTCAGCGCGGCGTGAAGCGCGGGTACCGCGTGAGCGCCTTGGGCCGAATCGGAACGGCGTGGACCGTCGAAGTCGCAGGCCAGGGAACGACATATCTACCGTGGCCCTCACCCAGGCCCCAGCCATGGAGACAGACGCGCTGGACAGGGTGGAGTCGGCCGTTGACGCCCGCGCCCGGGAGATGCAGGGCGTCTTCACGGACATGCTCAGGATAAAGGCGGTCAACCCGCGGATGGGCGGGCCCGGAGAAAAGGAGAGGGCAGCTTTCCTGGAGAAGTTCCTCAGGGGGAACGGTTTCGCCGTTGACCGCGTCGACGTGAAAGACGGCGGGGCACCCGGAGGGGTCAGGCCAAGCATCTCGGCGAAGATAGGAGGAAAGGACTCGGGCCGCAACCTGTGGTACATTTCGCACTTGGACACGGTCCCCGAGGGGAGCAGGGACCTCTGGAAGACGGACCCGTTCGAGCCGGTGGTCAGAGACGGCAAAGTCTATGCCAGGGGCGCCGAGGACAACGGCCAGTCGCTGGTCGCCTCGCTCTTCGCGCTGCTAGCCCTCAAGGAGGTGGGCGCCGAGCTGCCGTTCAACGTCGGCGTCTGGTTCGTGGCGGATGAAGAGTTCGGCAGCGACTACGGGATCAAAGCCCTCCTTGAGAAGGGCCTGTTCAAGAAGACGGACCTGGTGGTTGTCCCGGACGCGGGGACGCCGACTGGGTCCGACATAGAGATAGCCGAGAAGGGGCTGCTGTGGATGAAGCTGACCACCGAGGGGAAGCAGGTCCACGCGAGCCTCCCGAAGAAGGGGCTGAACGCCCACAGGGTCGGGATGGAGCTCGCCCTGGACCTGGACAGGGTGCTCAACGGAAAGTACACGAAGAGGAACAGGCTCTACGACTACCCGGTCTCGTCGTTCGAGCCCACGAAGGTCGAGCCCAACGTCGGGAACATCAACACCATCCCGGGCGAAGACGTGTCCTACTTCGACTGCAGGGTCCTACCCGAATACGACCTCGACGCCGTGGTCCGTGACGTGAAGGCGACCGTCCGACGGGTCGAGAAGAAGCGCCGGGCGAAGATCCGGTTCGAGAAGGTGCAGATGGAGTCCGCAGGGCCCGCGACCGCCAGCGACAGCGACGTCGCGGCCCTCTTGCGGAGGGCGGTCTCAGCTGTGACTGGGGTGAAGCCTAGGTTCACAGGGATCGGGGGGCAGACGGTGGGGAACCTCTTCAGGAGGGACGGGATACCTACCGCCGTGTGGAGCACCATCGACGATGTCCCTCACGAGCCGAATGAATACTCGAAGCTGGCCAACCTCGTCAACGACGCCAAGGTCTTCGCGTCGGTCCCGCTGCTGGCCGTCTAGCCGTCAGGGCAGCAGGTCGCGCCCGGCTCAGCGGGCCCTCAGGGCGTTGAGAATTACTGCGACGTCCATGACCTCCTGCAGCATCGAGCCCACGGCCGGTTCGATGTACCAGAAGCTGGCGATCGCCATCAGGACAAAGCTCCCTCCCATGCCGAAGCAGATGCTCTGCTCGGCTATTCGGAGCATCCTCTGCCCTATGGCCACGCCGTCCCCCACCTTGGCGACGTCGTCGACCAGGAGGACCGCGTCGGCCGCCTCGGCGGATATCCCGGTGCCATGGGCTCCCATGGCCACCCCCACCGCGGCGGTGGCCAGAGCCGGGGCGTCGTTTATCCCGTCACCTACCATGACCGAGGAACCATACCCTTCCGTCAGCCGCCTCACCTCTTGCACCTTCTGCTCCGGGAGGAGGTCCGCCTCGACCCTCTATCCCCGGCTCCCTGGCGATGAGCTAGACGTTGGTCCGGTTGTCCCCGGTGAGCATGAACGTATGCCTGACCCCCAGCGCCCTCAGCTTCTGTACGAGAAAGGAGACCCCGGGTCCTGAGCGGCGATCAGCTCCGCGTTCGCCGCCCTGACGGGCGCCCCCCTCCACTCGACCATGGCGACCGACCTGCTGCTTACCTTCGGGGTGGGCCTCCTCCTGGGGCGGGTGGTGCGCCTGGCGAAGCGCTGCGCGAAGATCTCCAGTGGAGAAGAGCAGGTCCAAACCGGTCGTCCCGCTCCGTGATTGGATGGCGCCGGTCCTTGTGAAGCGAAATTCGGGGGCGTGAGCCGGGTCGAGCCTCCCGCTCTACGCTCTATGCCCTACCGCTCAGCTCGATAATTCCTATAGACTCCTTCTAGGTTTAGACTACTAGGCGTTTGATTTACGGTGCCTTATTCACGATCTTCCTTCTTGTGGGAGGTCAATCCCGGCTAACCATCCGTCATCCCACCATGTATCGCTGATGGCTGTGGGTTGGATTCGGACCTGGGTTAGACGCTACGAGCTAGAGACCTTCTCCATGTTAGTAATGGCTTGGACCACGACATTGTAAATCGGTTCGCCATAACCGTTGTACTTGTCGTACTTGAAGACCTTCGTTAACACGGGCTTCATGAGAACCCTGAGGCCATCGGCGGTAAGGTACTCTTGGTCACGCTGTTCCCCCATGAGTTCGAACTTCATTTCTGTTCCCACGTCCCTTGAAGTATCAATGGTGTCGGCAGAAGGTCTGCGCCTGAGCCGGTCAGGGACCTGGGCTGCGACAACGTTGATTGAGTCAACCCCCACGTTCAGTGGATACCCCTGGGGAGACGTTGCGGGAGTCTTGAAAAGTTTCCGGACCACAATCTTTACTCTAAGCGTCGTGCCATCGCTCAACAGGTAGCGCGAGTAGTCTTCACGAAGAACCGCGAAGTCTGCCTCGACCATACCTGCATCGGCGGGTGCGCTCAACGGAGCTCCTCCGAGAAGGTCTCACGACTGATTCCAACCTGCTCGAGAATCCCGAGCAGGGTCCCGGTTGCGAGTTCGTCGTCCATTGGGATGACTGTCATCAGGCCGCCCTTCTTTGCGACAACGTGAGAGCCTCTACCCTGCCTTATTTCAAAGCCTTTCTTTGAGAGATACTTTGCCATCTCTTTCCCTGAGACGACCGGTAGCTTGGGCAATTAACCTTCAGTAGCAAGGACGACAAACTCAGGTTGGTCCACCCCTGTTGCATCAAGGATCGAAGCGATCGCGTCGAATGAACGCCTGATGGCTTCATCCTTGCTTCGGCCCTGAGTTATGGCAGCAGGGATTTCAATACAACGTGCAACTATCCATCCTCGTTCATCCTCCTTGATTGCGACGTGGTACACGGGGCGCACGCGTCCCTTCTGGATAGGGGACGGGGCTAGGCGATAATTCTGGAACCCGAACTCTGCTGACATGGCCATGCTAGCTGAATCACCCCAGGTAGGCATGCAGACCAGTGCATCGTTATTTAATACTTGTGAACTTAAAATCGGCAGAACGGGGCTCGTTTCGGACAGATACAGGCGGAAGCGCCTTGTTTTTCGACGGATGCCCCTTAATTTAGTTGATTCTTGCGTGTATTCCCTGACGGACCGCCAGAGTTGGTTTTGGTTTGTCAGCTCCCTGGGGAGAGCAAGGGTTTCACGTCTTTCCCGGTGTCGCATCTAGCGTCCCAGCCACAGCCGGGGCATGTCACCCGGAAGAAGTGGTGGACGTGCAGCGCTAGCGCGAGATAGCGGTTCTCAAGTCTCCACCGCTTTTTGACAGTTGAGAGATCGATGGTGTCGCCGCAGCGCCTGCATTTTACAGCAGCCCGCGAGGTGAGAAAGCCGTCGCCGCTGAGGAAGGCTTGCCCAGGTTCCGGGCCAACTGAAGCAGGGCGACTAACAGGAAGGAGCCAGGTTAGCGCTCCGTTCTCCCTTACGAGAGTTCCCATTTCGAGGTGGTACTTCACAAGACGGTCAACGTCTTTTTCGAGAGCAAAGTCAGACATCTTGTCGAAGCCGGTAATCTCCTTCGCATACCTACACAATTCAACGTTGGTGAGTGGGCCGTGCTTGATGGTGAGGTCCCGATAGATTCGGTCCTTGTCTGTCCTCACTGCACGTGGCATTTGTCCCTTCCGGTAAAGAGCAGGGACGAGTCAATATTATCTCTATGCTTCGACTGAAAGTGGTAACGGCTGAGCAATACGCTCCTCGTCGGATGGACCCAAGGTGGAAGGCTGCCTTGGGGGTCATTTCTAGCCGACTACGAGTTAGACCACATGGCGGATTGCGGCACCCCACGTCGTGTCTGGACTTGTTCGAAGGGTTCCAGTCACAAGAGAGTGGCCCGGATAGGCTGCAAGCGTCCGCTCTGTTACTTCTGCGCTTCCGCGAAGAAGGTTGAGCAGGTTGCCGACAGGATGGAACTCCTCGACACGGTGTACTCGGCGCTCCATGAGACGGTCTCGGCCTCGATGTTCACGTTCACCATGAAAGACGATCTTTGGGAGCGGGTGGACGCCGATCCCAACGCTGCAAGGGCTCTGGAACGCATCGTCGTGAAGGTACTTTCAGAATATTTCGGCGGAGAATCAGTGCCTGTCGAGGGTCAGAAGAGCGTCAGACGTTATGTTCTGGGGGGCGATGTTGCGGCTCAGTTCTCTCACTCCTTCCATCCCGCGAAAGAATGCCCTGGTAAGGACTGCCTACATTGCAGGGGGGAGGGGGTGCAAAGGAAACGTCTGGAGAGGGGCGGACTATCACGTCCACGCTGTAGTCTACTCGATGATGTTTGACCGATTGTACGAAGTCTACGGTCTGGACGGTCTCTCAAAGGGTGCCTTCGTTAAGCGGACGCTTTCGCTCTCCCGAGGCGAAGTTAGGAGGATGTGTTACGAGCTCGGTAGGGCTTGGAGGCGTGAGGTCGAGGCATTATACGGCGAATCTTCTGCCTCAGAGTTCGTGGTGAACTACAGGTACTATCCCGAGAGTCACGACGTCAAGTTCTGCCTGGAGTACACCTTCCGTCCCGAGGTCCGGGATGCCTATCGCGAAGTCGTGTACAACAACTGCGCTCCGAGGACCGACGAGGAGACGGTCTGGTTCGAGCAGATGCTCACGAAGCGCAAACCATGGTCCCATCGTCATTCTGGCTTCGGGTGGATGAGCAACGCTGTCCTGAACAAGTATGCCTGGCGCGTTGGCGTACAGTTCAAGCGGAAGGCGGATCGGATGAAGGTCAGGAGGACGCTGTTCTGCGATCTCTGCGGAGCGAAAATGGAGTCGAACTGGTATGATAAGCCATTGACTCTGGAAGAGGTCGTGCATCTCGGACTCGGCATCTTGATTTCAGATAGGAGGGGAGAAGATGGTTGAAGGCGTTGAAGCAAGCTATTGTAGGCTCTTGGAAATCGTCAAGAAGCCGACTCAAGAGAACTGGTACGAGAGGTATAGCAGTGGTCTTCGCTTGGATAGGGTCGAGCAGGGTCGGCGGCTTGTGGCTGTTACCCCCGTCCTCCCTGCAGCATGGTCTAATCCAGATTGGACCTCTAACGTTCGGAGTATTGAGTCCTAGGTCAAATCTGCGCGGTTGAGCGGAAAGCAGCTCTTGACTTGAGGGTAGTGTTCGGATAGTAGCTGAAGAGCTGTGTCAAGTTGTTCGTTAGACAAGCCCCCGGCATTGATGTAGGGGATTATGATTTCACTATACTTCTTGCCATATACTAGCATCTCTCTCGTTAGTCTATCGAAGTCCTGCATCGACCTGAAGACTCCCTTCACGAATGATGCGAGGGTCGAATGCTGAGGCACTGGTGGAAGCGACGCGAACCGTAGTATGGCGTCATTGGTGTCCATGTTGTCCTTCTTGTGTTGCTTTTTCGTCTGGGCAATCAGCTCCGACAACGCATTCGTCGTGATCCTTATTCCGAGGTAGTCGAGGAATGCCCTGCAGGCAGCTGGTGCTGTTCGGTAACTGTTTGCCGATATGATACCATCGTTCCTGCGCCTGTTTCCAAGGACTGCGAAGTACTGTTGCATCGCCTTGTCCTGTCTTATGGTCTCGTGTAGGTTCCACAGCTTTGCGTTTCGTGGTGTTCCGTGGCATCTATGCCGTTGTTCTTTCGTTGAGTATTGATTCGCGTAGTGTGAGAAGGGTCCCGCTTTGTTCTCGATTAAAGAAGGGAGGTCACCGAGGGTCCGTTTAGGCTCTAGAGCGCTATAGGACTTAGCTCGATGATAGGTAGCTCCAGGTGACAACGCCGACGAGCATCACCAGCGAACCGGCGAAGCCCGTGATCAGGGCCCCCGCCATGTCAGAGCTCAGCCCGAATGTCTCGATGAACGAGATCACCGGAGCCCTGACGAGCCAGGCGAAGAAGCCCAGGGCGTAGCCCACGAGCCAGAATGCCAACAGGATGAGTTTTCTTCCCATGCTGTTTCGATAGACTCCATCGACGTCCAAAGTCGGTAAATCGGGCAGGGACAGGATTCCTTTACGGCTTGGTTGAATAGTTTACAGCAGGGACCCTAGCGCGGACAGAGCGTAGACGGTGAGGAAGCTGCTCGCCCCTCCCAGGAGGACCAGCAGAGCCCCCTCGGCGAGGACCTTCCTGTCGCGTTTGTACTCGTCGTTGACGCAGACGGTCAGCAGACCGCCGAACAACGACCCTGGTTCTGGAGGCAAGTCGACCCCCAAACAGGGGCTCCAGGCTAGTTAACGGTTGTGGAGAGGGAATCCGCACGCGGCGAGCATGCCCTGAGGGCGCCCTTCGGGGGGATGGCCTCCATGCCGTCGACCCTGCTCGAGCGGGGCCGAGTGGTTGAGCGCAGCCCTCACGCCGGGGCCCACTCCCCGAGGCGCTTCAACACGGTCAGGGCCCTGAGGGTGACCATCTTGCTGGGCTTTCCGGGCTCCTCCAGGGCGAAGGGGACGGCCGCCTGCTTCGGGTGGCTCCTGTTCCACACCCCCTGGGGGCTGTCCGGGTCAGGGTGGACCGCGTCGAGCAGCCACCTGCCGTCCGGCCTTCGCTTCTTCTTCAGCAGAGAGATTGCGTAGCCCATCCTCCTGTCGTCTGTGTAACCGAGGGCTGTCATGAACTCGAGCCCCACGAGCAGGTCGTAGTAGTAGTGCACCGGGTAGTGGAACCGATGCCATGGCTCGTACCTGTCCCCCTGAATGTGCAGCTCCCGCTGCAGGAAGAACTCTGCTCCCTTCTCGACCGCGCCCTTCATACCCCGGGTCCACTTCTGTCTCGGATAGACCGCGAAGGCGCTGAGCGGCTCCCAGGAGTCCAGGTTCCGACCCCTGGCTGCCTCCCCGTAGTTGAAGCAGGACCATCCTCCGAGGCGCGCCTGGCTCTTCACGAACCACTCGAAGGCGCTCTTCACCTTCGGGTGGTCGACGTAGCCGAACCTGACCAGGGCCCTGGCGGCGTTCCCGGTGGTGCAGAGGTGGCCGTGCTTCGCGCCCCCCTTGCTGGATCCCACGAAGCCGCCGTCCTCGGCCGCGAACCGGTCGACCCACAGGCGGCACGCCCTGTCGACCCTCGGGTCCGCCTTCGTGAGCCCCAGGTCGGAGAGGACCAGGAGCATCCAGTTGGTCGAGGTGTATTTCGGCCAGTAGAGGCTGCGCCCGCCCTCCCAGTATCCCTCCTGCTTCTGCCTGCCGAGTATCTCGCTCGCCCAGCCCAGGTCAGGGATGGAGGCTTTGGCCGCCGCGACCTCAGAGTCGCTCTGGGGCCTTCCGAGCAGCTCCGTCAGGGCGAGATACCGGACCGAAGGCTGGTCATCCCCGAGGAGCCAAGACGCCCCCGAGGCCTTGGGGCTCAAGGCTTCACAGCCGGCCCTGCCATTCTCATGACACCTTACGAGAGGGCGATGAGGTCACGGGCAGTCCCCTCGGGGTCCGTTATCATGGGCCAGTGCCCCGTCTCGATGAGCCTGTATGGCCCTTCCAGCTTTCCCCACTTCCCGGCGATGATCTCATCCACCGGGTCCCCTGCGAGGGTGCAGAAGACGTATGCCTCCTTGACCGGGTCGTATTCCTTGGACAGGGTTATCGGGTCCTTGGCTAGCTTGACAGGCCAGGGGGTGGCCATGGACATCATCCATTTCCTCTTCTCCCCCACGAGGTCCTTCCCTATGGTGTCTACCGTCTGCTCTGTGAGCGGGACCCCCAGCGAGTCGGGGGTGAGTGAAGGAAACTCCTTGGACGGGTCGAAGCTGCCCTGAGGCCCTCGGACCCTCTCAGGCCTGAAGGCGTCGAGGTAGATCACCTTCGACACCCTGTCATGGGCGCTGTCGGCCACCGCCGCGGCCACCTTGCCGGCGAAGCTGTGCCCCACGAGTATGAAGTCGTCCAGCTCGTTGTACCGTATCACGTTGAGCACGTCGCGTGTCGCCGTCTCCATGCCGACGTCCTTGGACATCAGGTGGGCCCTCTCCCCCATCCCCGTGAGGGTCACCGGGTAGGCCTTGTGGCCCTCCCTCTCGAGGAGAGGCACGACGTACTTCCAGGCCCATGCGCCGAGCCAGGCGCCTGGGACGAGGACGAAACGCGACATGTGCGGCAGCCGGCAGCCGCATACATAAGCCTCTGTAGGATTTTGACCGCGTTGGGGAGCAGGGGGCACGAAACTGATCTCGCCTACCCCGGGCGCTTCCACGGGCTCCCCACCCGCGCCGGCGGCTGCGTCAGGATGCCAGGCGAGGCGGACGAAGAGCTGAACCGGCTGCGCGAGTCAACTGAAGGAGACACAGGAGAGCGTTGATATACCAGACGCGAGTTCACACTTCGGCAAGGCCCCCACCTTGCCAAGAAGCATCCTCGGGAAACTTGAAGCCGCCCAGGACGTTTTCACTTTCAGGGACTTCCTCCTCCCCGGGAGGAGCGAAGCCGAGCCAGGCAGCATTGACCTTTCGACGAGGCTCACCAAGAACATCAGGCTGAAGGTCCCCCTGGTCTCGTCCCCCATGGACACGGTAACCGAGTGGAGGCTCGCCCTCGAGCTGGCCAGGCTTGGGGGCGGGGGTGATACATAGGAACATGCCCGTCGAGCGGCAGGTGGGGCAGGCGAAGAAGGTGAAAGCGGCCAAGACCGAGGCGATGAGCATCGACGGGAAGGGGAGACCCCTGGTCGGGGCCTCGGTGTCACCCCTCGACCCGGAGAGGTGCAGGGCCCTGGACAGGGTTGTCGACTTCCTGGTAGCCGACGTCGCCCACTTCCACACCACCAAGGTCATGGAAGCGGCCAGGAAGGCGATCCCCGACCTGTCCTCTGACTTCATCGCGGGCAACGTGGGGACGAGGCAGGCCGCCTTCGACATAGTCGACGAGCTCCCCAGGGTCGACGGATTCAGGGCAGGCATCGGCTCGGGCTCCATATGCATCACATCAGAGGTCACCAGGGTGGGGGCGCCGACCCTCTTCGCCGTCGCCCAGGTGGCCAGCGCCATGGAGGAGAGAGGCATGGACATACCGATAGTGGTCGACGGAGGGATAAGGGGACCCGGGGACGCGGTCCTGGGCTTCGCCGCCGGGGCTTCGGTTGCGATGCTCGGCTCGATGCTCGCCGGGACGGATGAGTCCCCGAGCCAGCGGGTCACGAGGAAGGGTAAGAAATACAAGGTCCACAGAGGCATGGCCAGCGCAGCGGCGCGGAAGGCCAGGTTCGCCATCGACAGGTACAGCGTCCTGGCTAAGGGCCTGGACGAGGGGGTGGAGGCCTACGTCCCCTACGTCGGAGGGGCCGAGGGGGTCGTGGCCAGGATGGAGAACGGGCTCAGGGCGGCCTTCGGCTATGCCGGAGCGAAGAGCGTGCAGGAGATGTGGACCAAGGCGTCCTTCGGCTCGGTCAGCGCGGTCGGCGCCACGGAGCTCGGGGCCCACTCCATCGAGGTGAGGTGATGGAGCCAGACCTCGCTGGAGGGATAGCTGTCCTCGACTTCGGGGGACAGTATGCTCACCTGATCTGCCGCAGGGTGAGGGGGCTCGGAGTGTACGCCGCACTGCTCCCTCATCAGACGACCCTGGCAGAGCTGGAGAAGCTGGGGGTGGCAGGGGCGATCCTCTCCGGAGGTCCGTACAGTGTCTACGCCCCCGGTGCGCCCACGGCAGACCCGGGGATCTTCGCCGGGGAGCTCCCCATCCTGGGCATCTGCTATGGCTACCAGCTCATGGTGAAGGCCCACGGCGGGGAGGTTGCACGAGCCGGAAGGAGGGAGTACGGCAGGTCCAGGGTCAGGATAACCGAAGGCGGGGGGCTGTTCAAAGGGGTGGGGGGCGGGGGGCTGGAGGCCTGGATGAGCCACTCCGACTCGGCCACCAAGATCTCGCCGACGATGGAGGTCCTGGCGGCGTCCGACGGGTCCCCCTACGCGGCGGTCAGGCTCTCGGGGGGACGGCAGTACGGCGTCCAGTTCCACCCCGAGGTCTCTCACACCGACATGGGGGAGACCATCCTGGCCAACTTCGTCCTGGACGTCTGCGGGTCCGAGCGGAAGTGGAGCATGCAGGGATTCCTCCAGCGGTCGGTGGAGGAGCTGTCGAAGCTCGAGGGGAGGGTCCTGTGCGCTGTCTCAGGCGGGGTCGACTCCTCGGTCGCGGCTGCGATCCTATCGAGGGCGGTCGGGCAGCGGCTCAGGTGCGTCTTCATCGACACCGGGCTTCTCAGGGCGGGCGAGAGGGAGAAGGTGGAGGCGACCCTAGGAAGGGACCTCGGGCTGAGCGTGGCGTTCATCGACGCTTCTGAGAGGTTCCTGGGAGGCCTGAAGGGGGCATCTGACCCCGAACAGAAGAGGATGGTGGTGGGGAAGACGTTCGCCGAAGTCTTCGAGGAGTTCGCGAGCACGGAGGGCCCATTCGAGCACCTGGCCCAGGGGACGCTGTACCCCGATGTGATAGAGAGCGGGAGGTCGTCCGGCCCCGCGGCGGTGATCAAGACGCATCACAACGTTGGCGGGCTGCCGCCGGGGCTGTCGATGCACGTGGTAGAGCCGCTCAGGGAGCTGTACAAGGACGAGGTCAGGGAGCTCGGGGCGCTCCTCGGCCTCCCCGAGACCGCCCTGAGGAGGCATCCGTTCCCCGGACCAGGGCTGGCGGTGAGGGTCCTGGGCGAGGTCACCGGGGAGAAGCTCGCGGTCTGCAGGGAGGCGAGCAAGATCGTGGAGGAAGTCCTGGAAGAGGCCGGGGCATACTCGCAGGCGTGGCAGGCGTTCGCCTACGTCGGGGACGACAGGGTCACGGGCGTCCTGGGGGACGAGAGGAAGTACGGGTTCCAGGTCACGGTGAAGGTGGTAAAGTCGGTGGACGGGATGACCGCCGACTGGAGCAGGCTCGACCCGGCGACCCTGGAGAGGATCTCGAGCAGGATAACCAACGAGGTGCATGGGGCGGTGGCCGTGGCCTACAACCTCTCGTCCAAGCCCCCCGCCACCATTGAGCCACAGTGAGGGCCATGGCTCGACCCGGACCAAGGACGGAGCTTGCGGAGCTGCACGTCCACCTCGGAGGGTCGGTGGACCCGGCCGTGATTTGGGAGATAGCACACGCCCAGGGGATCAGGCTCCCGACCAAGGACTACTGGAAGTTCGTGGACATGGTCACGTGGACGGGGCCAAGGGGAAGACCTTCGAGGAGTACGTCGCGCTGTTCCACTGGACAGAGCTCATCCAGTCCAGCCCGCTCGCGATCGAGAGGTCGGTGCACCAGACCATCGCCGGGGCGTACAGGAAGAACAACATCACGCTCCTCGAGCTGCGCTTCAACCCCATGAAGAGGAACAGGGGGGTGAGCAGGACTTGGACCAGATCATGATGGCGGCCGTCAGAGGACTGGACAGGGCGTCGCTGGAGTATCCTGTCAGGACGGGCCTCATCGTCTGCCTGGACAGGACGTTCGACCGGAAGTTGAACGAGATACTGGTCGACAAGGCCGTCCTCTTCTCCAACAGGGGAGTGGTGGGGATCGACATGGCGGGGCCCTCCGCAAGAGGGTTCAGGTACGCTGACTACGCGGCGACGTACAGGCGGGCTAGGAAGGCAGGCCTGGGCCTCACTGTGCATGCGGGCGAGGACGAAGGGCCGGAGTCGGTCCGCGAGGTCCTTGGGCGCCTGGAGCCTGACAGGATCGGCCACGGGGTGAGGGCGACCGAAGACGAGGAGACGATGGAGATGCTGGCGGAGAGGGGCGCAGTCCTCGAGGTCTGCCCCACTTCGAACCTGAACACAGGGGTCCTGAAGGGGACCGCGGAGCTGAAGAGGGTCTTCGCGGCCCTGAAGGCTCATGGGGTGAGGTACACGATCAACACCGACGGGCCCGAGATGCTGAAGACCAACCTCCGCGGAGAGGTGGACTTCCTTGTCAGGAACGGAGTTTTCACCGCTGCAGAGGCGGCGCGGGCGAACAGGGCAGCGTTCAAGGCGTCCTTCGTCAAAGGCTGAGAGTGCAAAGGTTAGTAAGGAGACCCAGACTGGGCGTGTCGAAGTTGGAACCAGCCGAGAAGGAGGTCGAGGTCGGGGAGTACAAGGTCAACTACGCCTCGGCGGGGAACGGCGAACCGCTCTTCATGCTCCACGGCAGCGAGCCCCGGGAGAGCTGGAGGGTGTGGGAGCCGCTGCTCCCCCTAGCCGACACCTACCGGGTCATCGCCCCTGACCTGCTGGGCCACGGGAAGTCCTCGAGGCCCACTGAGACCCCGGACCACGGCGGCCAGGCGCGCATGCTCAAGGACCTGGCGGACAAGCTCGGGGTGGACCGGGCCGCGATGCTCGGAGGCGGGTGGGGAGGTCAGGTCGCCCTCGAATACGCCTTGGAGTGGCCCGACTCGGTGAGCTCGCTGGTGCTGGTCGCCAGCGCCTATGACACGGAACAGCTCCCCAGGCTGCAAGCGCTGAGGAAGCCGACGCTGATAATCTACGCAGAGGACGACATGGTCACGCAACTGAAGGCGGGGTACCTCCTGAGGGACGCCATCGGGACTTCGAGGCTTGAGGTGCTGGAGGCGGTGGCCAGGGACCCGAGGTATGACTTCCGCATGAGCCACAGGCTCCAGAGCTTCAGGGCCCCTCAGGTGCTGCAGCTGACCAGGTCGTTCCTGTCCAGGCCCTCGGCGATGGTCGCCGAGCCCCCCGAGATGGAGAACGAGCTCCGGGGCCAGGCCCTGAGGAAAGACGACGAGAAAGACGGGCCCATCTGGAAGAAGAGCGCGCCCTAGGCGAACGCCCGCGGGCCGACGCCGCCAGCCGTGGAAACACTCTTACTGACCGCCGAGGCGTTTGCGGGTCCTCTTCCATGCCCCTGGCGTCGAAGCCCTGGGACCCGGCACCTGGGCCGCGTTCGCCCGCCTCATAGAGAAGCACAACGGGATCTTCGGCGGGCGCTGGCGCATATCGTTCCATCTTGAGACAGGGGAGGAGAAGCGAGGCGCCGCTGGGTCGCCACCAAGCGGCTCCCCTCCAGAGCGGCGAAAGAGACGTCCGGTTGAACGCAGTCCGGCTTCCTTGTCCCCGGAGGTGACGCTAGAGGCCGACTACCTCGAAGCCATTGCCACGCGCTCTTGCTCGTTCTTCTTCTTGACCGCGTAGCTGTTGGAGTCGCCGGAGGCGGCCTGGATGATCTCGTCCGCCAGCACCTCTTCCACTGACTTCACGGAGTTGAACGCCGACTCCCTGACCCCCTCGGAGATGAACCTCAGGGCGAGGTCGACCCTCCTCACTGGCGCGATGTCCACCGACTGGTGGTAGACGACGCCGCCGTAGCTCAGCCTCGTGGTATCCTCGTTGGGAGAGGAGTTCTCTATCGCCTTCACCAGCTGCTGCACCGGGTTCTGGCCTGTCCTGAGCTCGATGATGGCGAAGGAGGTCTTGACCACGTTCATCGCCTTCTGCTTCTTGCCCCCCATCCGCCCCGTGTTCTTCGCGTACTTCTTCCCGAAGTGCATCATCTCGTTCACCAGCCTTTCGACTATGTTGACCCTGGTCTTCCCGAACTTCTTGTGCTCGTGCCTCCCCCCCGAGTGAGGGATCAGGATCGGCCTCACGTTGATCACCGTCTGGAGCCCCGGGTCCTCGACCTTGACCCCGGTCAGGTCCCACCGTTCCCAGAGGAGGAGGTTCGGATACTCGAGCGCCTGCTTGCTCATGCCTATCTCCTCGGCTTCTCCTTGCGGCCGTAGACCAGCTCGTTGAGCGAAACACCGTTCACCTTGAACACCGTCCAGCGGACCCCGGGGATGTCCCCCATGGCCCTCTTCATCGACCCGCCTATGCCCTGAAGGACGACCTCATCGTGCTCGTCCACGAAGTTCAGCGCGCCGTCGCCCGGGAGAAAGGCCGTGACCTGCTTCCCGTTCTTGACTATCTGGCATCGGATGCACTTCCTGATGGCCGAGTTGGGTTGCTTTGACTCCACGCCCACCTTCTCAAGTACGATGCCTCTGGCCTGGGGGGCGCCTTCTAGTGGGTCTGCCTTGTAGTCGAGCCCGAGCTTCCGCCTCTTGTACCACTTGTTCGACCAGCGGAACCTCTGGCGCTTGAGCGAGACCTGCCTCGCTGCGAACTCTCCGCGTGGCGAACCGGACATGCTTCAGACGCCGCCTTTTCCCATCGTATATAGAGCTTTCAAAGAAACTCGGACGTTATCTGCAGATTGCTCACGTCGAAGTAGCGCCTGGCGAGGAGCCTGACCTTCTCGGCGTTCTTCCCCCCCAGCCCGAGGACAGCCCCCTTCTTCCTCGAGTCGACTACCACGACCACCGCCTTGGTGCCATCCGGCCTCTCGCTGACGCGCACCTCCTGGACGGACTTCGCGCCCAGCGCGTTCTTGACCAATCCCTCCACGTCGTCGGCCCATTCAACCACCTCGACGGACCTCCTCACCGCCCGCTCGATCTTCTTGACAGAAGCGCCCTCCTTGCCTATGGCGAGGCCCATCTGTCCCTGGGCGACCACGAAGATGACCCGGTCCCTCTTCTCGTCTATGACGCAGTCCCTGGCCGTGGCCCCAGTCATCCCCTGGAACATGGACATCAGGGAGAGCTCGTCGGATGAGAGCTTGATCTCTGGCACCTGGAGGATCACCGCATCAGCTGTTTGACGTCGGTGTCGCTCACGTTCCTGAGCGCCATGGCGGAGACCTTGTATGGCCTCCCCACAAGCCGCGCCAACTCCGCTGACGTCTGGGTCAGTTCGACGACCGGGACCCCGTGCTTCTTCGCCTCCTCCCTGAGCTTCTCGCCCAGGTCATGAGGGATGGACCTCGTTATGAGGACGCCTTTGCTCCCTTTCACTGCTGCTATGCTCTCCTTGGCGCCGACCGCCGTCTTCCCGGCCTTCATGGAATCCTTTACCGCTTTGGAGAGTTGGGCGCTGTCCACCATTCTCTATCAGCTCATGTAGAGGTCGATCATCCCGGTCCCCACCGGTATCGGGAGCCCGACGATGACGTTCTCGGTGACCCCCTTCAGGTCCTCGACCTCCCCCTTGACCGCGGCTTCGGCGAGGGTCGGGACCGTGATCTCGAAGGCGGCCCGGGCGAGGACGCTGCTCTTGGTCCCTGCGATGCCGTGCCTTCCTATCTGCTGGATGTACCCCTTGGAGGTCATCAGGTCAGCCACCAGGAAGATGTGGCGGATGTCCACCTCGAGCCCCTGCTCGTCCAGGGTGCTCATGAGCTCCCTCACGAGAGTGGCGCGGGCAGCCTCGATGCCGAGGACCTGGGCTACCTCGTGGACGTTGTTGGTGTATACCTTGCTCGGGTCGACCCCCTGGACCTGCACGACCTTGCCCAGGTTCGAGCCTGAGGTCTGTATGAACCACTCCTCCCCCTCCTTCACCACCGTGACCCGGGTGATCCCGGGGATTCCCTTCAGTTTCATGTTGAGGATCTTGTTCCTGAGCGTGAACAGGGCCGAGAGGTCGGCGTCAGGCATGCTGACGTGGATGATGTTCGCGTTCTTCTTGTCCTGCTGGACCTTCCGCTTCCCGGTCTCTATCACCTTGGCGATCTCCTCCGGGTTCGTGTCCCTGTCGGCCATCATCTCTGGGTTGAGGTGAAGCTTGATCCCCTCCGTGGGGTCGACCTCGCTGAAGGCAACGACGTTCCCGACCTTGGTGAAGAGTATCTCCTTCGCCACCTTGACCGCCTTCTCGTTCTGGGCAGCATAGTCTTTGGTCAGGTAGATGTCCATGGACGGTTTCGCCGGGATCTTGCGGGCGTCCACCAGCTCCATCAGCCTCGGCAGCCCCAGGGTGACGTCTCTCTCGCGGACCCCCGCGAAGTGGAAGGTCCTGAGTGTCATCTGGGTGCCTGGTTCCCCTATGGACTGGGCGGCGACTATGCCCGACGCCTCGCCAGGCTCGACCCTCGAGTAGTCGAGGGCCTCGGCCACCCTTTCCATGGACTCCTTGAGCCCTTCGTCCGTGAGATGAGAGTCTCCGAGCTTGTCCCTCAGCTCCTTGACCAGCCTTTCGTTGAGCGAGGACTGGTACTTCTTCAGGAGCGTCTCCAGTCCCTCCTCGCTGGTCTTCGCCTTCGACTTACGCGACAGCTCCTCGGTCTCAATCAGCCTGTCCAGGTTGATGGGGCGCCCGTGGTCGCTCTTAGCGGGATCGACGCCGTCCTCGCCGTAGAGGAACTGGATGACGTGGCCGTGTGGGTCCCTCACCGTGAGGTCGTACTCGACCTTGAGGTGCTCCAGGGCGTTGACCAGCCTCCTCTGCATGTAGCCGCTCTGCTGGGTCCTGACCGCAGTGTCGACGAGGCCCTCGCGGCCGCCCATCGCGTGGAAGAAGAACTCAGTCGGGGAGAGGCCGTCTCTGTAGTTGCTCTTGACGAACCCCTTGGCGGTGGGGGACGGGTCGTTCCAGGCGAAGTGGCTCAGCGCCCTCCCCTTCAGGCCGTGGCTGATTCTCTTGCCGCGGACGGACTGCTGCCCCAGGGCCGCAGTCATCTGGCCGACGTTGAGGCTCGACCCCCTGGCTCCGGTCCTGGCCATGATCATGCCTGAATTCTCCGCGGGGAAGGCCTTGTCGGCTATCCTCCCTGCCTTGTCCCTGGCCTTCGCGAGCTCGTTGACTATGTACGCCTCGAGGGTGTCCTCCGCCGAGAGCCCTCTGGTCAGCTGCAGCGAACCGGTCTTGTACTTCTTCTGGAGGTCTGTGACGCTGGCATAAGCCTCGTCGAGGGCGTCGGTGATCCCTTGCTTGGCCTCGGTGGGGAGCTCGAGCTCGTTGAACCCGTAGGTGAAGCCCCTGCGGGTGAGGAAGGTCTTGAGCACCTTCAGTATCGAATTAAGGAAGTTGCGGGCCTCTTCGTTGCCGTAGTCCTTGGCGATCCTGTGCAGCAGGGAGTCAGGCTCCTCGGCCCCTATGACTGCCTTGTCGACGACCCCGGAGATCAGCTCGCCGTCACGTATGACCACGTCGTTGGTGGCCCCGGTCCTCTGGGCCTTGGCCCACTTCGAGGTGAGGACGTAGTTCATCCCCTTGGGGAGGAAGAGGGAGAAGAGCTGCTTGCCCGTGTATGTGGGATGCGTCCCCTTCACCGCTGGCTCCGGGAGGTCCCCGACGTAATCCCCGACAAGGGCGAGGTTGGAGAACTCCGCCGGGGTGAGGGCGGCCTCATCCCGCGTGAGCATGAACGCGCCTGTGATGAAGTCCCTGATTCCTCCGATGATGGGCCCCCCGTACCTTGGCGAGAGTATCTGGTCCTGCACCCTCATCAGCATGAGCGCCTCGGACCGAGACTCCTCGCTCTGGGGAACGTGGAGGTTCATCTCGTCCCCGTCGAAGTCAGCGTTGTAAGGAGGGCAGACCGAGGGGTGGAGCCTGAAGGTCCTGAACGGGAGCACCCGGACGAAGTGCGCCATGACTGACATCCTGTGGAGCGACGGCTGCCTGTTGAAGAGGACGATGTCCCCGTCCATCAGGTGCCTTTCTACTATATACCCTGGGGTGAGCGAGTCTGCCAGCGCCTTCCTGTCGCTGGCGAAGTCGAGCCTGATCTTCACGCCGTCCGGCCTTATGACATAGTTAGCGCCGGGGTGCTCGAAGGGGCCCCTGTTGACCAGGTCCTTCAGATGATTGATGTTAAACGGGGAGACCTTCTCTGGTATGGTCAGCTTCTTCGCCACCTCGAACGGCACCCCTACTTCCCCTATGTCGAGGTTTGGGTCAGGGCTGATCACAGTGCGGCTGGAGAAGTCGACCCTCTTCCCCGACAGCGACCCTCTGAAGCGCCCCTCCTTCCCCTTCAGCCTCTGGCTGAGGGTCTTCAGCGGCCTCCCGGACCTGTGGTGTGCCTGGGGGATCCCTGAGACTTCGTTGTCGAAGTATGTGGTGACGTGATAGTGAAGGAGGTCGACCAGGTCCTGGACGATCAGGTGCGGGGTGCCCGACTCCTTGGACTCGCGTACCCGCTGGTTGACCCTGAGGATGTCCACCACCTTGTGGGTGAGGTCGTCCTCCGACCTGATGCCAGACTCCAGCGTAATGGACGGGCGGACCGTGAGCGGAGGGACCTGGAGCACCTGCAGCACGAACCACTCTGGCCTGGCCGCCTTGGAGTTGAACCCGAGGAGCCCGAGGTCGTCGTTGTTTATCCTCTCCAGGCGCTCGCGGATCGCCACCGGGAGCAGGCGGGTCGCCCCCCCTTCCTCGGTGATCTCGTGGAAGATGGTCGGCTTCGTGAACTCGATCTGGTACTGCTGCTTCCCGCAGTGCGGGCAGAGCTTGACCTTCTTCGCCTTCGTGATGATCTCCTTGGCCACCGCCGCCACCAGGGACGGGGTATAGTCTGTCTGGCTCGTCAGCTTCGTCTGGTAGGCGTCCAGCTCCTGCTGCGGGAGGAGTATCCTTCCGCAGGACCTGCAGGTCGTCTGGACCAACCTGTTGATCTCATCTACGAACGCGATGTGGAGGACCGGCTCGGCCAGCTCGACGTGGCCGAAGTGACCCGGGCACCTGCCCGCTGTCCCTCCGCAGGTACCGCATTTCTGTCCCGGCTCGAGGGTCCCGAGCCTGCTGTCCATGAGCCCCCCCTGGACCGGCATCCCGTCTTCGTCATAGGTCTCCGGCTGAGTTATCTCGGCGACTGAGTACTTCCTGACCTCCGCGGGGGAGAAGACTGCGAAGTTGATCCCGCCGATGGTCTTGAGCGCCTGTTCCATTGACATGTCTCTACACCTTGTCCTTCAGCTGGAGCCGCGGTGCTATGTTCAGGCTCATCATCTCTTGGAGCAGCAGCTTGAACGCGTAGGCGACTACCACCGTGGATATCTTCGCCTGGTCGCCGTCTATCTTGCAGGTGTATCTCCTCTGTTTCGCGTCGTAGTAGGCAATCAGGCCGCACTTCTCGCAGACGTAAATCTCAGTCTTGTCAGCCTCGTCGAGCAGCCTGTCCTTGAGTACCATGGACGCCCCGTAGGCGATCAGGCAGTCCCGTTCCATCTCCCCGAACCTGAGGCCGCCTCCGCGGGCCCTCCCTTCGGTAGGCTGCTTGGTGAGCATCTGCACCTGTCCTCTTGCTCGCGCGTGGATCTTGTCCGCAACCATGTGGTGCAGCTTCTGGTAGTAGACGACACCCACGAAGACGTCGGCCGCGAACTTCTTCCCAGTCTTCCCGTCGTACATGACTTCCCTCCCTGTTGGCTCGAACCCCTTCGCCCTGAGGACCTTCTCCATCTCCTCGATGCTCTCCCCTGCGAAGGCGGAGCCGTCGACGGGCGAGCCCCGGAATGCGGCGGCCTTGCCTGCGATGGACTCGATGAACTGACCGACGGTCATCCTCGACGGGAACGCGTGCGGGTTGATTATCACATCCGGGACAATCCCCTCGGCGGTGTAGGGCATGTCCTCCTGGGGGACGACCAGCCCGATGACCCCCTTCTGGCCGTGCCTTGACGCGAACTTGTCTCCTATCTCGGGGACCCTCATGTCTCTGACCCTCACCTTGAACATCTTTCCTCCCTCGACATTCTCGGTCATGAAGATGGAGTCCACCACGCCGGTCTCGGATGGCCTGACGGCGACCGACGTGTCCCGCCTGTACGGCCCCTTAATCTCGAACTCCTTGTACTCCTCCATGAACCTTGGAGGGCTGGTCCTACCGACCACAACGTCCCCGCCGGTCACCTGCGACTCGTGGGCGACCACTCCGTCCCCCTCAAGGAGCCGGTAGAACTTCTCCCCTCTGTAGCCGCGTATGTTGGAGTCGGCCGCCGGGACCTCGAAGGTGTCGCGCATCCCACCGAGGTACTGCTTGGCCTCGCCTTCGTAGAGCCTGTAGAAGAATGAACGAGACATGCCCCTCTCGACGCTGGACTTGTTCATGATGATGGCGTCCTCTATGTTGTAACCCTCGAACGAGAGAACGGCGACCACGCAGTTCGTCCCCAGGGGACGCTCGTCTATCCTGAGCAGGTCCAGGGTCCTGGTCCGCACCACGGGCGCCTGCGGGCTGACGAGCAGGTGCTGCCTCACGTGAGGCGAGATCGGATAGGTAGGCGAGCTGAAGCCCAGGCTCTGCTTCGCCATGGCCGACTCGTAGGTGTTCCTTGGCGACTGGTTGTGCTCCGGGTATGGGATTATGGAAGCGGCGATCCCGAACATGGCCGCGGGGAAGAGCTCCATGTGGCTGTTCTTTGTCAGGACGTCGTCGGCCCCCATGGAGACGAGGCAGTTCTCCTCCTCGTTGGCGTCGATTAGCTCGATGACGCCCTGGTCCACCAGGTCCCTCCAAGACAGCTGCCCCGTGCTGACCTTGTCGATGAGCTCGGGGTTCAGCAGCGGGCGGCCGCTCTCCACCAGGACCAGCGGTCTGAGGACCCTCCCTGAGCTCAGGCTGATGTAGACCCGCGGGTAGGCGTTCTCGTTCACCGGGGAGACATACAAGACGCTGGCGCCGGGGTTGATCTGCCCCTCGCGCCTGAGCTTCCGGAACGCCTTCGCGAGGCGCTCCCCGTCGTCGACGTATCCCAAGAACCTCCCGTCCATGAATATCCTGCAGCCATCCACCTGCAGCTTCTGGTCTGAGTCTCGGATCTGCCTGGCGCCCAGTTCCCAGAGCTTCTCTTCGACTTCCTGCGACGGGACGCTCACGGAGATGATGGCCGAGAGCGCTAGGTTCTTCACCAGGCCGCAGTTCACCCCTTCAGGGGTCTCAGACGGGCATATTCGGCCGAAGTGGGTCGCGTGGAGGTCCCTCGCCTCGAAGTTCGGCTGGCTCCTGCTCAGCGGGGACTGGACACGCCTCAGGTGGCTCAGGGTGCTGAGGTAGTTGGTCCTGTCGAGGAGCTGCGTCACCCCGACCTTCCCCCTCCCCCAGTTCCCGGTCGCTATGGCGTTGTTGAGCTTGTCAGTGATTATGCCCGTCCTGATGGCGGCGCCGACTACATTGCCTCCCCGCTTCTGGCCCGTCCTTTCGAGCTGGTACTTCATGTCCCTCACCAGGTTGCGGAAGGCGGTCCTGAAGAGGTCTGCCAGCATCTGTCCCGCAAACTTGATCACCTTGTTCCCGTAGTGGTCCTTGTCGTCCGCCTCTATCCACCCGAGCCTCAGCTCGAGCAGCTTGCAGGCGGCTTCGCCCATGAACATCGACTTGTCGAAGCGTTTGTCCTCCGTCTTGCCCAGGTGCGGCAGCAGCCCCCAATCGAGCATAGACAGGGCCCTCTTCACCCTGAACTCCTCGAGCATCCCGTGGGCGACCCTGTTCCCGATGAACACGAGGGCGTCCTTCCCCGTGGGCGCTTCGCTCGCCTTGTCGAAGGAGACCTCCAGGAGGTCCTGGATCTCGGGCTTGGGTGAGACCGCGTCGGCGATGTCCTTGTCCGACTTTATCCCGAGGGCGCGCATTACTATCACGTAGGGGAGGTCCACCGGGCAGCTTGGAACCTTGACGTTGATTGCGCCGTCCTGCTTGAGCGTCAGCTCAAGCTTTGACCTGTACCCAACGACGGAAGAGTACACCCGAGACTTGTAGGTGGTGGCCCCTGCAAGCTTCTCCGCGTCTACCAGAATCTTGTTTGGCGAGAGGTCCTCGAGCCCTACGATCACCCTCTCTGCCCCGTGGATGATGAAGTATCCCCCGGGATCGTTGGGATCCTCTCCAGACTCTACGAGCTGGTCCCTCGAGCGGTTCGAGAGCGGGCAGAGCTCGCTCTTCACCATGACAGGGAGGTCGCCGATGTGCTGGCGGGTGGTGTCGCGGGGGAGACCTTCCTCTTCGATGGTCATTTCGAGCAGGATCGGGGCAGAATAGGTGAGGTTCCGCAGCCTCGACTCCATTGGGAGTATGCTGCTCACGGAGCCGTCTATCTCCACTACTCTGGGTGACCCGAGGGTCACTCTGCCGAACTTTATCCTGTAGGGGGTGCTGACGGTCTCCACCTCGACCTCGCCTATCTCGTCGACTATGTTCTGGAGGCCCCTGGTCACAAACTCATTGTAGCTGTTAAGGTGCTGACGCGCCACCCCTTCCCTCTGCAGGAGGTCGCTCAGTATCACCCAGGAGTTGTTCGCTATCTGTCTGCTCAATCTCTATCCCTGCACCACGTACCTGTAGTACACGCTGGAGCCTGCGGTCTCGCTGGTCCTGGTGATCCTGACGAAGTCTCCGGGCTTCGCGCCGATCTCCTTGACTATCGAGTCTGTCGACTGGATATATGGGAACTGCGACGGTGACGCGTTGAACCTGGCGACGGCCTGGGCTGCCTCTTCCTTGGTAAGGAGCTCATGCTTCGGAATCAGAAAGTGCGTGCTGACCTTGAAGGCCGGGACCTCGTCCTCTACCTTCTTCCTTCTCGTCGTCTTCTTGGGAGCGGCCTTCGCCTCTGCTATGCCGTCTTACCTCCATTGATAATACAGACTACCTCGCTCGAACAATACACGGAACAGGGCCCCTTGAAGAGCGCTTTTGAGCACGTATTTAGATATTACGAAGGCCTGACCGCACTCCGGAGCGCGCCACCGGTGAGGATCCTCTGACTGAAAACAGCAGTCTTTCAGCTCCTGGTTCTATTCAGGGTGAGAAAACATGCTCTTCGGGTCGTATGGTGGGGTTATCAGAGCGGGAAGGGCGGGGACGGCGACATAATAGGAGAACTGCCGCTCGTCAGGCGCTCACCTGTTCGGCCTCGTAGGCGGACGTCCCCTCCTCAGGCTTGCGCACTGCCTTGGAGAACTCTGCGTAGAGCCTCTTCGTCACCTGTCCTGCGCCGCCGGTCCCGATGCTCACGCCGCTGATGGAGCCGACCGCGAGGACCTCCGCCTTGGTCCCCACGAGGAAGACTTCGTCGGCGGTGTTGAGCTCGAATGGTGTGATGTCCCTTTCTTCGACCTCCAGTCCGAGGTCGGAGCAGAGAGCGATGATGTAGGCTCTGGTTATCCCATGTAGGATACCTGCAGCAGAGGAAGGGGTCGACAGCCTCCCATCCTTGACCAAGAATATGTTGCTCACGGTGGCCTCTGATACGAACCCCCTGTGGTCGAGCATTATCGCGTCGTCGGCCCCGGCACTGGTGGCCTCTATCTTCGCGAGGATGCTGTTCATGTAGTTGAGCGACTTTATCTCATGGGACGTGCCGTCGACGGCGTCCCTCCTGTAGGACGAGTACGTCATCCTGACCACCTTCGGCTCCTTCGGCCCCAGGGTGCTGGCCATCGGCTCCGCGATGATGAATACGGTCGGGTTCGTGCACAGCGCAGGATTGACCCCCAGGTCCCCCGACCCTCTGGTCACCACCAGTCTGACGTAGGCGTCCCTGAGGCCGTTCCTGCGCAGGGTCTCCAAGACCGCCTCGGTCACCTCGTGCTTGGCAAGCGGGATCTTGAGCCGAATGAGTTTGGCCGAGTCGAACAGCCGGTCGACGTGGTCGGCGAGCCTGAAGACGCTCCCGTCGTAGGCCCTGATCCCCTCGAAGACTCCGTCCCCGTAGAGGAGCCCGTGGTCGAACACGGAGACCACAGCCTTCGAGCGCTCGACGAACTTCCCGTCGACGTACACCAGCTGCTCCCTGTTCATTGGAGAAAAGACGGGCCCGAGGCGGTTAAAACGGTTTTGTCAGTGTACGGATTTGGGGAGTCGCCCGAAGACATACGGGAGGACGCCGCCCGACCGGAGGTACTCCATCTCGATGGCGTTGTCCACCCTGGCGAGGACGCTGAACCTCTTCTCCCCTGAGCTCCCTTTCGCGACCACCTCGACGGAGTCCTTCGGCCCGTCCATCCGCTCGATGCCGACGATGTCTATGACCTCCTCACCTGTGAGCCCGAGCCGCTCTACCCCCTCACCGTCCTTGAACTGGAGGGGGATCACCCCCATGGCGACCAGGTTGCTCCGGTGGATCCTCTCGAAGCTTTCTGCGATGACCGCCCTGACGCCCAGCAGCTTGGGGGCCTTGGCTGCCCAGTCCCTGGAGCTCCCCGCACCGTACTGTTTGCCCGCTAGGATCACAAGGGGCACGCTCTCCCTGGCATACCGTTCCGCCGCGTCGAAAATCGACATGACCTCGGCATCTGGGAAGTGCTGGGTGTATCCCCCCTCCTTCCCCTTCGCCAGGACGTTGCGGAGCCTGATGTTGCTGAATCCGCCTCTGACCAGCACCTCGTGGTTCCCCCTCCTGCTCCCATAGGTGGACATCTGGAGCAGGCCGACTCCCCTCTCGCCGAGGTAGCTGCCTGCAGGGCTGTCGATCGCTATCATCCCCGCTGGGGAGATGTGGTCCGTGGTGACCTTGTCCCGGAAGACGGCCAACACCCTCGCTCCCTTGACGTCGCGCTTCGCCGAGACCGACTGGTCGGGGTCAAACCACGGCGGGCGCCTGATGTATGTGGACGAAGGGTCCCAGTCGTAGACATCCCCCGAGGACGACCCCAGCTTCTCCCACCTTTCGTCCCCCTTCATGGCGTCAGCGTAGCGTCTCTCATAGAGAGACGAGTCGAGGCACTTCTCGACGGCGTCTTTGACGTCTTTCATCGACGGCCAAAGGTCCTTCAGGTAGACGGGCCGCCCGTCCTTGCCGACGCCCAGAGGGGTTGACGAGAAGTCGAAGTCGATCCTCCCCGCGAGGGCGTAGGCGACCACCAGCATCGGAGACATGAGGAACGACCCCTTCGCGAGTGGGTGGATCCTCCCCTCGAAGTTCCTGTTCCCCGACAGGGCGGCGACGGCGTAGAGGTCCCGCTCCTTGATCTCCTTCTCGACTTCGGGCGCCAGCGGCCCGGAGTTGCCTATGCAGCTCGTGCACCCGTAACCGACTAGGAAGAAGCCGAGCTTCTCCAGGGAGGGGACGAGCCCCGCGCTCGTGAGATAGTCGGTGACCACCGTGGAGCCTGGGGCCAGACTAGGCTTCACCCAGGGCTTCACCGTCAACCCGGCCTCCACGGCCCGCTTCGCTATCAAGCCGGCCCCGACCATCACCGTCGGGTTCGAGGTGTTCGTGCAGCTGGTTATCGCCGCTATCACTACCGACCCGTCTGACAGGCCGGAATGAGCGCTGTCTGCCTGGACGACTGCCTGAGCTGGGCCTGAGGAGTGGCCGCCTGCGGCCACGAACGTCCTGGCCATGGAAGGGACAGACACTAGGGCGTGCCTCTCCTCTGGGTTGCGGGGACCAGCGATGGACGGCTCTATCTTGTCGAGCTCGATGCGTATGACTTCGGTGTAGCGCGGTTCCACGTCGGTCATGAAGAACCCACACCGCTTCGCATAGCTAGAGACGAGCTCCACCTGCTTCGCCGGCCGGCCGGTCCCGGTCAAGTAAGTCAGGGTAGCGCCGTCCACCGGGAAGAAGCCCGCGGTCGCTCCATACTCTGGGGACATGTTCCCTATGGTCGCCCTGTCGGGGACCGACAGCTGGCTGTACCCCTCGCCGAAGTACTCGACGAAGGCGCCGACCACGTTCTTCTCCCTCAGGCGCTCTGTGACGGCGAGGACGAGGTCGGTGGGGGTCACCCCTTCACGGAGCGCCCCGGTGAACTTGACCCCGAAGACGCTCGGTATCGGCATGTGGTATGGCTCGCCGAGCATGACCGCCTCGGCCTCAATCCCTCCGACCCCCCATCCGAGGCACCCAAGACCGTTCACCATGGTGGTGTGGGAATCGGCCCCCACCAACGTGTCCGGGTAGGCTACGAGCCCGTCCCCCGTCCCCGACATCGCGACCACCTGTGCGAGGTATTCGAGATTGAACTGGTGGCAGATGCCCTTCCCCGGCGGGAACACCCTCATCCCCTTGAAGGCGGTCCGCGCCCACTTCAGGAGCGAATAGCGCTCGGCGTTGCGCTCGTACTCCTTCTCAAGGTTGCTCGAGAAGGCGGAACCGCTCCCCCAGGCATCGACCTGAATCGAATGGTCGATGACCAGGTCGACTGGGACCTGCGAGTTGATGGCGCCAGGGTCGATCCCCGCAGCCTTGGCGGCGTCCCGCATCCCCGCCAGGTCCACCACCAGGGGGACTCCGGTGTAGTCCTGAAGGAGCACCCTGTGGGGCATGAACGGGGTCTCCCTTCCTATGGAGTTAGGCCACTGGGCGAGCGCGTGGACCGCCTCCAACGCGCCGCCGACCTTCCCCGAGTGTCGGGCGGCGTTTTCAAGAAGTATGCGTATCGAATACGGGAGACGCTCGACGTCGTAGCCGAGGTCCTTCAACTTGAGGATGTTGTAGACCGTCGCCTTCCCAAAGGGAGAGTCGAACTTCTCTCGGACGCGGTCAAGGCTCTCTAGTGGCATAACGGCTGACTGCCGGCGACCCGACCCCGCTATTTGAATCTAGACGGAGGGGCCCGGGGATGGTCACTCTGGCTCGAAGCCGCCGAGGGGACCGGGCCTTCCTTCTGGGAGGGCGGCGGATCGCTTCCCTCTGAGGACCGAAGGGAGGATGGCAACGGCGTTGATCACGGCGGAGACCTCGAAGGCGTAATCGATGCCCCTGGCGAACAGGGTCTTGTCCAAGCCCGCGATGGCGGCTGGGTTGCCAGAGGATATCACCGCGGTTATGGTCGAGTACGGCAGCACCGCTGTCATCACGAGCAGCGCGACGTTGAAGCTCAGGACGTACCCCACGTTGAAGAAGGTGGCACGCACCCCCGACGCCACCCCCCTCTCCGAGGGCGGAACCGAGCCCATGACAGAGCTCATGTTAGGGGAACTGAAGACCCCCAGACCAACCCCGAAGACAACCAGGTAGGCTGCCAGCACGAGGTATGGCGTCGACACCGTGGTGGTGGAGAAGAGGAGGAGCGAGCCGCTGATTATCGCCAGTCCTGTCGTGGTGAAAGGCATGTGCCCGTACCTGTCCGACAGGCGCCCGCTGAGGGGGCCGACGGCCAGGAAGGCGACGTCGAAGGGGATGATGGCGATGCCGGCGGCGAAGGGTGACATCCCCTTCACCAGCTGCAGGTAGAGGCTCAGCAGGAGTATCACCGCCCCCCAGGAGAGCGAGTTCAGCATCTGGGCGGTCACGCCCCCGGTGAACTCCCTGATCCTCAGGAGCCCGAGGTTGAGCAGCGGGTAGGGCGTCCTGCGCTCCCTCAGGATGAAGAGCGCGAAGAAGGCGGCAGCACCCGCGAGAAGCACCGCCAGCTCATCGAGCGGAAAGGTGCCGTAGGCTGCGTAGGTGAGGGCGAGCAGCAGGAGGACGATGGCTGCCGTGAACGTGAAGAATCCAGTCCAGTCCATAGGCACCCCCTTCTCTGGCTTCGACAGCTCCTTCAGCCGGCGGCGCGCCCATAGCGTACCGAAGATCCCGATGGGGACGTTGATGTAGAAGAGGACGCGCCAGTCAAGGAACAGGAGTATCAGGCCGCTGAGGGTCAGGCCTGCCATTGCCCCGACCCTGAAGGCGACCTGGTTGATGCCCAGGAAGAGCCCGAGCTCGTCGCTGGGGGTCGCGTCGGTGATAATCGCGGCGCTGTTGGCGAAGAGGGCCGCAGATCCCAGCCCCTGCAGAATCCTGAATATGATGACGTAGTCAGGGGAGGGCGAGATGCTGGTGAGGAAGGACCCCGCTGTGAATATGAGGAACCCGACCGCGTAGATCTTCACCCTCCCCATCATGTCGCTCACCCTCCCGATGAACAGGAGAGCGACGGTGCTGCCGAAGACGTAGGCCTGGGTGAACCAGATCGCCTGCTCGGCCCCGGCGCCTAGGGCGGCGGCAACCTCTGGGATGCCGATCACGATGATCCTCGAGTCTATGCCTGACATGAGGACCCCGACCGTGGTTACCGTGAGGACTGTCCATTTGTACTGCAATGAGATTCACGTGGCCGGCTGGGCCCTGGCTCGCAACGGGCAGAACGATGTTAAACATTGTTCCCTCCGGAGACAACTTCAATTAGACGGCGCCGCGTCTGCCAAAGGAAGTTGGAGAACAGGCCGCCCAACAGGCTGGCAAAGGAGAAGAGCCCATACCTGCTGGAGCACGCCTACAACCCAGTGGACTGGTGGCCATGGTGCGAGGAGGCGCTGGCCAAGGCGAAGAACGACGGCAAACCGATCTTCCTGAGCATAGGGTACTCCACCTGCCACTGGTGCCACGTCCTCGCGAAGGAGTCGTTCGAAGACCCGAAGACGGCGGCCTTCATCAACAAGAACTTCATCCCCATCAAGGTCGACAGAGAGGAGAGGCCGGAGGTCGACGCCTACTACATGGCCGCCGTCCAGGCGATGACCGGGGGCGGGGGGTGGCCGTTGAGCGTCTTCCTCGCCCCCGGCCTCGAGCCATTCTACGGCGGGACGTACTTCCCGCCCGAGCCCCGCCAGGGAATGCCGAGCTTCATGCAGGTCTTGCAGTTCGTCGCGAACCTCTGGAAGGAGAAGAGAAGCGAGGTGTCGGCCAACGCGCAAGAGGTGTCGAAGGCGGTCCAGGGGAGAGTTGAGGGGCCGGCGGAGCCTGCGAAGGAGGCGCTCGACGAGTGCTACGCGGGCCTGATGTCCAGCTTCGACTCGGCCCGGGGAGGGTTCAGCACCGCCCCGAAGTTCCCCCTCCCGATCACCCTGGGATTCCTCCTGCGGTACCACTTTAGGACCGGGAACGAGCTGGCGAAGGCCAGTGCGCTGAAGACGCTGGACGAGATGATGGCCGGCGGGATAAGGGACCACCTGGGGGGCGGGTTCCACCGCTATTCCACCGACAGGGCGTGGCTGGTGCCTCACTTCGAGAAAATGCTCTATGACAACGCGCTCCTGGCGAGGGTCTACGCCGAGGGCTACCAGCTGGCAGGGAAGCCGGAGTACGCCACAGTGGCCCAAGAGGCCCTGGGATGGATCGTCCGGGAGATGAAAAACCCGGAAGGCGGCTTCTACTCCGCCCAGGACGCGGACACGGCAGAGGGAGAAGGGGCGTACTACAGCTGGACCCCGCAGGAGGTCATCCAGTGCGTCGGAGAGGCTGACGGGGAGGCGTTCAACAGGGTCTATGGGGTCACCAGGACAGGCAACTTCGACGGCCGGAGCCTGCTCCATCTCGACCCCGGCAGAGCCCAGCCGAAGGAAGATCAGGAGGCGGCGGCCAGGGCCAGGCCGGCGCTGTACTCCATGAGGCTCACGAGGCCGAGGCCGAAGACGGACACGAAGGTCCTGACCTCGTGGAACGGCCTCGCCATATCGGCGCTCGCCTACGCCGGCGGAGTCCTTCGCGACGACGCGCTGGTGGCTGAGGCGTCCAGGGCCGCAGACTTCGTCCTCGGCGCGCTGTCCGAGGGCGGAAGGCTCCTCCGGAGGTACGCGGACGGCGAAGCGGCGCTCCCCGGGACCCTGGAAGACTACGCCTTCTTCGTCATGGGGCTGTTGGACCTGTTCGAGGCGACCGGGGACCCAGACCGCCTCCGCGACTCTCTGAGGCTGACGGGGACGATGCTTGAGTTCGAGGACAAGGGGTCAGGCGGGTTCTACATGGCTCTGGAACAGCAGCCAGCCAGGTTGAAGGAAAGTTACGACGGCCCCACGCCGTCCGGGAACTCGGCCGCCGTCTTGGACCTGGTCAGGCTCGCCGAGCTCACAGGGAAGGACGAGTTCAGGAAGGCCGCGGAGAGGACGCTGAGGGCGTTCGGCAGCGAGCTGAGCAGGAACGCGACGGGCCACGCCTGCATGCTCACGGGCCTGGACCTCCTGGTGAACGGGTCGAGGCAGGTCGTGGTGACCGCCAGTGGGCCGGCCGAAGCGAAGCCCTTCGTCGAGGCCGCGTATGGGGCGTTCTCCCCCGACAGGGTCCTCGTGGTAGGGACCGGAGCCAACTACCCGGCGCTTTCGAAGATCAGCCCGCTGCTCGAGGGGAGGAAGCCCGGCGCCAAGCCGCTGGCCTACGTCTGCGTGAACGGCGTGTGCAGCCTCCCTGCCGGGAGCGCCGCTGACCTCGCGTCCCAGCTGGGCGCAAGTTAGAGCTTTTATCGTCCCTCCGGCGGCGGGAGCAAGATGGCCGGGACATGGGAGATAAGAGGGCTCTTCGGGAACGAGTACGCCATGGAGCAGGCGGTCGAGGAGCTGAAGAAGCTTAAGGGGCTGGAGTGGACGGTCATCGACAGGCGGAACCTCTCCGTGAGGCTGGTCAAGAGGGACAGGGACTCGGAAGAGATGGTGAAGAGGGCATTCGAGATGCACCATGGCTTCACCGAGCACGAAGGCCCGCTGGGTGAGTACGACCGCCAGAGGCGCGAAGAGCGCCAGAAGAAGGCGAAGAAGGAAGAGGAGAAGCGCAGGCGCGCTTCCAAGAACTGAGGCTCTAGGCGTAGCCAGGGTAGGACGACGGATAGGCAGCGATGAGCGCCAGGTTGAGCTCCAAGACGTTGACGTACGGGTCCCCGGTGATCCAGAGGGTCCAGTGCTCGTGGGCCACGACCAGGGCATCGAGGCTCGACGCTGGTATGCCGGTGGCGTTTGAGATTCTCGGAATCTGAGACAGGGCGTCCGAGAGCGTGATGTCAGGGTCGACCCCCGAAGCAGACGCCGTGAACGGGTTGGTCTCGTTCCTCCCGTGGAAGAAGATCGGGAGGGTGAAGCCGTTGTCGATGTAGTAGGATCCGACGGCCCTCCCTCCAAGCTGGACCTGGCTCCCGTTGGCTTGGTAGGGGAACGCCGCCTGGGAGACACCGGTGATCAGAAGGGGGTAGGCGAGCCCGCAGACGAGCATCGACAGGATTGAGAGGGCAATCACCGGCCTGTAGGTCTTCCACCTGGATGCCTTGGAGCTCATTGTCACGCCGCCTACAGGACCCCCAGGAGCAGGTCGATGAGCTTTATGCCGATGAACGGCACGATGACCCCGCCGACGCCGTAGATCAGGACGTTCCTGAGGAAGAGCGACATGGTGCTCGATGGTTTGAAGGTCACCCCGCGCATGGCCAGAGGGATGAGCATCGGTATGACGACGGCGTTGAAGATGAGGGCTGAGAGGACGGCGGTCTGAAGGTCGAGCCCCAGGATGTTGAGCGACCGGAGGGCGGGGAAGGCGGTGGCGAACATCACCGGGAGGATGGCGAAGTACTTCGCCACGTCGTTGGAGATGCTGAAGGCTGTGACCGCTCCGCGGGTCATGAGGAGCTGCTTGCCTAGCAGCACGACGTCGATTATCTTGGCGGGGTTGGACTCGAGGTCCACCATGTTTGCCGCCTCCTTGGCTGCCTCGGTGCCTGAGTTCATGGAAAGGCCGACGTCGGCCGCCGCCAAGGCCGGGGCGTCGTTGGTCCCGTCGCCAATCATCGCTACGATGTGGTTCTGAGACTGCTCCTTCAGGACGATGCTGTACTTGTCCTCGGGCCTGACCTGGGCGACGAACTCGTCGATCCCCACCTCTGAGGCTATGCTCTTCGCGGTCAGGGGCTGGTCCCCGGTTATCATGACCGGCCTGATTCCCATGGAGCGCACGGCCTCTATCTTTTCCCTGGTCCCGGGCTTCAGGACGTCCTTCAGCCTGACCAGCCCTATCACCTCGTGGTCTCGGGCGACCGCCATCGGCGTGTCCCCTTCGGAAGCGATCTTGTCCACCAGCTCCCGGAATCCCTGGGGCGCCTTGAAGCCCGACTTCAGGAAAGAGTCAGGGGCCCCCTTCACGATCTCGGTCTCCTCACCAGAGAGGTGCATCCCCTGCTCGCTGGCGTCCTCGAGGTAGAACTTGCGCCTGACCCTCTGGACGCTCCCCTTAGGGAGGACGAAGCTTGCTCCGAAGTGGAGCTTCACCCCGCTGGTCCTCGTCTGCGCCGAGAAGTCGTAGACTTCGGACATGGTGAGGGCGTTGAGCTCTCTGGGGACGTACCCCTTCTCGTAACCTAGCCTGATCACGCTGCGCCCTTCGGGGGTGTCGTCGAACCACGACGATAGGAACGCAGCCTCGCCCACCTCCTTCTCGGTCTTGCCGTCCAGAGGGATCATCTCGACCGCCTGCCTATTGCCCACGGTGATGGTCCCTGTCTTGTCCAGCAGTATCACGTCGGTGTCACCGGCGGTCTCTATGGCCCGACCGGACTTCGCAATCACCTTCCTTTCGTAGAGGCGGCTGATCCCAGAGAGGCCGATGGCCGGGAGGAGGGCCCCGATGGTGGTTGGGAGGAGGCAGACATAGAGCGCGATCAGGACAGAGAGGTCGACGCTGAGCCCCAGGGTGACTGAGAGTCCGAGGATGGAGGCTATGATTATGGTGAAGACGGCTGAAAGGCCGAAGAGGACCATGGTGATTGCGACCTCGTTGGGGGTCTTGGGGCGCTTGGAGGACTCGACGAGGCGGACCATCTGGTCCAGGTAGCTCTCTCCAGGGTTCACCGCCACCCTGGCGGTCATGGTGTCGCTGGCGACCTTCGACCCTCCGATCAGGCTGTCCCCGGGGGCCTTCCGGACCGCCACCGACTCGCCGGTGACAAGTGACTCATCCACCATGGCTATCCCCTCCAGGACCTCCGCGTCCATGGGGACGACGTCCCCCTTCTCCAGTAGGACCAGGTCCCCCTTCTGGAGCTTGGTGGACTCCGTGCGGACTATCTGCCGCTCCCAGCCTTCGGTGACCACCTTCTTCGCCGGCACCTCGGTCTCCAGCTGCTTCAGGCTGCTCGCCGTGTTCTTCGCCTGCTGCTCAGCCAGGGAGTCCGAGAGGGTGCTGAACCAGACGGTGACCAGGAGGATGACGGCCACTTCAGCGTAGAACCGCCGCTCTCCAGGGCTGGCGAACGGGACGAAGGCGTATGGGTATGCGGCCATGGCCGCGACAATGAAGAACGTCAGCTCAACGATCAGCATCACCGGGTTGGCGAGGAGCGAGACTGGGCTCAGCCTTACGACCGAGTCGGCCAGGGTCTTGGTAGTCAGGGCGGATGGGCGGCGCGCGAGCCTAGCCTTCCCCAGTACCCGGTCGAGGCCTGGGACTCTCCTAGCCAAAGAAGTTCACCATGCCTTGGAAGTACGTCAACAGGGGGCCGAGCATGAGGAACGGCAGGAACGTCAGGACGACGAGCAGGAGGATGCTCCCGACCAGGACAAAGGAGAAGGCGGCGCCGTCGGTCCTTAGGCTCTGCTCCGCGACCCTCTTCCTGCCTATCATCGAGCCGGCCAGCGCCAGGAGAATCGCGATGGGGACGTAGCGCCCCACGAAAATCACCGCCGCGGTGGCGAAGTTGAAGAAAGGGGTGTTGGCCGCGGCCCCGAAGAAGTCGGACCCATTGTTGGCGGCCGAGCTCGCGAACTCGTACAGGACCTGTGTGAACCCCACCGAGGTGGGGAGGGAGGAGAAGCCAGGTATGGCGTCGACCGCCTTCGTGGCGTAGGCGGCTATGGTCGGCACCAGGATCGCGATCGGGTGGACCAAGAAGGCGACCATGACCAGTTTGACGTCCCTCGCGTTGATCTTCGCGCCCAGATACTCCGGGGTGCGCCCGGTCATGAGCCCGACCACGAAGACAGTTATGACGATGTACATTATCATGTACATGACACCTACCCCCTTGCCGCCCGGCGTCGCCTGGATGAGCATCCCCATGAAGGCAGACAGGATTCCGAGCGGGTTGATCGCCGAGAGAGAAGCGTTCACCGAGCCGGTGGTGACAGCCGTCGTGATGACAGTCCAGAAGGTGGAGAAGAAGCCCCCGAACCTCGTCTCTATCCCCGGCCCCACCACTGGAATCGAGCCAAGGAACGCTATGACCATGTCGATCGCGAGGAGAGCGTAGCTTCCTATCAGGATGGGGCGCGTCTCCTTCTTCTTCCCTATCATCTCCCCGAACACGAAGATGAGGGTGGTGGGGATCAGAAGCATCAGGTAGATCTGCAGCACGTCGGTCGCAGGGTTAGGGTTCTGGAACGGGTAGGCCGAGTTGGCGCCGAAATAGCCCCCGCCGTTCGTCCCGATCTGCATTATGGCGACGAGGGAGGCGACAGGGCCCACCAAGAGCGTCTGGGTCGCCCCTTCCACCGTCTTCACCGTGACGTAGCCTCCGATGGTCTGCGGGACGCCGAGGGCGACAAAGACGAGGGCGGCCAAGATGCACAGCGGCAGCAATAACCGGGTGAGCACCCTCACGAAGTCCACGTAGAAGTTCCCCATGTGGACGGAACCGGGCTTGAAACCCCTTATCATCGCGGCCATCACGCAGACGCCGGTCGTTGCGGAGGTGAACTGCAGGAACTGGATGGCAGTCATCTGGGAGAAGTAAGACAGAGTTGCCTCCCCTGCGTAGTGCTGGAGGTTGGTGTTGGTGGCAAATGAGACCACGGTGTTGAGGGCAAGGTCCCAGCTGAGGCCGGGGAATCCCTGGGGGTTCAGCGGGAGCACGCCCTGGCCCACGAGAATCGCGAAGGCTATGGCCATCTGGGCCACGTTGAGGAGGAGCGCGGCGAAGAAGTACTGCTTCCAACCCATGGTGATCGTCGGGTCGGCGCCGATGAGCCTGTAGACCCTCTTCTCAACCGGGTCCAGCAGCCGGTCGAGCCGGGTGGGAGCGCCGGTGAGCACCCTGACCACATAGGGAGCGAGGAGGCTACCTGAGATGAGAGCCGAAGCCAGGATGGCTACGACGACTAAAGCCTGGATAGCGTCTATCAACTATCTCAAGTTCCATTGCTGCCCCTTGGCCCCTGATGTGAGTGTTTCGCAGGCGGCCTAGCGCCCCGAAGGCCTAGGTTTCTGGTCACCGTTGAAGCGCGGACCCTTGTGCGTGTACAGGACCATGGCGCTGACCGTGCTCTTGACCCCTCTTATCTTGAGGATTTTGTTCTTCAGGATGTCCCTGAACTCCTCGATGTCTGCCGCCGACACGAGCGTCACGACGTCGAACTCTCCCGTCACTTCGTAGAGCTCCTCGATGTTCGGGATCCTCTTCAAGGCATCCACTACAGCATCCATGCTCGGCGAATCCACGAATATGTCCACGAACGCGAGCATCTTGACCATAAGGCGGGACCGTTGGCTTGGGCGGCCGTCCTGTCGCCGATATATACGTTCCCAAATGAGATGGAACGCTCGCTCTGACCCCTGCCAGAGATAAATAGCGAGTGTGGCGGATGGACCAGATTGAACCCCCTGCTGCTGGAGGCAGCCGCGATACTGGCCATCGGCTTCGTCTCTAACATCTCGCCTTTCTTCGGGGCGTCCTACACCTTCTTTGCCACCCTCGACCTCATCCTGATGGGGTTCACGCCGGCCAACTTCCTGGTGGTCGTCTTGTTCTCTGCGGCCGGGGCGGCGCTGGGAAAGCTCGCTATCTACTACGGGGCCTTCGGGTTGAGGCGGTTCCTCGTCAGGAACAAGAACGTCCAGCTGATAGGCAGGAACGCGTCCACGCGCATGTTCTTCGCCGTCCTCTTTGTGACCGCCTTCATGCCCATCCTCCCCCTAGACGATTTCATCTACATAGGGGCAGGGGCGACCTCCGTATCCCTGCCGGCGATGGGGACGGTCACCTTCGGGGCGAAGCTGCTGAAGAGCGCTGTGGAGATAGGGGTCGAGTTCACCATACTGAAGGACGTGATCCAGGTCTTCACATTCTCCAACGTCTGGGTGACCGTCGCGGTCACCGCTGGGTTCATGGGCCTCGGGATACTGATCTACCAGCTCGACTGGGAAGCCCTCGTCAAGAAGTACCTGCACGTAGAGCTCGACAGAGGCCGCCCAGCGGGCGAGGGCACGCAAACCATATAGTTTCACGGAGCGGGCCGCCGGTTGCGCGGGGGTCGCCCAGCCTGGTCAACGGCGCGAGGCTTAGGACCTCGTCCCTTAGGGGTTCGAGGGTTCGAATCCCTCCCCCCGCACGCTCGTGTCTGACCGCGCCTATGTGCAGGCCAGCCCGTGATGCGCGTACCACTGGGATGCGCTCGGATCAGCAGATCCGGCGCGCGGTTCCACTACTCAGGCACCCCTGGGCTGGCATTGGGCTGGCATCGGTCGACCCGCCTAGGCGTCCGCCTCTCCGGGAGACCATCCGGAAGCCTGGGCCCAGTCGTGGGCGCGGCGAAGGATGGACCACACGGCCGGCCCCTTGGCCAGGACGTAACCTTCCCTGTCGTCCTGAAACCTCGCGGCCAGGTCATACTTCGCCTGCGCGTACTCCTGCGAGGCGTCGGGGTGCGACCGTAGGAAGTCCCTGAAGAGGAGGTTGAGCGCTCCGTCGAAACTCCCGCTCCGGCGCACGTGGATGTGCGCCCGCCGCGTCCCCGGAGGTTCGCGGAAGAAGCGCTTGGTCAAGTCTGGGTTGGACGCATGGAAGCGATAGCCCAGCGACTCCAGCGGAACGAAGTAGGAGTCTGGAGGCTCGAGACGCAGCACCGAGACCTGGATGTCTATAATGGACTTGGCGTCGAGGCCGGGGACCGATGTGGAACCGACGTGGTCGATCCTCAGCGCGGTCGCGCCTAGGGCTCCCCTCAGCTTCGCCCCAATCTCGGCGAACTCGCGCGGCCAGGAGGGGTCGTAGCCCGCTATGATGATGGAAGCTTCGGCCACGCCGGCAGTGCCAGGTGCCCTGAGTTATGCATTACAGCCCCGGCTGCGCCGGCCCTGCTGCCTCGCCGTCAGCTTCGCTCAAAAGGGCGTGCTTGCCGAAGAACAGCAGGTAGCTGACCACGACGAAGTCGAGCACGATGGCGACGTGCATCATCGTGCAGTAGACGCAGATTGCGTGCAGTATCCCCACCTCGACGAAGACGAGGTAGGGGACGATGATGAGCCCGACGAACCTCCAGCCGAAGAGCACTTCGAGCATCAAGTCCGAGACGCGCTCGGACCCGAAGGCGATCAGGTAGACCATGCCGAGGTTCACCATGAAGTAAGCCATGGCGAGGAGCTCGAGTGGGACTCCGAAGATCCTGCTGTAGCCGCTGCTGAGGACCGCGCCGCAGTCTAGATGGAGGCCGAAGAAGGTCCCCGTAGGGCAGAGCGGGAGCTGCTGGTTGAGCGTATAGAAGATGACGAGGACCGTCCCCGACGCCCAGAGGCCGAAGGCAGACATCACGACGAGGACGAAGAGTTTCAGCTTGGATATTCTCACAGCAGGACCAACAGCCGCCCCGGCGACGTCCGTGCACCCACGCTAGCTCGCCTGGCCGGGGTGTGGGTGCGCCTCGTTTAAGGGAAGCCCCGAACCTGATAGGCAACTCTTTTAGCCGTTCGAAGATCCAGACGCACGTTTGCTTTCTGGCGGGCTCGAGCCTCGGGACTATCAGAAGAAGATAGCCGACGTAGCGTCCAGGACCAACACCCTCGTCGTCCTGCCGACAGGACTTGGGAAGACCATCATCGCCATGCTGGTAGCCGAGCGGGTGTTGAGCTCGAGGCCGGGGTCCAAGGTGATCGTGCTGGCGCCCACGCGACCCCTCGTCCTGCAGCACCTGCGCTCCTTCAGCGAAGGCCTGAGGCTCCCGGAGGGGTCGATGGCGGCCCTCACAGGGACGGTGGACCCTGGCGAGAGGGAGGTCCTGTGGATGAGGTCAACCGTGATCTTCGCCACCCCCCAGACTGTCTACAACGACGTCCGCCAGGGCAGGGTCTCCTTGAAGGACGTCGCTCTTGCGGTGTTCGACGAGGCCCACAGGAGCGTCAGGGACTACACATACACCAAGCTGGCGAGCGCCTACAGGGAGGGAGCAGACAGGCCGCTGATCCTCGGGCTGACCGCGTCCCCCGGAGCGTCCAAGGAGAAGGTGAACGAGATCAAGCGGAGCCTGTTCATCGAGGCGGTCGAGGCAAGGAACGAAGAGAGCGAAGACGTGAAGGGCTACGTCGAGAAGACCGACGTCGAGCCCATCAGGGTCAGGGTCCCGGACGAATACTACGAGACGGTCCTCAGGCTGAGGGAGCTTTTCAACGACAAGGTGAAGAGGCTCCTAAGCGGCGGTTTCATCCGCAGCAACCGGGTGTCGAAGAAGGCGCTCCTGGAGGCTCGGGGGACCATATCGGCGAGGCTGAAGGCCGCACAGACAGGCGGGGGGCAGAAGGGGTACATATTCGGGGCTATAATCAGCCAGGCGCAGGCCGTGGCCATCCTCCACGCCATCGAGATGATCGAGACACAGGGCCCCGGGACGCTCAACAGGTACCTGACGAAGATGCGCGAGCGGCCAGACAAGGGGAAGGCAATCTCCTCCCTCTTGAAGGACCAGGCCTGGGAGAAGGTCGAGGAGGAGGCGGCCAAGCTCTCTTCGTTCCCTCACCCCAAGGTGTCCGTGATGCTCTCCGTGGTCAGGACCCAGGTCGCAAAGAAGCCGGACTCCAGGGTGATAGTGTTCACCCAGTACCGGGACACCATAGAAGACCTCGTGAAGGCCCTCGAGGGCGAGGGGCTGTCAGCCAGGAGGTTCGTGGGCCAGGCCGACAGGGAGGGGAGCAAGGGGATGGACCAGCAGGCCCAGACGGAGACGCTGGAGCGATTCAGGGACGGCGACTTCAAGGTGTTGGTGAGCAGCAGCATAGGCGAGGAGGGGCTGCACGTCCCAGACGTCGACCTGGTGGTCTTCTACGAGGCGGTCCCCTCAGAGATCAGGTACATCCAGCGCCGCGGGAGGACTGGAAGGACGACAGAAGGGAGGGTCGTCATCCTCCTGGCGGAGGGGACTGTAGACGAGTCCTACTACTACAGCACCCTGATGAAAGAGAGCAGGATGAGGGAGCTGGTGAAGCAGACCGGGGAAAAGCAGCCGCGAAAGAGGACCAAGAACCCGACGCTGATGGACTTCCTGGGCTAGTCCTTCCTTCCTACCACCGAGACCTTGATATGGTTGGTCGTCCCCTTGACCCCCGGGGTCCCCGAGATGACCACGATCAGGTCCCCCTTCCGGGCCAGCCCGACCTCCTCGACAGCCACATCGGCCCTGCCGAAGAGCCAGTCTACTGTCTTCGCCTGCCTCGTCACGGTGGATACCACGCCCCGGTAGAGGCTGAGCCGCCTGGCCACCTGGGTGCTGGAGCAGATGGCGAGTATCGGCTGGCGTGGTCTGTTCATGGAGACTCTGCGAGCCGTCGAGCCAGTCTGGGTCGGGGCCACGATGGCTTTGGCCCCTACGTAGTCCGCCAGCCTGCAGGCTGCGCGCGCGATGGCAGGCCCGGTCTCGTGGGCCGCGGGCGCGATGGTAGGGATCTCGTAGATGTGGGGCGACCTCTCCGTCGCCCTGGCGATCCGGTCGAGCATCTTCACCGCCTCGACGGGATACTTCCCCACCGTCGTCTCGTCTGAAAGCATCACCGCGTCCGTCCCCTCGATGATCGCGGTGGCGACGTCGGTCACCTCGGCCCTGCTGGGAATCGGCGAGCTCACCATGCTCACCAGCATCTGGGTGGCGACTATCACAGGCTTGGCCGCGTCGTTGCACTTTGTGATTATCTTCTTCTGGATCTCTGGGACGGTCTCTATCGGGACCTCGATGCCCAGGTCACCCCTGGCCACCATTATCCCGTCAGCTTCGGCCAGGATGGAGTCGAATGCCTTCACGGCTTCCCTCTTCTCTATCTTGGCGATGAGCATGGGCCCGTCCACTGGCAGCAGCCGCCTGATCGACCGGAGGTCGGCCGCTGACCGGATGAACGAAGCCGCCACGAAGTCGACCTTCTGCCGCGCCCCGAACTGTAGGTGCGACACGTCGTTCTTGGTCGGGTACTCAATCTTCAGCTCCACGCCGGGAGCGTTGATCCCCTTCCCTGAGCTCAGGACGCCCCCGGCCAGGACGCTGCAGGCGACCGAGCCGGGCGATACGGCCTCCACCCTGAGTCTGATCACCCCGTCCGCGAGGTGGAGCATGTCCCCCCTCTCCACCGATCCGAGGAGCAGAGGGTAGTTCACAGGGATCCTCCGCGAGTCTCCCTCGGCGTCGGAGGCGTCGAGGACCACCGTGGATCCCTGGGCCAGGGCTGCCGACCCGCCAGCCATCTTCCCGACCCTAATCTTCGGGCCCGGAAGGTCCTGGAGGATGGCCACCGACTTCCCCAGCGCCCTGGCCTCGGCTCTGATGGTTCGTATCTCCGCCAGGTGGCTCCCTCTGTCCCCATGGGAGAAATTGATCCTGAACACGTCGACCAGGCCGACGAGAGCTCTGACCGTCTCCGCCTCGCTGCTGGCCGGACCTATGGTGACGACGATCTTGGTCTTCCTCATCGCGAGACGGGCTACACCCTCCCGCTCGCGTGGAATAAAGTTAGACCCCGGTCGAGGGGGTCGGTCCGGAACGCGTCTGGCGCAGGACTTCAGGCTGGGGGGCTGGCCCTCGCCAGCCGCCTGTTGGACAGGCTCCAGGCGATCAGCAGGAGGACCAGGACGTCGAACACGAACAGGCCGAGCAGACCTACGAGGTAGCTGAGCACGCCATCAACCACGAAAAGAGGCCCGACGATGAGCCTCTGCTTCATCTCGGTCAGGAGGGACGCCCTCTTCTCCGGGGCGATCTCGACGCCGTACTCTATGAGGATGAACCTGATCAGCAGGGCCCAGGTGATGATGATCACCCCGACCACCCCCGAGATGTAGGTAATGCCTCCGAACTTGAGGGTGAACGGGACGAGGGAGATCAGTATGAGGATGAATATGTCCAGGATCGGGAAGTTCAGCGTCTTCGGCGGGTAGGCGAGCCTGTCGACCACATACCCCCACCAGAACCAGATGACCAGGATGTTTGTAGACACGTAGGAGATTATGGTGTTGATGTCGAGGGCCGCGACGAAAGTAGCCGTGAAGGCCAGCGATATGGCGACCACCATGGTCGCCAGCTCCAGGACCAGGACGTTGACGGTCTGCCTGTCTTGGGCCATGTGTTCGCACTCAACCCTCAGTTAGGGCGCGGGTCCACCGCCGGGCCCCCGGCTCCGGGCTGCTTCCCCCCGGCCCTGGGACCGGAGTCCGCCGGCATCCCGGTTCCCTTGAACTCTTCGAAGTGCACGTAAGCCCTGCCGCGGAGGGCAGAGGCCACGGCGGCCGCCAGCGAGAGGACCCCCCCTATGTAGAAGGTCAGCCTGAGCGCCGACATGAATGCGGGGGCTATCGCGGTTGGGAAGAAGTCCTTCCCCGTCAGGTATGCCAGGGTGGCCGGCGGGATGGACGACGTCAGGGACGCTGGCGCGGCACGCAGGGTCGCTGCTACGGGGTTGTACCCCAGGAAAGCGGCGAAGAGGGCGTTGGTCGGAGGGATCTGCTTGAAAGTGGCGGCAAGCTGCGGGACCCCGGCGCTCGTGAGCGCGTTCCCCAGCGCTCCCGGGAGCGAAGCCGCCAGCGCGATGAGGACTATGGAGAAGAAGACCCCGAGGCTCGCGGTCTGCCCGACGTTCTGGATCGTAGCCCTCATGCCTGACGCCGCCCCCCGCTGCTCGGCCGGAGACGCGTTCATGATCGCGGCGGTGTTTGGGGCCGCGAACATACCCCCTCCGAGGCCCATCACGAAGATTATCACCGCGAACTCGGGGAAGGCGAAGTCGTAGGGGAGGAAAGAAAGGAGGATGAACGTGGCGCCGGTCACCACCATGCCAAGGGTGGCCAAGAACCTCGCCCCCCGCCTGTCAGCGATCCGTCCGCTTATGGGGCCCATTATCACGAAGCCGACCAGCATTGGGACGATGTAAATCCCAGACCAGAAGGGGGTCGACTGGTAGCTGTAACCGTGCAGCGGGAGCCAGATCCCCTGGAGCAATATGATGAGCATCAGCTGCACCCCACCCCTCCCGATGGCCGCGAGGAGCCCTGCGAAGTTCCCTGCACTGAAAGCCTGGTTCTTGAAGAGGGAGAGCCTGAACATCGGGTCCTCGACCCTCATCTCTATGAAGGGGAAGGCGACGAGGAGGGCGGCCCCGCCGAGAAGCGCGCCGATGACCCCTGGGCTACCCCACCCCATGTCAGAGGCACCGTAGGGCTGGAGGCCGTAGGTGACACCCACAAGCAGCAGGATCAGCCCCAGGGCGAAGGTCACGTTCCCCCAGTAGTCCAGCTTCTGGTGCCTCTTGACCGACACCACCTCCTTCAGCTTCAGGTATGACCAGGCAGTCCCGAAGATGCCCACGGGGACGCTGACGAGGAAGATCAGCCGCCAGTTGATCGTGGCCAGGACGCCCCCCATTATGATCCCCAGCAGCGACCCGGCCAGGGCCGCGACCATGTTTATCCCCAGGGCCTGCGCCCTTTCGTTGGCAGGGAAGGCGTCGGTCACGATAGCGGCGCTGTTGGACCACAGGAAGGCTGCTCCGACCCCCTGGACGATCCTGAACACGATGAGCTCCATGGCTCCCAGGCTCCCAGTACTAGGGGTGAGATAGGCGAGGAACGAGCCGACTGTGAATATCGCGAACCCCAGATTGTAGAGCCGGACCCGGCCGAACATGTCTGAAATCCTTCCGAAGGTCACGAGGAGCGTGGCGGTGACTATGCTGTATCCGAAGAGGATCCAGAGCAGGTATTGGAAGGAGCCGGTCGAGAGAGGGTCGATCTTGATCCCGTTGAAGATGGCTGGGAGCGAGATCAGGACGATGGTGCCGTCTATGGTGGCCATCAGGACCCCGATGGTGGTGTTTGAGAGCACGGTCCACTTGTACTGCATGCTCAGGCCGCCCCCTCAGTGGAACTTGCTGGATTCAGGTTCCGCCCGACACCCGCCTAGTATCTTCGGCGCGAACGGAGCCCACCGTCTCGGACCGCTGCCCTCTGCATCGGGAGCTGCGAATCCACCCACCCGACCTGGGTCTCCATGAAGAGTTTGAGCTCCTTGAGGTACACAACCCTCTCGGGGAGGGGTATCTCGGACATCTTCTCCCTGAGCTGCTGGGCTCCCTCCCTGTACCTGTTGAGGACGAGCGGGACGAACACCGGTGGGGGGAGGATGTCGGAGAAGAGTCGCGTGATGACCCTCTCCTTCCGCCCCAGGCCGGCGATCTTTTCTCGCATCTCTCTGAGCGCCCTGTGGCCTTCCGTTGTCATGACGTACTCCTTCCTTCCCGCGGTCGCCCCACGGGCGACCTTCACGAGGCCGTCGGAGACCAGCCCCTTGAGCGTCGGGTACATCGTCCCCGGCCCGGGGCGCCAGGCGCCGTCAGTCCTCTCCTCTATCTTCTGGATTATCGAATAGCCGGTCTCTGGCCCGCGCGAAAGAAGCGTCATGGTGTAGAGCCTCAGGAAGCCACGTGGGACGGCCTGAGGGTTGAGCCACCGCCTCGATAGGTGACGCGCCATGATATGTGGAGTCCGCCGAAGGTGAGGTATAAAATAGTATCCGATATCGTATTAGATAATCCTTAAATCGGGACCGTCGGCCGGGCAACCAGCATTCGTAAATGGCACCCTCCATCGAAACGCGCCAGCTCACAAAGAGCTACGGTCAATTCACCGCACTCTCGGGGCTGGATCTCAACATCCAAGGGACCAAGTGCGTCGGGTTCCTCGGCCCGAACGGCGCAGGCAAGACCACCACCATGAAGATACTCACCGGCTTGATCAGGGCCACCGAAGGGACCGCGCTCATCAACGGCGTCGACGTGGTCAAGGACAAGAAGGCGGCCATGGCTTCGTGCACCACCATCATAGAGACCCCAGAGATCTACCCGTCGCTCACCCCTAAGGAGGCTCTGTCGATGCTCTGCGAGATCCGTGGCGTCCCCCGGCAGGAGAGGAGCAAGACGATTGACGAGGTGCTCGCCCGGGTCAAGATGTCCGAGTGGGCGGACAAGAAGGTCGGGGGGTTCTCGAAGGGGATGAAGCAGAGAGTGAACGTCGCCTCGACGCTGTTGAGCGACCCAGAAGTGATTATACTCGACGAGCCTTCAAGCGGGCTGGACCCGCGCGGGATGAGCGAGGTCAGGGACATAGTGATGTCCCTCAAGGACAGGCTGGTCTTCATGAGCTCCCACCTGCTCGCCGAGGTCACCGAAGTGTGCCAGGAAGTGGCCATGATCGACCATGGGAAGCTACTGGTGTACGACACCATCGAGAACGTGACGGCCAAGTTCGCCGGAGGCGGGGGGGCCGTGGAAGTCAGCTTCGCAGGGGACGTGGATGAGCCGCTCAGGGCGCGGGTCTCAAAGCTCCCGGGGGTGACTTCCACCACGAAGTCCAACGACAGGCACCTCATCGTGAAGTTCGACCCCGCCGCCGTGACCCAGGACAAGCTCCTGGAGAGCGTGGCGGGCCTGAAAGCCGGCGCGCTGACATTCACCCGCGCGTCTGGGCTCGAAGACGCGTACCTCTCTCTGATCAAGGAGACCCTCTGAGGCATGTCGGACGAAAGTAAGTCGGTCGTGGGCTCTCTGGCCCACGTCGGCATCACCGCGAAGTACAACTTCCTGAACTACTTCAGGGCGCGCAGGTTCTATGTAATGCTCGCCATCATAGTGATTATAACCGGCCTCCTCACTACCCTGGTCGGATACTACAGGCCCCCGAGCTTCGTCGGCGGGGACGCCCTGGGCTTCTACGGCGCCGGGTGGGGGAGTTTCGCCAGCTTCGTGGTGGTGCTGTCCGCCGCCTTCTTCGGAGGGGACGCCATCTCAGGTGAGTTCCAGAACCGGACCGGGTACTTCCTGGTGCCGAACCCGATCAGGAGGTCAGCAATCTACGTCGGGAAGTGGTTAGCCGCGCTGGCCGCCTCGACTATCATACTCGGCGTGTTTGCCCTGGCGATGCTCGCGAACGGGCTCTTCTACTTCCCTGGGAGCATCCCCTGGGAGTTCGTGGAGTCATTTGCCTTCGCCTGGGTATACCTGGTTGCCGCCATGTCGCTGGCGTTCGCATTCAGCTCCCTGTTCAAGAGCAGCTCCATCTCGATCCTCATGAGCGTCATACTCCTGCTGTTCGTCTTCAACGTCATAGACACGGTCGCGTCGCTGGTCGCCGGGATAGAGCCGTGGTTCTCGATCACCTATGCAGCAGGCATCATCTCCGACGTGCTCAATGTCCCCTATCCCGCGCACAAGGTCGTGACGTCCCTCGGAGCGGGAAGGAGGTTCACCCTGGCCCAGTTCCACGCGACCATCCCCGAGGGACTGCTGATCCTCGGAGTCTACTTCGTCGTGATGGCGGTCCTGGGGCTGGTGCTCTTTGAGCGGAAGGAGTTCACGTCCTAGCCGCTTGTCAGCATAAAGTCGTGGACCTTCCCTGGCTCTAGATTCACCAGTGCGCCTCTGAGGATGCCATCGGCGTACTCGCTCCCCGGGTTGAGGCAGAGGGTCCGCCCTATCCTCACGAACCCCTTCGACTCGTGGATGTGCCCGTGCAGCCCGAGGAGGGGCGCATGGGCCTCGATTGCCTTCCGCACCGCCGAGCTCCCCGCGTGGATGTACTTGACCCCGAGCCCTTCCCTCACGTAGTTGAAGTCGTGGCTGACGGCCGGGGCCCTGTCCAGCTCGGTGTCCATGGGCGGGACGTGCAGGTTGTAGATGGCGTCCTCCGGCCTGTTGACCTGGGACGCCAGGCGCTCTATCATCTCCCCGAGCCTCTCCTCGCTCACCTCCCTGGGGCTCTTCCAGGGCGTGGGGTTGGCCGTCCCCAGGGTTATCATCTCGAACCCGCCTTCGAGTTCCACGGCCTTGTCTTCTGGGTTGACGAAGGGCCCGGAGTCCACCAGGGCCGAGTCTATCTCGAGCTTGTCGTCGTTCCCCGGCGAGACGTAGCACTTGGCGCCTGTCTCCTTGAGCCTCTCCTGCGCCAGGGCCATCCAGGACCTGAGCACTTCGGCCATGGCGCCGTTGAAGACAGCCTCCTCTCTTGCCTTGTCACCCTGTATCTCAGCCAGCTCGGCCTTGGTGGTCACGAAAGAGTACTGCCCGGCGTCCTGGAGCCTCTTCCTGGTCTCCTCGACCTTCTCCTTGCCGAAGAGGCTGCGCTCGCCGAAGACGTGGGCCTCGTACTTCCCGTCCTCACGCTCGACGATGGGGATGAGGACCTTGCCGGTGATGTCCCCCCCGAGTATGAGGCAGCCGGCCTTGTAGACCTTGGCGGCGTTGAGGAACTTCCTGAAGCACCTGTCCGAGCCGTGGACGTCTGTCGTGAAGAATATGCGGGTCAAGGCGGGCAAGATGCGGCGAATTCCTGACCGTATTTAACGTGGCTTAACACCCTCCTGCTAATCGTCCTCGGATTGGCTCCAGGCCGCGGTCTGAAGCGCCCTCCTCGTCGCCTGGGCGACGCCCAGCTCAGGAAGCTGACTCCACTGCCCTGGTAATCCCTTCGAAGATCTCGGCGACCTTCTTGGTCGCGAACCCCTTCAGCAACGAGGATCCCAGCCCGGCCATCACGCCGGTTATCTCGGCGTCGGCGGACCAGCGCATGTCAGTGGGCGCGTCCCCGGAGAGCTCGAAGACGCTGGTGATCTTCATGGAGCTGCCGCTCCCGGTCCCTTCGGCGACCAAGGTCGCCTTCGATGTAGGTGCAGTCTTGGAGATGGTCATCTTCACCTTCATGGTGCTGGACACCACCGCCACCCTCAGCTTGATCTTCGCCTCCAGGCTCTGCGGGTCGATGACGTGGACGTCGTCAGCGTCTGGAAGGGTCCTGGCGATGAAATCAGCGTCCGTGAGGAGGGCATAGACCCTGCTCTGCGGGGATCTGATGACGTTTGATCCGTCGAGGTGGAGTTGCATACCTCGATGGCGGCCCGGAGTGATTTAACTCCTGCTCAGGAAACGATTGGGCGCGCCTGGGGCGTTCACAGGCGCGGTCTGGCCGAGGACGGTGGCGCACTGCTCGGCCTCCTCCTACCTGTAGGCCTCGAAACCCCTTCCAAGGACGGAGGAGGCGATTTTGAGCTCCATTATCTCGTCGGTGCCTTCGTAGATCCTGGCGACCCTGGAGTCGAGGAAGTGCTTGGCCACGGGAGACATTATGGAGTATCCGAACCCGCCGAAGCACTGGACCGCCCTGTCTGCAGACTCGAAGGCGCACCTCGACGAGACGTACTTCGCCACCGCGGAGAGCCTGTCCCCGTCAGTGCGGACAGAGAGGGTTCCCGGAGACTTTTCGTATTCGTCCTTCTTCATCGCAGCCCTGTACACCAGCCACCTGCACGCCTCAAGGCTGGACTCGATGTAGGCTACGTGCTTCTGGATCAGTTGGTGCCTGGCTATCTCCTTGCCGTGCTGGACCCTGGAAGTGACCCTCTCCCTCACCTGGTTGAGGCAGTCTTCCATCACCCCGAGGCATCCAGAGGCGATGCCTATCCGACCGTTCAGGAGGGCCGAGTAGGCTACGGAGAGCCCCTTCCCCTCCTCCCCGAGGACATCCTCCCTGGGGACGAAAGCCCCGTCGAGGCTGATCAGCGACGTGTCGGAGGTGAACAGCCCCATCTTCTCCTCGAGGCGCATGTCGACCTTGAACCCCTCCTGTTTTGTGTCGACAAGGAAGGCGGTGACCCCCCGGGCCGCGCCCTCGGGGCGGGCGAAGACGAGCATGTTGGTCGCGACGGACCCGTTGGAGATGAGATACTTCGACCCGGACAGCCTGAACCCGTCCCCGTCCCTGGCATAGCTGGTCTTCAGGGAGCCCGGGTCAGAGCCGGCCTCAGGCTCGGTCAGGCCGTAGGCGAACAGGACGTCCCCCTTGGCAGCCGCCGGGAGGTACCTTGCCTTCTGCTCCTCGTTCCCCCAGTCCTGGACCGCGAGGCTCCCCAGGCACATGTGGACGTCGGCCAGGGTGATGACGCCCATCCCCGTCTGCCCCATCCTCTCCAGGAAGAGAGCCTCGACCAGCTGGCGCGCCCCTCGGCCCCCGTGCTCCTTGTCTATGGGGACCCCCATCAGGTTGTGGCGCCTGAGCACGTTGGCTATCTCAGGGTTGTACTTCCTCTCGACGTACTTCTCGAACTCCGAGACGAGCAGTTCGTCCGCGGCCGCGTCCGCGTCCTGGAGGAGCTGCTTCTCCTCGTCATCGAGTCCGACGAGCCTATCCACCTCGTCCATGGAGGACTGGAACAGGCGTTCCATGGCTGGCCCGGGGTGAGGTTGCCTGGATTTAATCCTCACCTGCCGCGCATGCTTTTGAACCGGCCCCCGATGTACGAAGGGTTGAAGACTGATGTCTCGCCCATGTGGCTGACCTACTACATGGTCGACTGGAGCGCCATCAAGCAGGAGCAGACCGAGCAGAGATGCACCATCTGCGGCCGCACCCTATCGAGGACCGAGACTGTGACAGACGGCAGCGGCCCTGGGTTCGTCGGCTACGTCTGCCACGCAGACAAGCAGGTCACATGGGTGAAGGCGGTCTAGGCCTGCTGCTTGTCCCTGAACCCCTCGCCGTACCGGTGGGGCCTCGTCATGTTCTTCGACCACTTCGCCTCGAACACCGCGTCGAGGTCTGCGTCGGGGGAGATCAGCCTGGACGCGTCGAGGACGTAGAATATGACGTCGACCAGCTCTTCGATGGTCTCCTCCTTCGGCTTCCCCTTCTTCCAGGAGTCGCCTGCCTCTCCCAGCTCGATGAACGCGAATAGCAGCTTGTTGGCTATCTCGTCGGGGGAGTTGCCGAACCCCTTCGCCACGACGAGCTCTTCGACCTTCTTCTTTGCCGCTTCCAGCGTTGGCACGGCCCGGACGGCGCCGAGGTGAGGCTATGAAGCTTTGGCCCGGGGAGCCACGACCGTCTGGTAGTACTCACAGGACCCGGCGACGGTGCACGACGGGCACTTCGGGCCTATCGGTTTGCAGGTGGTCTGCCCGAACCTGACGAAGAGCTCGTTGAGCTCAAGCCAGTAGCGGCGTGGGACCGTCTTGACCAGCTCTGCCTCAGTCTCCTCCGGCGTCTTCGTCTTCACCAGCCCGAGCCGGTTGGAGATACGGTGGACGTGCGTGTCGACCGGTATCGCCGGCTTGTTGAAGGCGTACACGAGGACGCAGTTCGCCGTCTTCCGCCCCACTGAGTGCAGCTTAAGCAGGTCGTCCTCGTTGTCGGGGACGGCGCCGCCGAACTCGGCGACCAGCTGCTTCGACACCCTGATGATGTTCTTCGACTTCATCCTGTAGAACCCCGATGGGCGGATGAGCCGGCTGACCGCCTCGGGGTCTGCGCTCGCGAGCTCGCCGGGGGTCTTGTACCTTGCAAACAGGTTTTCAGTCGCGCGGGTGGTGTTTTCATCCCTGGTCCGATGGGAGAGGATGGTCCCGATCAGAATCCTGAACGGCTCGCCCCCCTCTGCGCCTTGCAGCTTCGCCAGGGCGGTGGCCCGCTTGTCCGATGAGCTATGGACCATCCCCCTGATCTTTCGGAGGAGGTCGGGGAGCGCTAGGCGCCTTCGGTGACCCATGGTTCCTTCCTGTACCAGGCGGCGACCTCGTCGCAGGTCGCCTTCAGGCCGAACTGCGGGGCGTAGCCGAGCTCCGACCAGTCCGGCTGGTCGTCGATGGCCAGCGACGCGCTCAGCTGGTCCGAGGCGTACTTCGACACGGCCGGCCCGGAGAAGAGCCCCTGCTTCTTGAACTCCGGGGTCTTGCCTATGGCGGACGACACCCCCCGTGCGAGGGCCTCCGGGGTGGCGTCGAACGACTTCACAAGGAAGGACGTACCGGTGGCCAGCGTCCCAGTGGCGGCCCTGTACATCGCCTGGGCGATGTCCCGCGGGTGCGTGTAGGACATGCTGCTTCCCCGGGGTACGACCACCCTCCCCTGCTCGACCATCTTGAGCAGCGGGACAGCGATGGATTGGTCCCGCGACCCGAAGGCCTTCGCCGCCCTGATTATCGTGACCCGGGGTGAAGACGTCCGCTTCGTGAACTCCAGCAGGAGCCTCTCAGCTTCGGCCTTGGCGGTCTGATATTCGCCTGCAGGCCTGAGCTGCCTAGACTGGTCCACCTTCCCTGCGCCGAACCCGTAGACATCGAGCGTGCTCAGGTGCACGAAGCACTTGGCCTTCGCCTCGGTGGCCGCCTCCAGGAGGTTGAGGATCCCCTCGGTGTTGGGACCCATGAAACCGCTCCCTGAGTATGGCATGGGGGACGCCAGATTGTATACCGCGTCCACGCTTTCCATCGCCTCGTGGAGGGAGTGGTGGTCTGCGAGGTCGACCTCGACCCCCTGGACCCCGTTGGTGTCCATGGTCTTCAGGTGCGCCCCCTTCCTGAAGGCGCCCTTGGAGATCTCGCCCTGTTGGAACAGGTACTCCACGAGGTGCCCCCCTACGAAGCCCGTCCCGCCCACGAGCAGGTTCACACGTGCGCCCCCTCTGGCCCGCCTAGGTGAAGGTGGTGATGATGTTCGTTCTTCCCCGGCTTGGCCTCGAAATCCCCCCTCACGAGGCGCAGCTGGAGGTCCTCCTCGAACTTCGGGAAGTCGCCTGTGAGGGCCGCAAGCTTCAACTTCGCCCCTTTGGTGAACTGAGGGGAGAAGTTCTGGCCGCCGAAGCGGCCGTAGGCCACGCCAGAGAATCTGACCTTCTTTCCCTTCACCTGGACGTATCCCCTGATGAGGTTCGCCACCTCCCCTTCGCTGACGTAGTTGACCACCACCGTGTAGTCTGGGATGCTCAATCCGTGAGTGCCCCTCCAGGCAGGTGCTTATAGTCAGTTCTGAGACGGGCGCCGCGCTTCCGGGGTCACATCTCGAAGTCGGGGGGCCTGTATCGGGCCTGGACCATCTCCTTGAGCGAGGTGACCAGGGAGAAGCTGGATCCGACGATATCGGTCTGGGTCACGATGCCCACGAGCTTGTGGTTTTCCATCACAGGGAGCTTCTTGATGCCTGCTTCCGACATTATCCTGGCCGCTACCTCCACCTTCTCGGCTGGGGAGACCGTGATGAGGCTCTTCTTCAGCGAGCCCACGGTGGCGTCGGGGTCGTGCCCCCTGGCCACGCTCCTCGAGATGTCCCCCTCTGTGATTATTCCGACCGGCTTAGACCCTGCCATGATCACTAGTGCGCCTATCCGCCACTTCGACATCGCCTTCGCCGCTTCCTTGATGGATGCGTCGGCGTCTATGGTCCTGACCTTTCTTGTCATGATGTCCTTGACGTAGATCATCTTCTCATCTCACTACGAGGACCGGGCAGTGAGAGTGGCTGACCAGTCCTGAAGTGACGCTCCCCATGATCAGCTTCTTGAAGCCCGTCATTCCCCTGGTCCCTGTCACGATGAGGTCGACGCCTTGGTCCGTCGCGTAACCCACCAGCGCTTCCACGACAGACGAAGCCTCGATCACCTCCCCTTTGGCTTTCACCCCGTACTGGCCAGCGGTCTGGACCCCCCTGGAGAGCGTGGCCGCGGCTGTGCCTTTGGCCGCTTCCTCCAGCTCGCTGTAGTTGGGGATGGGCATGCCCGGGCCCCCCGCGAAGACCATCGCAGGCGAACTGTAGACGTGGACAACAGTGAGCGCCGACCCGAACTTCGACACGATGGAGCAAGCCAGCTGTACGGCTTTCACCGAGTCGCTCGACCCGTCGAAGGCGACGACGACGTTCTGGAACACCTTGTCATTGGCTGCCATGGCCTACGTCGCCAGTTTCGGCCCTCACTATTTAATCCGTCCTTACAATTCCCATCGTTGGGAATCTCGCCCAGCCATCGGGCGGGGGCTAACGCCTATGCGCCTGAAAGGCGCGGCATGACAGCCGAGGTCTCTGTTGGTCGCCGTCAGCCATGCGGGACCGCGGAGCGGCCAGGCTCCCCCTGGAACTGATTATCATACGCGAAAAACGTCTAAGCGTATTATAAGCACCAGACCTGAACGCGGACCCATGGAAAACACCAAACCGCAGTTCACCTTCAAGAGCAAGTGGGCAGGCAGGTTCATCTGGGCGGCGGTGGTCGAAGGTTTCTTCGCGGTGGTCGCCACCGTGCTGACCCTCGACCCGCTCCAGTACATCACAGGAAAGCCAGACTACTTCTCCCCCGCCAGAGTCATAGCCGCCAACGGAGCCGGGACCTGGTTCTTCACCGGATACATCTCCTTCCTGGTGGTTGGAGTAGTCGCCATGGCGGTCACCGCGATATTCTACCTCTACATCGAAGGGATGCAGGGCAAGCCATACAAGGGGATCACAAACGCGTTCGCCTGGGGGCACCTCATCTTCATGAACGTGGGCGTCGCCGGCTCCATGTTCCTGATGATGTGGGGCGGCTACCTCGCAGGCTGGGCGAGCGCGCCAGTCGCCGGAGGAGGAGAGGGCCTCACTTCAGAACAGATCCACGTCCAGATACTCGGACACTTGACCGACCCCATCGGGGCACTGATACTCTTAGCGGCCATCGGCGCGCTCCTGGGCGGCCTAGGGTATCTCATACGAAGCAGGACAGACTGAGTCCTGCTTCCCTCCAGTTTTTCCTAAGCGCGAAAGACCCGGTTAAACTCAAATACGATGCCGCAGCAATTCTGGAAGGTTGGAGATAACCGAGCCGTCTCGCATCCAGGCGCTGGTTCAAGGGCTCGCTGACGAATATTCGCGCAAGATAATCCTGTCCACCATCCCCAAGAGCAAGTCAGTCGAGGACATCAGCAAAGAGAACGACATACCCCTGAGCACCTGCTACAGGAGGGTCCACGAGCTCCTCGACGCCCAGATCCTCTTGGTGGAGAAGATCATAGTCACCCCAGAGGGGAAGAAGTACGAGCTCCTCAGGAGCGCCTACAGGGCCGTGGACGTCTCCTTCGACGGCGGAGTGATGAAGGTGGACGCGGTGATCAACGAAGACGTGGCGGATAAGCTGAAGCGCCTCTGGCTGACCATGAGGGAGGATTACTGATTTCCAGCCTTGAGAATCGACTTCAAGCCTTTAAAGGTCGCGGGAGGTGACACTGACTAATCATGTATTTTGCCTATCTCGACTTAGCGCAAGCGCTAATCCTGATCTTTGGCGGCGTCGTGGTCTACTACGCGGGCAAGGCCTACAGAAAGACCAAGAGCCACGCGATGCTCCTCCTGGCCATCGGCTTCGCCTTCGTGACGCTGGGCGCCCTGGTCGCCGGGGTGATCTACAACTTCGGGACGCAAGACCTCGGGACGGTGATCACGGTGCAGGCGTACTGCCAGGCGGTAGGGTTCTTCATCATCGTGTATTCCCTGGCGCGGGCGAAGGGCTGACAGCCGTGCCGGTCCAAGACATGCGGCCAGGGTCGGCATAGCCGGCGTGGATGGTGTCTTCGACGAGGGCAGCTGGGGGGCCTGAAGGGCGCAGGGCGGGAGTCTGCACCGCAGCCGATGCGGTCTCGACGGTGAAGGACGGGTCGGTGGTGGCCATCTCCGGCTTCAACATGGCCAACACCCCGGAGTACCTGATACTCGAGCTCCACAGGCAGTACCTGAAGACCGGCCACCCGAACAACCTCTTTGTCATCACTGACGCTCTTCCGGCAATCCCCGACAGGGGCCTCGATGTCGTCGCCAAGGACCTGTCCCAGAGGGAGGACGGCAGGTTCATGCGCGGCATCTCCGTCCCCTTCCTTGGCTTCTCCCCGTGGCTTCAGAAGATCGTGAGTGACAACGTCGTGGAGGCATACAGCTGGCCCATGGGGGTGGCGGCATACTGGTTCAGGGAGGTGGCCTCAGGGCGACCCGGGGTGATCAGCAAGATAGGCATAGACACGGCCATCGACCCGCGGAAGGGAGGGGGGAAGGCCAACAGGCTGGCGGCCGCGAGGAACACCTGTACGGTGAAGAGGATAGCGGTCGGCGGCCAGGAGTATCTCCTGTACGAGGCCCCGAAGCCAAACGTCGCCCTCGTCAGGGCGTCCACGGCCGACAGGAGAGCGAACCTGACCATGGAAGACGAGGCCATCAGGGGGACAGTGCTCAGCATGGCGCAGGCGACCAAGGCGCACCCGAGCCCCGGCGTCGTGATAGCGCAGGTCAGGAACCTGAACAGAGGGGACGCCCACCCCAGGGCGGTGGAGGTCCCCGGCCCCTTGGTGGACATGGTGGTGGTCTCGCCCAACGCGTACCATTGGCAGGTGGGCTCCACGGTCTACGACCACGCCTACTGCTCGAGTGGGAAGCCGACGCAGAGGATGGAGCAGGGACCCATTGATCCTGTGGAGCTGGTCATCGCGCGGCGTGTCTTGGTGGGGCTGGCCGAGGCCGCGAAGAGGAAAGGCGCCCCCTACATCGTCAACCTCGGCATAGGCATACCAGCCCTGGTGTCGAGGCTGGCAGTCTCAGAAGGGCTGGAGGACCGCATAGTCACCGTGGTGGAGTCGGGGCAGTGGGGCGGCATGGCCCTCCCTGGGGTGGACTTCGGGGCCGCAGTCGGCCCATTCGCGCTCTCCACCATGCCGGACATGTTCTCCAACTTCGAGGGCGGGATAATCGACGCAGCTTCGCTGGGCTTCCTCCAGGTCGGGAAGAACGGAGACGTCAATCCGTCGACCCTCCCAGGGAGGATCTATGGGCCGGGGGGGTTCCCGGTGATAGCCGGGGGGTCGCCCCGCATCTACTTCGCGGGAGCGTTCACCGCCCGCGAGCCGAAGATATCAGTGGACGGCGGGAAGCTCAAGATCGCCAGGGACGGCGAAGTGAAGAAGTTCGTGCGGCGTGTCTACAAGAACTTCTTCAGCGGCAGGCAGGCGCTCAAGTTCGGCAAGGAGGTCAGCTACGTCACCGAGAGGGCAGTCTTCAGGCTCACGCCGGCCGGCCTGGAGCTCATCGAGCTGGCGCCCGGAGCAGACCTTGACAGGGACGTGCTGGAGAAGATGGAGTACAGGCCTGCGGTGGCCAAGGAAGTAATAGAGATGGACCCTTCGCTTTTCAGCCCCGGGCCCATGCACCTTGCCAAGCTGCTCGGCGATGGATAGCCTCCGGGGCGGCGCGCCTGGACGCGGCCGCGAAGTGAGCTAGCGCAGCGACTCGGCCTGGATCAGCTCTTCCACCTTCTGGAAGTAGAGCCTGGTAGCCAGCGGCATGGCGTCGAGGTTCCGGTCGATGGCGCCTATGACGTGCCTGACAGCCCGCCTCGACGTCTTGAACTCGAACTTCATGGGGAGGATAGGATCCTGGACGACGCCTATCGAGTCAGTCAGGTATCCTGGAGCATCTGCCCTGGCGTCGCTCATCACCTTCTGGTACCACCCCGACAGAATCGCAGGGTCGAGCCCCTCCTTGAGGTCCTCTATCTCCTGGAGGAGCCTGTTCAGGACGAGCATCTCTTCGTTGGCCAAGGGCGACGGAGGTGTGACGGCGCCCCGCCAGTTTAAGGAAAAGTGTGTATGTTTGTTGGTCTCGCGGTTAGTTTGTTGGCATCGTGGTCAGCTGCAGCGCATCTGAAAGACCTCGGTCTTCTCGTACTCCGCCTCCCAGACATGGGTGCTGTTCCTCCCCCGGCGGACCGCCAGGAGGGTGTACCCTACGGGCGCCTCGTTGTGGGCCCGCTGGAGGATTGCGACGGCAGGTTCGTCATCCTCGTCGAAGCTCTGCACTATATGCCGCCTGTACTTCTCTATCTCCTTCATGTAGTCTGACAGGCAGAGCGTCCGTCCCTGCAGTCTTGCAGAAGTGACCCTCTTGACGCCCGCGCCGCAGGCTTCGCACTTCACGTTCACCATCCCGTCTGCTATGCAGACCTTCCCCACCCCCACCACCAGGGGGAACGAGCCTGAGGTGGCCTCTTCGGCGCCGCAGAGCGAGCACTTCGCCGGTCCCTTTGCCTGATGCAAGCCTGGGCGAAGCAGCCTCCATTTGATTTAAGCTTGCCCCGCGAGGCGAGAGGCTCGTTCGGTCTGACTCAGGCGGCCCCACCCCCGCCATGGAAATCTGGCGCAGGGGCTCCGGAGCGTCAGAGAGACGAAGGGGGTCGTGGGAGCGCTCCCTCCGTGCCCTGCGGCTGTCAACAATACTTTTAGTGCGATGGCCCCCTCAGAGTCCCCGTGCCCATGAGGCGCCCTACCGTTGTAACCGCACTTCTCGTTGTCCTGATTGCGGTCACAGGGGGCCTTGCGTTCGCCCTGGCGGGTGGGACAGGCCTCCAGGGCCGCCTCCCCATCGCGACCCAGGCGGGGGCGCAGACGACCCAGGTCCCCAAGGGCCCCTATTTCGCAGTGAGCGTTCAGGTGTTGGCCCCTGCCGCGACCGGGTTGAACGTCACATTCGGCGTCGCACCCGGGGGGAACTCCACCGTCGGCGCCGCCTTTACGTCCGGGTCCAAGTCCCCCTCGTCTCTGGCGCAGCTGGGCCAGCCGGTCAGCGGAGTCAGGTTCGAGGTGGTCGGCCTCCCCAAGGTGTTCAGGGGGGAGGTCCTCTCCAACATACTCATCACGAACACGACAGGGACTGGCGAGATACCTGTCCTCGAAGGGAACTACAGCGTTGTCGGCTCCGGACCCTACGTCAACTTCAGGGGGACTCTGTCGTTCAAGTCGAACACCGTCACATATCTCATCCTGAGGGTCACCCCGGCCTACGGCGCGGTCGCGTCGTTGAGCGTGGTGAACCAGGACACGCTGGTAGGTGCAGAGCCCACCGCGCTGGTCTACGCTGGGGTGAGAGGAGCCGTCAGCTTCGCCGATACTTCGACCGAGCTGAGAGGCTTCATCGCGCCTGGGTTCGCACCGCAGGACTTCATGAACGTGAACATGACTGTCGTCGGAACCTACGGCTCCCCCGCGGGGACGATCGTGGTTCTCAGGCCACAGGGGGAAGACCAGGTGCTCCCGTCCTACGGCCTCTCGCTGCTCCAGTACGCGATGTCGTCAGAGGTGAAGTACTTCGCAGTCTGAGATCCTGCTGGCCCTGGGAGACATGGCCGTCCTCGCAGCGGCGGCCGTCGGCGTCCTGGCCCTGAGGGGGGCGGGAGCTAGGAAAGTCGACACCCTGGCCGAGGCCTTCTCCGTGCTGGAGCGCTCGATGGCGGCGGGGGCGCCTTGGCTCCCCCAGGGTTCCACCTGGGGTGAGGCATTCGAGCGCCTTAAGGGGGCGGGAGTGGAGGCCGACTGGTCGAAGATGGGCGAGACTCTGAAGGCATACGAAGCGTTCAGGTATGGCGGGAGGCCAGACCCCGTGGAGGGGAAGGAGGAAGTGACCGGGCTGGCTATGAAGATCCAGAGAGGAGTGCTTGGACATGGACCTAAGAGAAAGAGTGTCTGAGCAGGTCAGGACGGTGGTCATAGGGAGGGACAGGGAGGTTAACCTCCTCCTCGTCTCATTCCTGGCGGGAGGGCACGTCCTCCTGGAGGGGGTGCCGGGGGTCTCGAAGACTGTCCTGGCGAAGTCGTTCACGAGGTGCATAGGTGTGGACTTCAAGAGGATCCAGTTCACGCCTGACATGCTCCCCATGGACATGGTGGGGGGATTCGTGTTCAACATGAAGGACAGGGCCTTCGACTTCCGCAAGGGGCCAGTCTTCACCAACATACTCCTCGCCGACGAGATTAACCGGGCGCCCCCCAAGGTGCAGAGCGCCCTCCTCGAGGCCATGCAGGAGTTCCAGGTGACGGTCGAGGGGCAGACCCAGGCCCTCCCCCGGCCGTTCATGGTCATCGCTACCCAGAACCCCCAGGAGTTCCACGGGGTCTACCCGCTCCCGGAGAACCAGCTGGACAGATTCCTCATGAGGATCGAGATGCCCTACCCTGACCTGGCCACCGAGTCTGCCCTGATCAGGAGGAACCTCGGGGAGATGGACACGGACCAGATCAAGGCTGTCGTGAGCGGCGCGGAGCTAGCGGAAATCATGGATGGGGTGCAGAAGGTGAAGGTGTCGGACGAGATCATCGGGTACCTGGCGACCATCGCGAAGGAGAGCAGGGGGGACGCGAGGCTGAGCCTCGGGGCGAGCCCAAGGGCGATGGTGCACCTGACACACTGCGCCAGGGCCCTGGCCTACCTCGAAGGCAGGGACTACGTGACCCCTGAAGACATCAAGCAGGTGGCCGTCGAGGTGCTCGGGCACCGGCTGAAGCTGGACCAGTCTGCGGTGCTGGTCGGCCAGGCCAACGACCCCGGGCACATCGTCAGCGAGATACTCACAAGAGTGAAGCCGCCACGATAAGGCTGACAAGCCATGGCAAGGACTTCCTGAAGGCCACAGCCCTAGTGACAGTCGTCGGGTCCATCTCAAACTTCGGATGGGGGATGGCCATCGGCCTTTCCCTGGCATTCGTGGCGCTGTTTTCGCTCCTCGCCGTCGTGGCGCTCCCTCCCGAGGCGCTGACCCTCTACGCCGAGAAGTCCCGCGAGAGGACGTTCAAAGGAAGGAGGGTCACGGTCGCCCTGAAGGGGTGGTCGGGCCCGAGGAGGGTGGCGGTCAACTTCGAGCTGGTATCCGGGCCGCGCGGGATCGATGCCTCGCTGGAAGGGGAGGGGAGCTCCAGGGTGCTGGCTGTGCAGTCCAGGTTCGCCGGGCTGTTCAGCGGCTTCGTGGTCAGGGTGGGGGCGGGGGACCCCCTCGGGCTCTTCGTCCGCAGCCAGCTCCATGAGCTCGACCTCGCGCTGGAGTTCCTCCCGACGTTCCTCCTGGCCAGCAGGGAGCCGATCACTGTCGCCGCGGCCATGCTGGGAGACCTCCCGGCAGGGAGGAGCGGCTTCGGCCAGGAGTTCTACTCGGCAGAGGTCTACAACACGTCGTCCAGCTCTAAGGACATAATGTGGAAGAGGGAAGCGAAGCTCCCCAGCGACAGGCTCTACGTCAGGGTCGGGGAGGCGAACATCCCGGAGACGATGACCGTCTGCTTCCTGGAAGAGCGGGACAGCGAGGAGAGGGGGACGGCCATATGGATGGACCTGGCGTCGGAGGCCATAGCGAGGGTGGCGCTCCCTGCCATCCTGTCCGGGACGGCGGTGAGGCTGCTGCACGTAGTCGATGGCGACGCGAGGACAACCCAGGCCAGGGACCCGGCGGGGCTGGCGGAGATGGTAGTGTGGCTCTGGAAGAAGGACGGCGCGAGAGAGATGACCAGGGAGACGCCGAAAGACTCCGACTTCGTCGTCGTGGGGCAGGTCGAGACACAGGACCCCGAGACCATGGCCCTGGTGCTCGAGAAGCCGTCGCTGGTGCTGACATGGGGGAAGAGGAACCCGGTCATCGGTTCTGGGGTCGCTTTCTTCACGGGCAAGGAAGACATCAGCGGCCTGGTGGCCATGGTGCTCAGCAAATGAACGCGCGGACGGTCCCCCTTGCCGTCGCCGCGACGGTCGCGCTCCTCTACATAGACGTCGAGTACATAGTGGCCCTGTTCGGCTCCGGTGTCCTTTCCCAGTTGACGCTCTTCGAACTGATGGTAGTCGCACTCCAAGTGGGTAAGACGGAGGCCCTGTTCGCGGTGCCTAAGCTAAGGAACGCAAGCGGAGCGTTCGTCATCGACTTCTACGGAGCAGACGTCCTCGCCCTCCCTGTCCTGGTCGTCGCGTACTTCGCCTTCGGCGGGACGCTCATCCCCAGCCTTGGCCAGGAGCTGGTCCTAGGCTGGGTCCTGGGGGCGTCGACCTGCGGACTGGCGTTCTTGGCGTTCAGGGTGGGCGTCGCCATGTCCCGGTCCGACAGGCTGACCAGGGTGGTGCCCACGTGCCTCGCCGCGGCCGAGCTGGGACTGCTCCTCATCAACTCCGCAGACGCCGCGGCTACAGCGGGAGGAGACCCCGGCGCCGTGATTAGGAGCGCCCTTTCAGGGTACGTCTCCTTCGCCGCCTCCAACCCCGTCTACTTCGACTTCGCCGCATTGTACGTGGTGCTGCTCCTCTACGCGACCCTCGGATGGGACGCCGGGGGGAGGGTGGAGCCGAGGCAGATCGTTGTAGCCATAGTGGCGACGGCGGCAACGGCCGGGTGGGCGGTGGTCGCATCGCTCACAGGCCTCTATCCGCCGCTGATCCTGGCGCCGCCGGCGCTGGCCGTTGTCATCGCTTCGTGGGGGATAGGCGTTGCGAAGTAGCGCCGCGCTGGCCGTGGCCGCCCTGCTCCTCCTGGCCTTCGCCCCTCTCCCGTCTCACGCGGCGGCGTCGAACTCCATCCAGGGCCTCCTCGGCCTCGGATACGGGCCACTCAGCATCCAGCCGGCTTCCAGGGCGGTCCCCGTGTTCGCCCCGGGGGACAACCTCTGGGTCCAATCATACTCCAACAGCAGCGCGATGACGCTCATCCTCGCGCCCCCGAACGGCTCCGACCTTCCGGCCGTCGAGCTCCCCGCCGGCGCCCTGGCCAAGATCTACACCTTCCCGTCCAATGGGTCAGTGGGTGAGTGGACCCTGGACGCATACCTCGGGGACGGGGTCGCCCAGATAGGCTTCTCCGTGCGGAACGCCAGCGCCCTCCAGCCCCCCGCGCTGGAGTCGGTTGGGCTCTCGAAGGGCGACCTTGTGCTGGGCTACTCCGTGGCCAACACCACTGCCTACGGGATGCAGGCCTGCCTGATGGGGCCGGCGGCGGGAGGGACGTCTACGTTCCAGCTCCCTACTTCCGTCGGGGGCGCCCTGATCGTGTCGCTGAACGGCAGCTCAGTTAGCGCCTTCGCTCCCCAGGCCCAGCAGCCCGTCTCGGCCTGGTTCCAACTCTACACCCCGCGGACCTACTTGACAGCGACCGGGCTGGTCACCTACGACACCATGGCTGGCGAGACCCAGGCGGTCGCCGTGGGCGCAAGCACCGAGCCCGTGGTAGCCCCGATGACCACCTACCTCAGCCTGAGGAGCGGCCCCTACGATCTCAGGTCCTATGTCAGGACCCCCGCGGGGATATCAACCTACGATACCCAGTATCTCCTGGTCAACGGAAGGACCTGGGTCTCTCTGGGAGCATGCAACCAACTCACCCCGGTGTCGTCCGGGTCGTTCCAGCTGAGCGCCCCCCTCAACGGATCGGCCTCGTCGTGGCCGACCACACTGCTGATGACCTACAACGACGGAGGGATCGAGTCGTTCACCATTTCGAGCGCGCCTGCCTCGGAGACGCGGATCGACCTGGGCAACGCGACCCAGGCTGTGGCCCTGGGCAAGGTCGGGGTCACCGTGTCGGGGCCAGGGGTCGCCGACTTCGTGGCGTACAAGGGGAGCGCGTATATCATCGCCCGGTCATTCCCGGTCGCGGCGTCTGTGGCGCTCAACTTCGAGAACGTGACAACCGTCTCCTTCCCCGTCTCGGTCTCAGGCCCGCGTCAGGTCGAGAGCATCCAGCCATCGGTGGGGACGGTGGACGCCCTGGCGGGCTCCGTAGGCGTCCCCATCGAGAACGCCACGCTGACGGTGCAGAAGGTGGGCGCCCAGCCGGAACACCTGAAGACAGGCAGGGGAGGGTCCGTCTCACTGGTCCTCCCGCCGGGCGAGTACAACTTCACCATGACCTACGACGGCTCCACGGTCAGCCAGGTCGTGCAGGTGTCGTCGGGGCAGACCACCGACATCACGCTGAACCCGGCGGCCGCGAAGTTCCCCGTACTGACCGTGGCTCTGCTGGCGGTACTCGCAGCCGGGGCGGTGGCCGACGTGTTGGTGTGGCGGGCCTACCTCCTCAGGCGGAGGGCCCTCGGGTGAGTTGATGCGCTCGGTGGGTTTAAATCGCCAGGGGGCGCCTTGAGACAGGATGGCGGATTCTCCCGACACGGTTGAGCTCATCGCTGGCGTGCCTTTCTTCGACGGCCTCGACGGAAAGAGCAGGAAGGCAATCGTCAAAGAAGGGAAGGAGGTGTCCTTCAATGAAGGCGACAGGGTCGTGGGCGAGAAGGGGTCAGGAGTGGGATTCTATCTTATCATCGACGGGAAGGTGGAGGTCAGGAAGGGGCCGAAGCTGCTCGCGACCCTGGGGCGAGGGGAGTTCTTCGGCGAGATGTCCGTGATAGACGGGCAGCCGAGGTCGGCGGACGTTGTCGCCGTGGCTCAGACGAAGTGCTGGGTGCTTCCCGCGTGGGGGTTCGCGGGGCTCATAAAGGGGCACCCCGAGGTCGCGATTCCTATGCTCAAGGAGCTCGTGAAGAGGCTCCGAGCGGTCGAGGCATCCACAGGGTTCTGAGCGCGACCACTTGCAGGGAGAGAAGATGAAGGTAGGCATCAGCACCTGGTCTCTCCTAGGGCTGGACATCGGCGCGGCGGTGAAGGCAATCGGTGACTCGGGGGCGGACTACATCGAGCTCTGGGGCGAAGTCCCCCACGCGTACCCAGGCTGGTCCGACCGGAGGGAGGTCGAAGACGCGCTGTCGGCCTATAACATGACGGTGACAGCCCACGCGCCCTTCACCGACCTTAACCCTGCGAATCCCTTCCAGCCGGTGAAAGAGGCGGTAGCGAAGACCCTGGAGTCGTTTGTAGAGTTCTGTGCCTCCCTCGGAGTGCGCATAATCACCGTCCACCCGGGGAGCGTGCACAACGAGGCCATGGTCCAGCGATCAGAGGACGACGCAGTGTCGACCCTGACAAGGATGGTAAAGGTCGCGGGGGGGAGGCTCGGCATCAACGTTGAGAACCAGGCTGGGAGCTCGTCCGTGTACTGCTACCCCCTGGGGAGCACCACTGAGTCCCTCGCCTCCCTCATCAACAGGGTTCCAGGATGCGGATGCACCCTCGACAGCGGCCACGCCCATGCGAGCGGCCAGGACCCCAGCGCGATGGCGAAGGCGATGGGGGCTAAGCTCACCGAGATCCACCTGAGCGATAACTCCGGCGACCTCGACGATCATCTCATCCCGGGGAGGGGGACCGCTCCCCTCGCCAGGCTGATGGAGCAGGTAGCCGGGAGGGACATCCTCGTCTGTCTGGAGCTGAACCCCCACATGTACACCCCGGAGCAGGCGCTCGGGGCGTTCCCGACTATCAGGCAGGCGTACACGTGAAAGGATGCGGCAACATCTAAATAGACTTCCACGGCGCCGATGAAAGAAAATGCCCCAGTTCGCCAGGATCAAGCTAACGAGCACCAATCTCCCGGAACTTGAGAAGGTCGCCAACGACATCAGAGAGATTGCGGACAAGACAGGGGTGAAGGTGAGGGGCCCGCAGCCGCTCCCCACGAAGAAGCTCAAGATAACGACGCGCAAGGCGCCGACCGGCGAAGGGAGCCACACCTTTGACCACTGGCAGCTCAGGGTGCACAGAAGGATCCTCGACGTCCAGCCTGACGACAGGACCATGCGCCAGATCACGAAGCTGAGGATCCCCGAAGACGTGAAGGTAGAGCTGATACTCACCTCCTAGGCCCGTAACCCCCGCGCGACCGGGGCTCCGGCGTGTTCGGTTTTCAATAAGGATGGCTCCTCTTTAGGCCACCAGCCATCGGAGGCGCAAGCCTGCGCAGCCCACGGGCGCTTAGCTCTGTTTCTTGACCCAGTCGATGGTCCGCTGCAGGCCCTGCTCCAGGGTCAGCTCGTGGGTGTACCCTAGGAGATTCTGCACCTTCTTGATTGTCGGGTAGCTGATCTGCGGGTCCTTCTCGAGCTCGCTCCTCGGCGGCAGGAGCTTGAGCTCCGACTTCGAGCCTGTCAGCCTCTTCACTGTCTCGGCCAGCTCCCTGATGGAGACCGGGCCGAGGCCCCCGAAGTTGAAGGCCTGCCCCACCGCATTCTCGTCGTTTATCATCGAGAGTGCGAGCTTGGCGAAGTTGACGGCGTGCGAAGGCGAGGTGGTATCCCTCCCGCCGTTGTAGAGGGTGAGCGGCTCGTCCCTGAGACATGCACGGATGAACCTGATCGTCGCCCGGGTCGGCTGGTCGTGCTCGCCGAAGAGGAGCCAGCTCCTGGTGATTGACACCGGGAGGCCGGACGCCCTGTGAAACGCCATCGCCATGTTCTCGCTGACGACCTTGGAGTAGTCGTAGGGGACCCGCGGGTCGAAGGGGGACTCCTCGGACACCGGGTTCGCCTTCGGAGCGCCGAAGACGTTGGCGGAAGAAGCGACGACGATCCTCTTCACCCCTTTCTTCTTCGCCAGCTCGAGCATGTTCAGGGTGCCGAAGCAGTTGACCCGGAAGCAGAGCCCTGGGTCCTCTATGGTCTTCTTGATTTCGGTGATCGCGGCGAGGTGGACCATGGCGTCGAAGTCCTGGGACCCCAGGGTGTTGAACACGAAGTCTTTGTCCAGCAGGTCGCCGGCCAGCTCCCACCCGGAGAGGTCTGTCGGCAGGGTCGCGACCCCCTTCTCGTTGAAGTACCCGACAAGGTTCCTCCCGACCATCCCCGAGGCCCCCGTCACTAGGACTCTCAACCTGAGAGCGGGCCCGACCCAGTTTCTATTTAAGATGGAGAAGCGCCTGTCTTCTTCAGCAGTTCCCCGACCAGGTCTTGGTCTACGACCCCGTAGCCCATGCTCTCCGTGCCGTCTGCCAGGGTCATCGGCAACCTGGCGACGTAGTAGGGGACCTCGAAGGCCTCTGCCTCGCCTCCTTCAGCCTCGTAGACCTTGGACCAGGCCCCGCCGGCCCGGCTGTAGCAGAACACGGCGGTTACCTTCCTCTCGCCGAACCCGCCCCCTCGTCCTCCGGCAGCCAGGGACCCTTCGCCTATCTTCAGGAGAAAAAGCCTGTTGTCTGCAGCCGCGGGCCTAAGGTCCACCTCCCTCTCGGAGATGACGATGGCCCTGGAGCTCCCTGCGAGATGCGAGCTGATCTCTTCGAGGGCGGTCATTGGTCCGGGCCAGCTCCCCCCTCGTATTAAGACATCCAGTCTAGGCAGGTCGGGGCCGGAGCCTGAGATACTCGCCCAGCAGCATGGACGAGTCCGGCGTCAGCCCCGTTCCTTCCATCATCGTCCTGAGCCCCCGGGCGTCGAACTCCTCGACTGACTCGACCTCGACCGGGTCTGCGCGGACCGGCGCGTCTGTGGACGCCGCGAAGAGAGACACCCACTCGTGCTCCGTGAGGCCACCTTCTTTTATGGGCGGGATCAGGTACTTCCCCAGGTTCACGAGGCCGGACCTGAGTCCGAGCTCCTCGTCGAGCTCCCTGCCCGCCGCACCCTCGTAGGATTCCCCCTTCCTCACGTGGCCGGTGGAAGAAAGCGTCCACATACCCGGCTGCCAGTGATCTTTCCGGCTCCTCCGCTGCAGCAGGACCTTCCCGTCTGACCTCGATACGACCACGGCCACGGCTCGGTGCAGCAGGCCTCCCTTGAGGCAGTCGCCGAGGGTGGACTCTCCCACCGCCGAGTCGTTTTCGTCGACCAGGTCGACGCTCTCTTCATCCCCCAAGGCGGGCGCCTACTTCCCGACGCAGAGGAGGAGCGCCTCGGCCTCCTCCTTGGTGGAGAGGACCTGGACCTGGAGGTCGACCGCCTTGCGCCTGACCCTGTGGAAAGCCTCCGAGTCCACGTTGGTGTTGGCGTTGAACGACAGGACGAAGGATACCTTGCCGCCAGCGATGGCCCCCAGGACCTCCGTCATCCTTGAGGCGAGGGTCTCCTCGTCGAGCTCTAGCACCTCTATCCCCGCGGTCCTGAAGCGCGACAGCAGGGGCTTGACCCCCGCGCTCCCCTGCCAGGGCTCCAGGAGCATCACCCCCACGTCCCCCTTCTTGGGCATCTTGTGCCCCGTGGCCAAGAAGGCCTGGGACAGCGCCTCCGCGAAGGTGTCTCCGAAGCAGGCCACCTCCCCCGTGGAGCGCATCTCGACGCCGAGCTTGGGGTCCGCGCCGTCCATCTGCAAGAAGGAGAACATGGGCGCCTTCACCGCGAAGCACTTCGGCTCCTCCACGTCCGTGGTCCTCTTCAGTGACCCCCCTTCTATGGCCGGGGCGACGACGTCGACGAGGTTTACCCCCGTCGCCTTGCAGACGTAAGGGAGGGAGCGCGAGGCCCTGAGGTTGCACTCTATGACGTAGACTGAGGTGCCGCGCACGAGGAACTGGATGTTGAGGGGGCCCCTTGCCTTCAGCTCCCTCGCGATGCTCCTCGTGTACACCCGTATCTTCTCCTTGGCTGCCTTGCTGACGGAGACCGTGGGGATGCTCATGATGGCGTCCCCTGAATGGATTCCCGCGTCCTGGACGTGCTCTATGATGGCGCCTATGACCGTGTTCTTCCCGTCGGAAACGGCGTCGACCTCGACCTCCCGGGCCCCCTCTATGAACTCGCTGACCACCACCGGATAGTTCGGGTTGACCATCGCCGCCTTCGTGATGTATACCTCCAGCTCGGACGGGTCCCAGATCACGCGCATGGCGGAGCCGCTGAGGACGTGAGAAGGCCTGACGATCACCGGGTACCCGACCCTGGAGCAGAAAATGGCGGCCTCGGTCGGTGAACGGAAGGAGCCCCAGGCCGGCTGGGGGATCCCCAGGCGGTCCAGCAGCGCGCTGAACTTGGTCCTATCTTCGGCGGTTTCTATGGATTGCGAAGAGGTCCCCAGGATCGTGACCCCCCTCTTCTCCAGAGACTCGGCGAGGTCGTTGGGGGTCTGGCCTCCGACGCAGAGGACCATCCCCTCCGGCTTCTCCTTGTCGTAGATGGCGAGGAGCCTCTCGACGGTGAGCTCCTCGAAGTAGAGCCTGTCGCTCATGTCGAAGTCGGTCGAGACAGTCTCCGGGTTGCAGTTCACGACCACCACCTCGTAGCCCAGCCTCTTCAGGGCCCAGGCCATGTTCATCGTCCCCCAGTCGAATTCCACGGAGCTCCCTATCCTGTATGGGCCTGCCCCGAGGACCATCACCTTCCTCCCCGAGGTGGGTGGCGCCTCGTCGACGGCCGCGTCGAAGGTCTGGTACAGATAGTTCGTCCTTGACGGCCACTCGGCGGCGAGGGTGTCTATGACCTTTGTGACCGGGGTTACCCCGAGGCGCACCCGGGCCTCTCTCACCCTGTCCTCCCCCATCCCAAGTAGGTCCCCTATCTGGCGGTCGGAGAAGCCGAGCTTCTTCGCCTTGGTCAGGGCATCCTTGCTCGGGACCGCCCCCGGGGGCTGAGACTCGAGGAAGGCGTGGAAGTCGACGACGTTCTTGTATTTGCTGACGAACCATGGGTCGACCTCGCTCTTGGCTGCGACGTCCCCCTCCCCTGCGCCCGCGCGCAGGGCCTCCGCGAGATCGAACGCTATGGTGTCGGACGGGTGCTCGATGGACGCCATGGCCGCCGACAACTCGGAGGGCTTCCCTGCCCTGACCACCCCGTCGTGCTGCGGGTTCGCCATCCGCGCCGCCTTCTGGATCGCCTCCTCGAACCCCCTCCCCACCGCCATGACCTCCCCGATGGACTTCATCGAAGTCCCGATCCCCCGGGCGGCTCCGTCGAACTTCACCGTGTCCCAGCGGGGCATCTTCACCACCAGGTAGTCCAGAGAAGGCTCGAAGAGGGCCGTCGTGGTCCCCGACACCCTGTTCTTCAGCTCCGTGAGGTGATACCCCAGCGCAAGCTTCGCGGCAACGTAGGCCAGCGGGTAGCCGGTCGCCTTGGAGGCCAGGGCCGACGACCTCGAGAGCCTGGCGTTGATCTCTATGGCTGCGTATCTCTCTGAGCCGGGGTGGAGGGCGAACTGGATGTTGCACTCCCCGACGATGCCGCAGGTCTTGGCTGCCCGGAGCGACGCCGTGCGGAGTAGGTGGTACTCTGCGTTGGTGAGGGTCTGCGAGGGGGCGACGACTATGTTGTCCCCGGTGTGGACCCTCATGCCTAGCATGTTCTCCATGTTGCAGATGATGACGCTGTTGTCGTCCCTGTCACGCATTATCTCGTACTCGATCTGCTTCCACCCCCCGAGGTACTCCTCCACCAGCACCTGGCGCGCCAGGGAGCTGTTCAGGCCGCGCTCGACGATCTGCGAGAGCTCCTGGAGGTTTCGGGCGACCCCGCCGCCCTTGCCCCCGAGGGTGTATGCGACGCGGATCATCACCGGGAAGCCGAGGTCGTCAGCCGCCTTCTTCGCCTCGCCGAAGGAGTAGACCGCGACGCTGCGCGGCACCGGGACGTCGCACCCGACCATGGTCTTCTTGAAGAGGTCTCTGTCTTCCGTGAGCTGGATGCCGCGGATGGGGGTCCCCAGGACCCTGACGCCGTACCTGTCGAACACCCCGGCCTCGGAGAGGCCTATGCCGCAGTTGAGGGCCGTCTGGCCGCCGAAGCCGAGGAGGATCCCGTCAGGCCTCTCCTTCTCGATGACCCCGGTGACAGACTCGACCGACACCGGGACGAAGTGTATGCGGTCTGAGAACCGGGGGCTGGTCTGGATGGTCGCTATGTTGGGGTTGACAAGGACCGAGTCGACCCCCTCCTCCTTCAGCGCCTTCAGGCACTGGCTCCCGGAGTAGTCGAACTCCCCCGCCTCGCCGATCTTGATGGCGCCGCTGCCGATGACCAGGACTTTCCTTACGCTTTCACGCTTCGTATCTCTTCACCTCTGAGCTGCTTCCCTCTCCGCGCCATTTCCGCGAACCTTTCGAAGACGAAGAGGGTGTCATAGGGGCCCGGGGTCGCCTCCGGGTGGAACTGGACCGCCATGCAGGGCCTGGAGGCGTGGAAGACCCCCTCGATGGTCTTGTCGTCCGCGTTGACGAACCACTGGCGGAGCTCGGTCCCGCTCAGGGTCTTCTCCGAGATGGCGTAGCCGTGGTTCTGGCTCGTCACGTACCCCCTCCCGGTCGTGAGGTCCACGCAGGGCTTGTTCTGCCCCCTGTGGCCGTACTTCAGCTTGAAGGTCTCGGCCCCCTGGGACATCCCGACCACCTGCTCGCCGAGGCAGATCCCCAGCACCGGCACCTCCCCGTCTATGAGCAAGCCCACGCACTTCGCCGTGTCGCCCAGGAGCTGAGGGTCCCCGGGGCCGTTGCAGACCACCACCCCGGCCGGGTCGTGCTTCATGACTGCGGAGTAGGGGGAATCGTAAGGGAGGCGGACCACCTGGAACCCGAGCCTGAGGAGGTTCCTCACTATGCCGTACTTGGTGCCGCAGTCCAGTATGACCACTCGCGGGCCTGCCTCTCCGTGGACGACGGGGGCTGTTACGGACACCCCCCTGGCCAGGTTCTGGGAGGAGTAGCTGGATGTCTTGGCGAGAAGCTCTGAGAGCATCGCCCTGTCCTTCGCGTCCCGGCCGCTGGCGATAATCCCCATCATCACGCCCGCCTCCCTCAGCCTCGTGACAAGGGCCCTGGTGTCGACCCCCTGTATCCCAGGGACGCCTTCGGACTCCATCCACTTCGAAAGAGTCCTCTTGGATGCCCAGTGGCTGGGAGCGTCGCAAGACTCCTGGACGACTATCCCCTTCACCTTGATCGAGTCGGACTCGAAGAAGCGCGGGAGACCGAACCCGTCGCGGACCGAGTAGGGCGGTACGCCGTAGTTTCCGATGAGCGGATAAGTGAACGTGAGGATCTGCCCCGCGTACGAGGGGTCGGTCATCGATTCGAGGTAGCCGACCATCCCGGTGTTGAATACGACCTCGCCCACGGAGTCCGCTTCGGCTCCGAAACCTTGGCCGAAGAACATCGAGCCGTCCTCGAGGAGAAGAAGCGCGTCCCTTTTCCTAGCGAGCACTCTAAGAAGTGCAAGCTCCTTGGTTTCACATTTAAGGGTTTGGAAGATCGGGCGTCATCGGCCGCCCCTCGTCGAGAGGCGCGGACAACTCCTCCAGCCCCTCCGTCAGCTCCTCCCGCCGGGAGGCGGATAAGAGCCCGAACGGCCTTGGCGAAGTAGCCTGGCCCTTGCGTCGGTTCTTACCCGCGGCCATCGAAGCCTTAAATCGCTCCGCGGCTCGAGCTCAGAGCGGGCTCAAAATTCTCTCATCATTCGTCAACATGGAAGCCGGAGGAACAATCAATAACCGTCCCCCGGAAGGGTGAAGACAGATGGGCCTTAGCGCGGATTTCCTTGGCAGGGATGTCGTCAGCGCCCGCGACTTCAAGCGGGACCAGTACGATGAGATACTCCGGGCCGTCGAAGACCTAGAGAAGAACAACACGAGCCTTGACGGCGCCCTGAAGGGGAAGCTCGCCGCGCTGCTGTTCTTCGAGCCGTCCACGCGCACCTACTCCAGCTTCCAGATCGCGGCGGAGAAGCTGGGGATGGCCGTCTCCGGGTTCGCGGGGCCTACTGGTTCGTCCATAACGAAGGGGGAGACCCTCCACGACACCGTCCGCATGTTCGAAGGGTATGGCGCCGACGTGTTCGTCATCAGGCACTCGAAGATGGGCGCGGCCAGGTTCGCCGCCGAGATCTCCGACGTCCCGGTGGTGAGCGCAGGGGACGGGAGCAGGGAGCATCCGACCCAAGCGATGGTCGACCTCTACGCGATCAGGAAGGCGTTCGGGAAGATAGACGGCCTCAAGGTGGGGATGCTCGGCGACCTGAGGTACGGTCGGACCTCGTCCTCTCTCGCGTACGCGCTCTCCAACTTCGACGTGGAGATAACTTTCATCGCCCCCGAGGCGCTCCAGATGAGGCCAGAGGTGTCCCACCTCCTCATGCAGAGGGGGGTGACGCCCAAGACGGCGGTGGCCCTCAAGGACGTGGCGGGGAGCCTGGACGTGCTTTACGTGACCAGGATACAGAAGGAGCGGATTCCCGACCCCACGGAGTACGAGAAGGTCAAGGGGATGTACGAGGTGAACCTCGAAGCGCTGAGGGACGCGAAGCCGTCGCTGAAGGTCATGCATCCCCTCCCCAGGATGGACGAGCTCTCGACGGACATCGACGAGACCAACTACGCCCAGTACTTCGTGCAGGCCGCCGGCGGGCTCCCCCTGAGGATGGTCCTGCTGAACCTCATACTCGGAGGCGTGAGGTAGATGTCCAAGGCCGACGGGGAGCGGATGCTGGTCAGCAGGATAGAGGAAGGGACGGTCATAGACCACATCCCGGACTGGCGGGCAGACACCGTCTCCAGGGTCCTCCGGCTAGACAAGCTGGCGAAGATGCAGGCGGACATATCGGTCGTGATCCTCCAGAACGTGTCGAGCAAGGGGCTCGGGAGGAAGGACATCATCAAGATAGACAGGTGGCACGTGGACGAGAGGGACGCCGACATACTCTGCCTGGTCTTCCCCGGGATCACAGTCAACTTCATCGACGACGGGGAGGTCTCGAAGTACACGCCTCGGGTCCCGGACACCATAGAGGGGCGCCTGCGCTGCCCCGAGCTCAACTGCATCTCCAACACGGAGCGGGAACCCGTCATCACTAGGTTCGCCACCCTCAAGAAGGAGAGCATGCTCCAGTGCCAGTACTGCGATGCCCTCCTCGGCTTCGACAAGGTCCCTGACCACGTGAGGACATAGGTCCCGATGGAACACGACCTGGTCCTCGAGGGGAGGGTCGTGGTCCCCGATGGCCCCCAGGACGCCGAGGTGGGAGTGACGGACGGGGTCATCGGCGAGATAGGGCACGGGCTCAAGGGGTCAAGACGGATAAGGGCGCAGGGGTGCCTCATATTCCCCGGGTTCATCGACATCCATGTCCACCTCCGCGAGCCCGGATGGGAGCGCAAAGAAGACTTCAGGACGGGGACCATGGCGGCGATACATGGCGGCGTGACCACGCTGGCCGACATGCCCAACAACCCCACTCCGACAACGACGGCAGAGGCGCTCGCGCAGAAGGCGAGGCTGGCCGATGCTAAAGCCCTGGTGGGGGTGGTCTTCTACGGAGGGATCGCCGCGGCTGACCCCGGGAGCCTCGTGAAGCTGTCCAGGGGGGTCGCTGGCTACAAGCTGTACATGTCTGAGACCACGGGGGCGAAGGCGTTCCCGGCCGACGAGCTTCCCCGGGTGTTCAGCCTGGTCGCAGGGACGGGGAAGCCACTGAGCATCCATTGCGAGGACCAGGCGGTCATAGACGAGGCGTCGCATGCGACGGACATGTCGGAGCCGGACGCCTACTGCGACGCGAGGCCTTCTCGGTCGGAGGCTGAGGCAGTGGCCAACGCGATCCGGGCCCTCGGCGGGGAGAGGGACCTCCGCGCCAACGTCTGCCATGCGTCCCTGGGTGAGACGGTGTCCTTGGTGGAGGAGGCGAGGAAGGACGGCCTGCATCTGAGCTGCGAAGCGGCCCTGCACCACGCCTACTTCTCGCGGAGGGCCATGCTGGACAACCCGCTGCTCAGGACGAATCCGCCCCTCAGGGGAGAGGAAGACCGGGAGGCGCTGGTTCAGGGGCTGCGGTCGGGGAAAGTGACGTTCTTGGTCACAGACCACGCGCCGCACCTGCTGGAGGAGAAGGAGGAGCGCGGGCTCGCCGGGGTCCCGGGGCTGGACGACTACTCTCATGTGGCCGCATGGCTGATGAAGAGCCAGGGGGTGCATCCAACTACAGTCGCGAACGTCGCTTCGTCCAACCCGGCGAAGTACCTCCGCCTGGACGACAGGGGAGAGATCGCGCCGGGGAAGAGGGCCGACTTCACCGTGATTGACCTCCATGCAGCGGAGATCGTCAAGGGCGACGACGTCAGGAGCAGGGCCGGCTGGTCTCCCTACGAAGGCAGGGAGTTCCCAGGGAGGGCGAGGTGGGTCGTCTACGGCGGCGAAATTCTGATGGACGACTTCGAGTCGGTCAGGTGAGGTTGGCGGCTGGAGGGTGTCCAGGCTGCTCGGGGGCCTGTGCCTGGGCCTTCCCCCTGGACCTCCCGAAGTAGACCGTCGCTATGATGAGGATGACGATGGCGACCAGTATCAGGCCAAGCGCGTCCCTGAGCGGGACCAGGTACGTCAGGGAGAGCCCAGCCAAGACCACACCCCACCCTGCGTAGAACGTCCTGTCGTCTCTCCCCGCGAAGGTGAAGGCCGCGACGAGCGTCCAGAGCCCCACCAGGAGCAGCATGAGAGCGAATGTGCCTTTGACGTCGACGACCTCGAGGAGGCCAGCGGCGACGGAGAGCAGGACGGCGACCAGCGCGCCGATACCCCAGGTCGACTTCAAAGAAACCTCAGGTTCTTCCGCTGGCTTCGTTATTAACCAGTCGGTGCCGCTGGAGCAACTTCAGGCGGGCCGGGGAAGAGGCCGAACTTTTCCTCATAGGCGGCCGCCAGGCGGAGCGGCGTGGCCTCGTCGAAGAGCTTGCCGACCAGCTGGACCCCCAACGGAGTCCCTCCTGCGAAGCCAGAGGGGACGGAGACGGCCGGGAACCCTACGTAGTTAAAGGGGAGCGTCAGCCTGTTCAGCGTCGAGTAGACCGGCACCTTGTTCCCCTTCAGTGGCACGGCAAGCTGGTCGATCTCGGGGGCGGGGATGGCAGTACATGGAAGGGCGAGGACATCGAACTCCTTCATCGAAGCGGCGAACCTCTCCATGTAGGACGGGCGGGCGTTGATGGCGCCCACGTAGTCGACCGCTAGGACGTCCTTCCCCTGTTCGAGGAGGCGCCTGACGTCGTCGCCATAGAGCTCCGGGGTCTGCTCCAGCCATCGGAGGTGGAATGCGGTGGCTTCGGCCCGCCTTATCGGCACCCACTTTTCGTACACCTCGCCTATCCCGTCGAGGCGAGCCTCGGACACCTGGCACCCCATCTGGCGCAGCCTGGAGAGGAAGGCTTCGGCATCCTCCTCGACGGCCGGGTCGAGGGCGTCATAGAAATAGTCCTTCACCACCCCGACCCTGAGCCGCGGGGACGGAGCGGCAAGGGCCGCGAGGAAGTCTGGGACCTCTTCGTTGGCCGTGGTCATGTCGCCAGGGTCTCCGCCGGCTATCACGTTCATGACGGCCGACGCGTCCCACGCAGACCGCGCGAGGACCCCCACTGTGTCCAGGGAGCTCGCGAGCGGGACGACCCCCAGCCGGCTCACCCTGCCGTAGGTGGGCTTGACCCCCAGGACGCCGCAGAGCGCCGCGGGTATGCGCACCGACCCGGCGGTGTCGGTCCCCAGGGCCGCAGCGGCCAGCCCGGCAGCGACGGCTGCCGCGGACCCTCCGCTCGAGCCGCCGGCTATCTTCCTGCGGTCCCAGGGGTTCCTGACCGGCCCGTAGTGCGGGTTGACGCTCGTGGTCCCAGCCGCGAACTCGTGGAGGTTGGTGGTCCCCACGATCACAGCCCCCGCGGCCCTCAGCTTCCTGACCGTCGGGGCGTCGTACTGGGCGACGTTTCCTGCCAGGATCTTGGAACCGGCGGTACACCTCACCCCCTCGACGTAGATGATGTCCTTGACGGCGACGGGGACGCCGTCCAGCGGGCCGAGGGGGTTCCCTTCCCTGAAGCGGCGGTCGGACTCCGCGGCGGCTTTGAGGGCCGACTCGCCCAGGACCGTTATGAAGCAGTTCAGCGCGCCGTTGAGAGCCGCGATGGACTTCAGTGACTCGCGGACGACCGCCGGGGGCGAAGAGGCGCCTGACCGGTAGGCGGCGCCGACATCCCTGATGGTCCAAGGAGCCTTCGCTAGCGCAGACATGCCAGACAGCACCTAGCGCCAGCGATCGAAGGCAGGGTGCCCTTCTCTGACGGCTACGAAGAGCCCGTCCATGGTGGCCGTGACCGCGCCGTCGACCCTGAGGTCCCCAGACACGCGGACCTTGTCCCCCTCGATGTTGGTCGCCCGGGCGGTCAGATGCCATGGCTTGTCTATGGCGCTCGGCCTGAGGAACCTCACGGTGTACTCGGCGGTCACGGTCCCCGGGGGCGAGCCGAGCCCCCTGTCCTTCATCAAGGCGTAGGCGGCAGCCCAGTTGCCGTGGCAGTCCATGAGCACTGAGATGATCCCTCCGCTCCCGAAGCCCTCGAACGCCGTGTGCTCCTTCCTGGGGGTCCAGTCTGCGACCACCTCCTCCCCGGAGGGGAGGCTCTTCAGCCTGAGGCCGAGCTCATTCTTTGGGCCGCAACCGAAGCAGACCCCGTTGGGGGCATATGCGTCCTGAAGGCTGCCGACCATCGCCTCAGCACCTAGAGGACGGCGGGCAGAGGTACATGGAAATCATGGGGCCCTTTGAAATAAAAGCGTTTGCAGCCCGGAAGGACCTCCAAGAGGCGGAGCATCATGGGAGGAAGATGGCGAGGGTCACGACATGCGCTGTTGTGCCTGGACCCGTATCCCCCCGAGGCTATTCACTGCGCCCGGTTTCCTTGAAGAAGCCATGGCCTGACCATCTTCCCCGGCCGCTGCAGGCGCCTCGTAGCGGAAAGGCTTCGCCGCCCCTCCAGGGGCCTGCCGAAGGCCCCGAACCCCGAAGGCCCTCTTAGGCGGGCAGCTGTCCTTCCCACATCGTCCGGTACAAGCCCTCCATGCTCCTTTGGTCGAAGGCGAGCGGGCTGTTGGGTCGCGGATACATGTCGAGGCACTCGCGTGCCAGGACCGGGAGGTCCTCTTCCTTCACCCCCAGCTCTTTCATGCTGGTCGGGACCCCCAGATGTTTCAGCAATTCGATCACTCTCTTCCCTATGGCGCCCCCTAGCTCGGCAGCTTCTTGTCCCTCTACGCCGACCCCGAAAGCGTCGGCCAGCCTTGACATCTTGGGGGCGCAGGTCGCGGCACAGCCGGAGATGATGTATGGCAGCGGGATCCCGCAGGAGACGCCGTGCGGCAGCCTGAACCTTGTCGCAATGGTGTAACCTATGGAGTGACCGTAGACCATCTTGGCCTGGAGCGAAATCCCGCCCAACAGCGCCCCCAGGCTCATGGACTCGCGCGCCTTCCGGTCCGTGCCGTCGTCGAAAGCACGCTCAAGGTTACTGGAGACCAGCCTGACCCCCTCGAGGGCGATCGAGTCGGTTATCGGACTCGCCAAGGTCGAAATGTACGCCTCGGCGTTGTGGCAGAGGGCGTCCAGGCCCGTGGCCGCAGTTACCCCCCGAGGCATCGTCATCGTCAACTCCGGGTCTACTATTGCGGCTTTCGGGAGAAGGAGGGGGCTATTGATCCATCGCTTGTGACCGTCCAGGGTGACCATCGATGTCACTGTCAGCTCCGCGCCCGTGCCCGCGGTCGTGGGGACCATGATGGACGAGAGAGGCGGCTTTGAGAGGAGGTTGTTGCCTACGAAGGCTCGGGCGGGTCCAGGGTTTGTCGCCAGCCCCGCCGCAACCTTCGCCATGTCCATCGAGCTGCCTCCTCCGACGCCGACGACCAGCCCATAGCTTCCTCGACGGACCTGCTCCCCGACGGACTGCGCTACCTCGATCCTCGGCTCGGCCTCGACCTCGTCGAAGACGTCTACAGCCGCATCCCCCATGGCCTTTGTGACCTTTTCGACCACGCCGGTCTTGACCATGACTTTGTCTGTCACCAGAAGCGCCTTCGTAGCGTTGAGCTGGCCTGCCTCGTCCCGTAGGGACTGCAGCGCGCCGAATCCGAAGACGATTTTTGTCGGCAGATAATATGAGAAGCTCATCGGCGGGAAACGCCCGGACTACTTTTAAAATGATTGCCCCGGCAGGTGCACCAGAGACCAATGACTCTCGGAACCCAGATGCGATCTTCGATGGAAAAAATCGACCTGTCACGGAAAAAGCTGTTCCTCTTCGACCTAGACGGCGTCTTCTACAGGGGCAAGGAGAACCGTGTCAAGATCGGCGGCACGCGGATAGTCAGCCAGCTGAGGAAGAGGGGGAAGAAGCTGACGATCCTCACCAATAACTCGACCGACACGGTGGAGACTGTTCGAGACAGGCTTGCGGAGTTCGACGTAAGGCTCGACTTGAACGAGGTCATGACCAGCGGCCGCGCCACCGCCGAGTACCTCAGGAGCAGGTTCGGTCCGGTCGAGTATTTCTTACTGGGCGAAGCCGGCCTCGAAGCGGAACTCCGCAGCCAAGGTCACAGGAGGACCAACGGGCTGGGCGCGGGCTTCGTGGTAGTGGGCCTGGACCGGCGCCTCACCTATAGAAAACTCGACAGGGCAGCGGCGGTCGTCAGAGGGGGCGCTTCCATCGTCGCCACCCACGCATCACCGCTTTACATGTACAAGGACGGCCCGGCCCTGGCGTCTGGTCCGATCCTGAAGGCCCTCGAGTATGCGACAGGAACGAGTGGCACAGTGATAGGCAAACCTTCGCCAATCATGTTCAAGACCGCCCTCGAGCGGGCGGGCGTGCGGGCCTCCGACGCGGTCATGGTCGGTGACCAACTGGACACGGATATCGAGGGCGCCGGAGGTGCGGGCATCGAGTCTGTCCTGGTTCTCACTGGCCTCGACCACCCTGCGAAGAGAAAGGGCCTCCTGGGCTCGGTTGGAAACGTGGACGATTTGGCCGATTGCCTCTGACTAGCCTGCGAGGTTCGCCTTGACGAACCTCCAATCGACATCGACCCCGAGACCGGGACCCCGGGGCACTGCGATCTCGCCGGCGGAGAGCTCCGGGAAGCCTGGCGTCAACTGGCTGACGAGAGGGTTGTCGAAGACGTCGTACTCGACGCCGATCGTTCCCAAGGCTGCTGCGACGTGCATGGATGCGGCGAGCGACAGTGCAGAGTTGGCCCCCACCATCGGTGAGAAAGCGATTCCCTTCTTCGAAGCTTCACGGGCGACTCTTGCTTCGCAGGCTATGCCGCCGCACCTGCTGACGCTCGGCTCCACGACGTCGACCAGCCCTCCGGAAAGAGGCCTGTGGAAGTCCCCCGCGAACCAGGTCTCGCCTGCCCCCACCTTCACCCTTCTGCCCTTCGCAAGGGCGAAGTAACCGTCGAAATCGTCAGAAGGCACGGGTTCCTCGAACCATGCGAGCCTGAATCTCTCGAAGGCCTTCATGGCCTTGGACGCGCTCTTGGAGTCGTAGGCCCCGTTGGCATCGGCGACCATCATGCCGTCATCCCACCGCTTCCTTGCCTGGGCGAGTATCCTCGTGTCTTTCGTGACGCCGAATCCGATCTTCAACTTGACGCCTTTGAGGCCGAAGGACCTTATCCGTTCGATCTGTTCTGAGATGGGTCCCCTCGATTCGTAGATAGAGCCTGCGTAGGCAGGGACGCGGGCAGCGCTTCGCGCCGAAAGGAGTCCGGACACCGACTTTCCCTTGGCCCTCCCCCAGGCATCCCACAACGACATCTCGACCCCGCTCAGCGCTTCCATGGCGATTCCTCTGGTCTGGCCGCGAACCCTGAACTGCCGGTAGACATCTTCCCACGCGGCTGCAGGCCCGGGAAAGTCCCTGCCTTCTAGACGGCGTCCCACCCACCTCACCATGCCGACGGTAGCCTCAGGCGAGAACCTGGTCATTGCCTCTCCCCAACCGGGCACTCCGTCCCAGACCGTCTTCACAAGGACCGACTGGTAGTCCTCGTAGCGGAAGGTGCCGGCGAGGAGCCTGTCTTTCATCTTGACCCTCAGGGGAAACGCTTCGACGGACTCCACAGGCACAACCCTGGGTCCAGTGCCTCAAACTTAAATTGATTCGGCGGCTGTGCGGCTGTCGACGTAGCGCCGAAAAGGAGGAGCCTGCATCTGCGCCCTGCGCCGGACAGCCTGACCTTTCCCAGGCGCGTCCCCCGGCCCTGTGGACCTTGGCGGGGCCTGCATGTCAGCCCCCCGCCTTGCCGATGCCCCTCGCTTCCGTCAGCTTCAAGGCAAGAAGGAGGTTGTGAACCCTCGAGAGGGCGACGCAGACGGCCGACCCTGAACCGAGGCCCTGGATGGCGGGAACGGCCCTGCGCCGAGAAACGTGGTGCCTGGGCGACTAAGCGCGCTAGGTCGTCGATGTCGACGAACTGCTTGGGCATCCCCTTGGGGCCGCGTCGAGATGACCGCCCCCGGGCAGGCTGCCGCCACATCGGAGGGTGCACCGAGCTTCTTGGGCGCCTTCGCCAGTGATCTCCGCGCCCTCCATCGAGGACGAAGGTAGTCCCAGCACGCCAAGGAAAGAGAATGCCTTGCCGAAGACCAAGCCATGGGATGAAGGAACACCCCGTGCGACAGCTGCGTCCTCCAATGACCGCATTTACGGTCACACGTTATCTCGAGTCGTGTGTGAAAGCCCGTCTTGTCAGACTTGCTCTCAGTCGACCCAGACAGATTTCATGTTAGTGAGCTCCAGCATGCCATACCTAGAGAGCTCCCTCCCCACCCCGCTCTTCTTGATCCCGCCAAATGGGAGGCGAGGGTCGGACGTTACTCTCTTGTTTATGAAGACCATCCCGGCTTCGATGCGGGGCGCCAGACGCTCGGCTGCGTCTGAGTCTCCCCAAATCGACGCCCCGAGCCCATAGGGGGTCTCGTTGGCGAGAGACACCGCCTGGTCATCTGTCTCGTACTTGTTCAGTATCGCGACAGGACCAAAGACCTCTTCGTCGAAAAGACCATCTGCCCTTACCACCGTCGGCGGCACGAAGTTCCCACTCAGGCCAGTCAGCGCTTCCTCCACCTTTCCGATCTTGCCCAGCTGTTGAATCTGCTCCCTGACGATCTTCGCTTGATTCATGCTGGAGAGCGGGCCCATGAACGTGCCCGAGTCGAAGGGGTCCCCAGCTTTGACCTTAGTGAACCCCTCCTTCAGTCTGCTGTAAAACTCGTCGTACACGTGGGCGTGCACGATGAACCTCTTCGCGGAAATGCAAATCTGGCCTGCGTTCGTAAGGCGGGAGTTCACCGCGCTCTCCACCGTCTTGTCCAAGCCCGTCCCATCGATCACTATGAACGGGTCTGAACCGCCCAGTTCTAGGACGGCCTTCTTCAGATTCCTCCCCGCCTCCGCGGCTATGCGGGAACCCGTCTTGTCCGACCCCGTGAAGGCAACGCCGTCCACATGGCCTATGATTGAGAGCGCAGTGTCGCCTCCACAGATCGTCGACCTGAAGACGTCCAGGCCGAACAGCTCCTCCAGCTTCCTGCTCGTCCCAGAGACGATTGAAGAGTGCTTGAGCAGGACCGCATTGCCCGCGGCGAGCGCCCAGACGGCAGCGCGCATTGCTTGCTGGACCGGGTAGTTCCACGGTTCGATCGCCAAAATCGTCCCGAGAGGCTCGAAGCGTATGTAACTCCGTTTCGCTTCAGTCTTCACCTGTTCGGGCGCAAGAAACGACTCGGCGTGTTCGATGGCGTAATCCAACAGCTGAATCGACTTTCTCACTTCTGAGAGACTTTGGGTTATCGGCTTGCCCATCTCCGAAGTTACGAGCCGGGCCAGGCCGTCCACGTTGGCCGAGAACCTCTTCCTCGACTCCTCGAGCGCCTCGACTCTGTCGTGCACATCCCGCCCCCACCTCCTCTGGCTCTCCTTCAGCTGGGAGAGCTTCGCCGCAATGTCGTCCCAGCTGTCTTCCTCGTACTCGGCGATTGTTTCGTTCGTGTAAGGGTTTGTCGTCTTCACTGTCATCTTCAATAACCGACGAATGATGAGTCTGGTGCTAACTTAAATAGATTCAAAGTGCACGTGCGCCGATGGCCGTTGCGCAACAGGTGCCGGCTCAGAAGCAGAAGTCCCATGTACGATGGGTGATAACCACCGTCCTGATGACCGCTATCGCGGTCAATTACATCGACAGGATAATCTGGGTGATCGCGGAGCCGAAATTCGCCCAAACGTTCGGTTGGTATTCGGGCACCGGTCCGTTGCCCGCGAAGGCCTTGACCGACATAGCCCTGGTACTCTTCATTTGGTCGATGGCCTATGCATTCTTCAATTTCCCAGGCGGGTGGATAGTGGACAAACTGGGCATACGGAAAGGGATGACGACGTTCTTTGCGATTTGGTCCGCGTTCACCATCGCCACAGCCGCCACGTTCAACTTCATCTCGATGGCGATAGTGAGGGCGTTCATGGGCGCAGGCGAGGGACCGGTCTGGCCCATAAACGGCAGGAACGCGAGGACGTGGTCCAATTCCGGCGAGGAGTCAACCATGTTCACGCTGGCGGGCTCCGGCCAGGCGGTGGGCCCAATCATTGCGGCAGTGGTCGGCGGGTTGCAGGTGTCCCTCTGGGGGTGGCAGTTGACTTTCGTCTTCTGGGGCGTCGTCGGATTCCTCATTGTAGGCGTGTGGTACTTCTACGTAAGAGACTCCCCGCGGCTACACCCCCACGTGAACAAGGAAGAGCTCGACTACATCGAGAGCAGCAGGGGCGAGGACATGAAGGGGACCAACATATCCAACAAGGACACGTGGAAGATAACACTGAAACTCGCCTTCACGACGAGGGCCGGGTTTGGCGAGCTCCTGATCTTCGTCTCGTTCGCATACATCCTCGGCGCGATTCTGTCATGGGTCCCAACTTACTTCTACAGTTCCTTCCTCCACAACGTCACGAGCACCGGCATCTACTCGGGCGCTGTCTATACGTCGCTACTTGGAGGCTACTTGGCGTCGGGTCCCATAAACGACGGGCTATCAAAGAGGATGGGGCGCGCCAATGGGAGGAGGATAGCGGCCCTTGTTCCGATGGTTCTTATGATTCTTTTCGTGACGACGTCTTACTTCACAGGAAAAGCCGGGGCTTTCATCCCCACCGCGATTCTCCTCGCCTTGGCAGGCGGAGTGATGAACATCACTGTGGGGTCTTGGGCTGCCAACGCGCTCACAATCTCTCCTGGCGAAACGAGCGCCACGGTCTACGGGTTCTATAACGGTGTGCTGAACATAATGGGCGCGTTCACTTCGCTCATAATCGCAGGCCTGGCAATCATGTACGGCTTCCCCGCAGCCATAACGAGCACTGTGTTCTTCATGATCCTGTTCCTCGCGGCATACCTGGTCTTCATCACAGAGAAGTCCATGAACAAGGCGATCGAAAAGGGCAATACGATGCTCGCCGCCGCCAAGTCACACTCCGCGTACTGAACACCCAAAGTCCGGCTGCCGGGATATCGACTTGGAAAGCGCTGACGCGAATCCGATGCGCATGAGGGGATTTGTTTATTTGCGGCCTGCCGTGCCTTAGGTGGAGAGCAAGATACCCATGAAGATGTACATAGACGGACAGTGGGTCGGTTCATCCTCGGGCCGGGAGTTCGCAGCGATCGACCCCGCCACCGGCGAGGAGTTTGAAAGGGTCCCGAAGGGGAACGAAGAGGATGTCAAGGCCGCCGTGGACGCCGCCATCGCTGCGCAGAGGTCTTGGAGGAACATCCCCGCCAGCCAACGTGGCGACTACGTACTGCGGGCGGGCCTCCTGGTCAGGGAACAGCTAGAAGCGATTGCCAGAATCGACGTGAAAAACGTCGGGAAGCCGATCAGAGAGGCGAGGAGGGAGGTGGGTGCAGCCGCGACCGCCGCCATATACTTCTCCGGGATGGCCAGGAGAATGTACTCCAACGTGGTAGACAGCGAGCAGCCCGAGAAGTTCACGATGGTCGTCAGGAGGCCGGTAGGCGTGGTGGGTGTGATAACGCCCTGGAACGACCCCGCGTCGCTGGGCATGTGGGGGCTGGCCCCGGCACTGATGACGGGGAACACAGTGGTCTTCAAACCCTCGTCCAACAGTGCGGTCATCTCTGCCGAGCTGGTGAGGGTGTTTGAGAAGGCCGGCCTCCCGAAGGGGGTCTTGAACATGGTCACCGGCGGAGGGGGGGAGGTGGGCGAAGCCCTGATAAAGAACGGCGGGATCAACATGACTGTCTTCACCGGCGAGAGTGCAACAGGGCGGCACATAGCAGAAGTCAACGCCCCGCTGTTCCGGAGGCAGGTGATGGAGCTGGGCGGAAAGAACGCCCTGATCGTGGCCAAGGACGCGGAGTTGGAAGTAGCCGCGCGCGCCGCGCTCTACGCCGCCTTCAGCAGCGCAGGTCAGAAGTGCACGGCCGCGTCAAGAATCATAGTGGAAGAGCAGGTGGCCGACAAGTTCTCGCGGCTCTTCGCCGAGCAGGCTTCGAAGCTGGTGGTAGGCAGCGGCTTAAGGGAGGACGTCGACGTCGGGCCGGTAATCAGCCGGTCCCAGCAGGAGAACGCCCTGGACTACATCAAAGCGGGAGAGAGTGAGGGAGCAGTCGTCCTCGCGGGAGGCGGTACCTACGAGGACGAGGAGCGGCGGAAAGGCTTCTTCGTCAAGCCCACCGTCTTCGGCTCGGCCCGCAACGACATGAAGATAGCGCGGGACGAAATATTCGCGCCGGTGACCGCCATAATGACTGTGAGCGACATCGACGAGGCCATAGAGGTCGCGAACGACACGCGCTACGGCCTCTCCTCAGCCATATACACCAAGGACATCAAGAACGTCTTCAAGGCGATAGACGGGATCGACGCAGGGATGACCTTCGTCAACCAGGGCACGGTGGGGCCGGAGGTGGGCGCGCCTTTCGGCGGGGCCAAGGATTCTGGCTTCGGGAGGGAGCTGGGCGAGGAGGCTCTCGAGCACTTCACGGAGAAGAAGACGGTCTTCATAGACTACTCCTATGGGGACAGGCCGTGGTACTTCGGCCTCCCCAGGGGTTAGGCCTCAGCTACCGAAGCCTGATCGTTCCCGTCCCTGCATCCACTTCCACCGCGTCTCCCGACCTCATGCGGCTGGGGGCGTCGGACCATAGCATGACGGGGATCTCAACGCCGTAGAGGACCTTGGCCACCACGCTTCCTATCACCGCTGCCGGGTCGACGGAGGATGTGACCACGGCCGCAGGTGCGTTGCCGAGCCTGACGGTCTCCAGGAACCAGGCGGAAGCCGTCGTGGATCCTTTGCCGTACGGGTAGACGAGGACCGACCCTTTCACGTTCTTCCCGAGCAGGTCGCTATGCAGGTCGGTCACGTTGCCATTCCGCGGGTCGACTCCATGGGCGAACGTGAACGCTTTCTTGGAGACGAGGGCGAGACCTCTCGCCTTCCGGCCGGTCATCACCCTGACGGAGTACGACTCGGTCATGACGTGGCCTCAGCTATCATGTCCTTGAGCGGGGCGTAGCGCATTCTTATCTCCCCCTCCGACATGATGGTCTCCGCCAGTTTCGCCGAGTTGGTCATGACGGTCCTGAAGCCCATCTCCTTCAGCGGCGAGATTTCCCCATCGGTGGAATGGGTCAGCCTGGCGCCCGAGGCTTCTATGGCGCTCCTGATCCCAGACCCTGTCGCTTCGTCGTAGGCCTGCTTCGAGGTGTACACATACATGCTCGACCCGCGTCGGAGCTTCCTGCTGGCCAGCGCGCCGGCCAGCACCTTCAGCTCGTCGAGCGACAGTTGCGGTACGCCGAGAGCCACAAGGTCCGCCTTCTCGTCAGTCTGGTTCAGCTCGCCTTCGACTTCCTCCATCTCCTTCCTTCCTATTTCGATGACCTCGACCTTCTCTCCGCCCGTCGCCTTCGCCACAGAGTCGCAGCCCGGGGTGAAGCCGACGAAGTGGATCATGTTCACCGGTCCGCCCGTGGCCGCAGCCGAACCCAGGTGCTTCAGGCTGTCGAACGTCGAAGACTTCGGAAGGTCGGAGAGGACGGGCACTCTCGAGCCGCAGTGCCTTCCGATGTAGAACCCGGCGCTCCTGTAGTCCAGGTCGGACGGGTCGCGCACGGAGAGCCTGAAGGCCACCCGGGCGACACGGTTCTCGTCAAGCAGCATGCCATATCTGGGCGTGAGTCCCGTCAGGGCGCAGGCCAGATCTAGGCCGGAGGTGATCTTGTTCGTCCTGCACCCGAGCAACGAATTGGCATAGACGACGGCGTTCGACTCCGCCCATGCGAGAATCTCGCCTCCGTTCGGGATGTTGCACGTCTGGTACTGGACGCAGGTCCAGCACCCCGTCCCACCCAGCGCTTCATACGCCCTGAAGAGCCTGAACTGCTTTCCGGCGAACTCCTCTGGGACGCCGAAGCTCTTCCAGTTCTGTGGGTCGATGCTGGCCGGGTCGACGCTCGTCTTCACGGCGAACCTCCCTCCGCCGTCCCGGAACTTCTCGAGCATTTCGATGCCAGCCTCGTGGAGGCTGCTGTAGTGGGCCAGCACGTGCGCAGACGAGATGGGTACAAGCGAATCGGCTTCCATGGCATCGCCGACCTTCGCGAGTATCTCCATTGCGAGCTGCCGCGCCTCTCCTTCCTCGCCCCTTAGAGCCCCCTCCTGCTGTCGGTTCAGCTGCATGATGGCCTACCGCTGCCGCAGCGCTGTAAAGGTGGTAATGAGTCTTCCTACGTTTCTCGGTCCAGAGCAGGGAATCGTCGCGGACGCGAGAGCTTGGGGCAGCGTGGCGCTGTTCAGCCCCGGCACCTCCGTGGCACAACCCCACTCACAACGACGCCACAGCCTGTTCCCCGAGGCTTCGGGGGCCATCGCGTTGCTTGCACCCTCCGCCGATCAGCCGAGCGCCGACTGGTCGGGCCAGCTGATCAGAGGGACTTGTGAAGTAAGCAGGAGGCCACATCTTAAATGCGCCTTCATGCTTACGGGAAGCTCTTGAAGTTCAAAATCAAGAATTTCCTCGCCATAGGAGAGAAGGAGACGTTCGCTGAAATCCTAGAGATCATCAGGCTCGCGGAGAAGGCTAACGCGTCCCTGTCGAAGATGCTGGAAAAGCCCGACAGAGAAACTCTGGAGATTGAAAACGAGGACGTCAGGCTGCTGGAAAAGAAGGCCGACGAGATCACATTCAGGATAAAAGGGGATATCGAAAACGGGGCAATCAGCTCGAACATCCTGGATAATCTCCTTGCCTGCGTCGATGCGGCTGACAGCATTGTCGACAACTGCTATTATGTCAGCAGAGAGCTGAACAGGATGGCTGGCCTCAGGTTAGACGGAGGTCGCTCCGAGCATACGGTCGGCCTCGACGCCTCTCTTACGAAGATGTTGAAGCTGGCAGCCGACGCGTTGGCCATGCTTGAAACATCGCTCACCAGCGATGGCTTGGAGAAGATCCTGGAGCTCCGTACGGACGTGCAGCGCATCGAGGAAGAGGGGGACAACATCAAGGATGCGGGGTTCGACAAGCTGTACGCGATAGCCCCGTTGGTACACTATCTGCAGTTCATGCATTTTTCGGAGCTCCTTCACAAGTTCGACGATATCCTTGACGCCTGCGAAGACATCTCGGACCTGATAGTCACGATAACCACGTCTATCTCCAGATGACCAGCCGCACCGAAATGGAGATTGCGGCGGGCTGGGGAGCCTGATACATGGTGCAGCTCTGGGAGCTGGTCTCCGCTGGCGTCTTCCTCGCAGTGGCGCTGGTATCAGGGAACAATCTATCGGCCTGCGTGGGGACAGCCATAGGCTCCGGGGTAGTCAGCCGGAGGTTCGGGACCGCGCTCGGCGTGGCTGGTTACGTGGTTGGCCTCCTGGCGCAGGGCTCCAGCATGGCAGCGGCTGCGCAGGCCCTCCTCCCTCACCAGAGCGATTTCACGGCTTCGGCCGCGCTGTTCATCACTGTGGCCATATTCATCTTCGGGATAGCCGCGAGGGTGCCTCTCTCACTGACTATGTCGCTTGTGGGGGCCCTGGCCGGGATATCAGTCGCCGGGCGACTACCCCTGAATCACGCCTTCGCGCTGACTGTGGTCACGACCTGGTTCTTGGCCCCGGTGCTCGCGATTGTCGCGACGTTCATGCTCTTCCGCGTTCTCAGCACTTTCAAGCCGAAAGATGTCTGGCTGACCGTGCGCATCTACAAGGCCTTGCTGATCGGGCTCTCTTTCTTCACCGCCTACACGCTTGGCGCGAATACCCTCGGCCTGGTGGTCGCCATAGGCGCCTTCAGCCCCCTGAACATATCGCTAGCGGTGTCAGCTGCGGTCATCGGGCCGATCTACTTCAGCCGCGCCCAGCTGAGGCGGGTCGGACGAGACTTCTTCAGCCTCCGCTACTCGAATGCCCTGGTAACCCTCCTCGCCTCGACCGTCCTCGTGGAGGTGGCGACCCTCTTCGCAATACCGCTTTCGAACACGCAGACTCTCTCAGCCGGCATCTTCGGTGCGGGGGTCTCGTACAGGCACAAGTACTTCTCGTCCAGGTCGTTCTTTGTGGTTGTCGCGAGTTGGGTGGCGGCACCGCTTCTCGGCTTCGCCATCGGCCTCATCTTATGATCCGCGCCTGGGAGACAGGCCGTCGCGCCGGCAGGTGACGAGGGCAGCCGGAAGACACGACGCATGCTTTATACCATCTAACGACGCCCTCCGGAATGTGCGGCGGCTTCGGGTGTTCGGACACAGGGGCGCGAGAGGATACGCCCCCGAGAACACTACCGAATCTTTCAGTATGGCTGTCGAGATGGGAGTAGACGGCGTGGAACTGGACGTTCATCTCTCCAAAGACGGCGAGCTGGTCGTCATACACGATGACATGGTCGACAGGACGACTGACGGACATGGGGCGGTGAGAGATTTCACAGTCGAGCAGCTGAAGAAGCTTGATGCGGGGGTGAAGTTCGGTCACAAGTGGAAGGGGGCAAGGATACCGACCCTCGGGGAGGTCTTCGACGAACTCGGCCGCGCGAACTACAGGATAGAACTGAAACACAGCAGCAAGGCCTATCCTGGAGTTGAGGAGAAGCTGGTCTCGTGCGTCAGAGACTTGAAGCTGGTCCGCCACGTCGAGATAACCTCCTTCGATTACGACGCGCTCGAGACTGTGAGACGCCTCGACGGCAGCTTCCGCACGGGAATGATCATGCATGGGAAGGTGAGGTGGTTCACGCCAATCGCCAAGAAGCTAGGCTGCGCCTGGATGCACGCGAGTCATGATCTCATAGGCGAGGACGACGTGTCGGCTGCCCATGCCAAGGGGTTCAAGCTCGGGATGTGGACCGTCAACGACGAGGAGTCGGCCGAGAGAGCCATCCGCCTGGGGGTCGACGGGGTGACGTCTGACTTCCCAGACGTCGCGATGAGGGCGGCAAGGCTGTCAGGCAGATAGCCCCTTCTGGCGTCGAACCTATTGCAATACCCTCGGGTAGACCATGATGCGCGCCAGACGAACGGATCCCATGCAGACCCTGTGGCAGCCTGTCGAAGCTGGTTGCCACCCCCCTGGAGGCTTTCCGTCCGTTGAAGCGTTCCATCGTCGGCCTGACGCGGTTGCGCGCCAGCTTGTCGAAGGCCCGTGCCTGCCCAGCTTCTTCCCCGGCGAGCCTGGCATCTGCGACGCCGCATGCTTCCCGTCCAGGTAGAGCTTGTTCAGCGGCATGCTGTACTTGGTGTCTTAGGGGATTTTCTGACTCTTCCTCGGCCGCCCGACGCCATGCCTGATGCCGACGGACTCATGACCCAAAGGAGTTTCCCTCGTGCGCATCCCCCGGACCCGTCTCCGCAGCTACAGGCAGCGGCTTCGTCGTCATGGCGGGCCTTCTAGCCCCTGATGTGCTTGTGGCCGTCAAAGCCAGCCTGCATTCCTTTTTGGCCGGGACAGTGGTGCCATCGATCGAAGGCTCATCCACTTTCGCGATTCTCAGGGAGCATCCTCGCGAGACCAGGGCGACGAATGTCCGCTTCCAAGTCTCGTCCTCATCCCACCTCTTCAGTCTCCTCCAGGCCGTGGTGTATCAGCGGCTGCAGCCGGTCTTCTTCGAGCCGCCCCGTCTGTACCCGGTGCTCGCTACCCAGAGCATGGCGTCGAGCGGGCTCCCCGTCGTCGACCCTCGGTTCCCAGGTCCGTTCTGCTTCGGCGTCAGCGTCTGCATCATAGCCCACTGTTTGCCTGTCAGCCCTTCGTCCGCCGTCCGATCGCCTCCAAGGATCGGATGGATGAGTGAAACCCCGCCATGACGTGCGGATGAAGGAAGGTTGTCAGTCAGGAGAAGGAGTATCGCGATGAGCCCCCGAGGTCGGTCCCATCCGGCAACGATTTTACGCGCCGAGGCGGAGGCCTGAGGGGTAGACTTGTCCGGGTTGGAAAGTGGGCGGACGCTGCTGGACATCGGGACGAAGGACGACGGCGCTTTCGCCGTGGATGCGAACGTCGTGGCCACAGGCAGGACCTGCGTCCTCGGGAGCAGCGGGAGCGGCAAGAGCTATGCCGTCGGGGTGATCTGCGAGGAGCTCTGCAGGCACGGCGTCCCTTTCGCCGTAGTTGACACCGAAGGAGAGCACACGGGCCTGAAGGAGAAGTTCGACGCCATCTGGGTCGGCGAAGAGAGAGGGAGCGACCTCTCTTGGGAGGGGCTCGACCTGGCGGACCTGGCGAGGCAAGCCCCAGACATCTCTCCGTTGATCCTCGACGTGTCTGACATCCAGGACGCGAAGGCGAAGGTGGCCGGCTTCATGGAGGGGCTGTACGAGACCCTCAACGAGAGGAGGACGCCTTACCTCGTGGTAGTGGAGGAGGCGGACAAGTTCGTCCCGCAGCTCGGGGAGCGCGTCCCGATATTCGCCGAGGCCGCCAGGAGGGGCAGGAAGAGGGGGTTGGGCCTGATGGTCTGCTCCCAGCGGCCGTCCCTCGTGGACAAGAACGTGCTCAGCCAGTGCGGCAACCAGCTCATCGGGAAGCTCATAATCCAGAACGACCTCCAGTCGGTAGCTCAGTTCTTCCCCGGCAAGGGGGTGCCGCGCAGGCTCACGTCTCTGAAGACAGGCCAGTTCTTCGCCATGGGCGGGTTTTCGGCAGACCCGACTCTCGTCTCGGTCAAGAGCCGAGTCACCAGGCCGGGCGGGGTCACGCCGTCGCTGGCTTCTAGGGTGGTGAAGCAGTTCTCCAGGCCGAGCGGGAGTCCAGCCGCTCCCCCTGCTGAGGACGAGGCCGGCGACGCCCCCGCCGCCGGCGGACTGCTCGGCCTCGAGCCCTCGATAAAGACCGACGACCTCCCCGTCCTGGTGAAGAGGGAGAGGAGCTTCGGAATCTTCGGGCCGAGGGAGACGGTCACAGAGGTCAACCTGTACTTCAGGACACTGGTCCAGCTCGGGGTCAGGCTCAGGCGCGGGCTGATCAAGCGCAGGTTCAGGACGGCCTACGTGCACCTGGACGGCGCGTCGGGGAAGCTCGTCTCGGTGGGCAAAGGGCTCGAGGTCACCGCCGGCTTCGAGAAGCTCCTAGGCCTTTCGACCCTGCAGGTCGAGATACTCAGGGAGCTGAGGCCTGACAGCGACACCAGCGTCATCGACGTGGCCAGCGTCCTCGGCGAATCCAAGGGGACCGTGTCGAGGGCCCTCGGCGCCCTGAACGCGAAGAGGCTGGTGAGGAGCTCGGAGGTGAGGAAGAAGAAGCTCTACAGGCGCCTCGTCGACCTCCCCCCTGTACCGTCAGGGGCCATCCCCCTCGATCTCGTCCCGGTCGACCAGACGAGGGTGAAGGTGGTTGGGCCGAGGGTCAAGGAGTCGGACGTCAGGGACGCGGTCAAGGGGCTCTGGGACGGCGCCGACGTCGACAGCTTTGACACCTTCCTCTATCCTGTGTTCGAGGTCGAACTGGTCGCCCGGAGGAAGCACAGGGAGGTCACCATCGACGGACGGACCGGCAGAGAGCTGGTCTTCTAGCCCGAGCGAGGAACTCCAAGGGATGCCTGCGGCCGGCGGATCAATGCGGCGCCCTTCCGTCAAGTCGCCAGCCCCGGCTTCTCAACGTTGGGAATTGTGCTCCCGGTTTAATATGGCGACGGAGACTTCAGAGGACGTTGCTGTCACAGAAGCACGACGGGCCCCTCGCGAAGGACTTCATGGGGAGAGGGGTCGTCACGGTCTATCAGGAGTCGAGGGTGGAGAAGGCCGTGCGCGCCATGGCCGAGCACGACATAGGCAGCGTCGTGGTCCTGGACAACCTCGGCCCCTGCGGCGTGTTTACCGAGAGGGACCTCCTGAGCAGGGTCCTGGCCAGGGGGAGGGAGCCGGAGACGACGGTGATATCCGAGGTTGCTTCGCCAAAGTTCCCGTCAATAGAGGCACCCCGGAGCCTCGCCGAGGCAGCCCGCGCGATGATAGCCAAGAAGAGCAGGCTCATGGTCTTCGATGGTGCCGACCTGGTGGGCATGGTGACCCCCACGGACCTGGTCAGGGTCATCAAGCGGATCGATTGGGACTTCTCGATACTGAAGGTCATATCCACCGACGTCGTCACCGCGACGCCGGAGACCCCGGTCGACGCGGTGGTCAAGACCATGGACGAGAGGAAGGTAGGGAGCGTCCTGCTCTCTGAAGACGGCCGATGGGACGGGATATTCACCGAGAGGGACCTGGTCAGGAGGGTGCTCGCTCAGAGGAAGAGGCTCGACACTCCCGTAGCGGAGGTCGCTACGCGCCCCCTCGTGACCGCGGAGCCAGGCATACTAGGAAGGGAAGCCGCCGGGGTGATGGCAGACCACAGATTCAAGCGCCTGCCGCTGTCTCTCGACGGAGAAGGCGTCGCGGTCGTGACGGCCAGGGACATCGTGGAAGCCTTCGCCAACGCCAACAGGCCGAGGGCGCCGCGGGTCGACTGGGTCCAGTGGAACTGAGCAGCGCCCCCGGGCGGAGATCGCGAGGGGCCTGCCCCAGGGCGGCGGGATTAGGGCGCGCAGATGGCGAGGACAGGCATCCCCTGTGGTCCTTCGGCGGACATCATAGGCCGGGATGGGTTTATAGGCGGTCGCGGGATTAACAAACGTTAAATAAAAATTAGGGAGCCCGCCGCCCAGATTCCCTTGCCGAACGCTGGTCAACAGGGTATTTTGGGACCCACCGCGCCGCCATCAGACGGCGGATCAACTCAGCCCCAGCTCCTTCTCGTAGGCACGTCCTACCAGACCTCCGGGGTGAGCTTCCGCGAAGCCCTGGCGAAGAGGGTCGAAGCTGGACGGCTCGACAGGACGCTGGCCGCGGCGGACGAGTCCGCGCTGCTCTCCACCTGCAACAGGTATGAGCTCTATCTGGTCTCGAAGGAGCCAGACGCAGCTTCGGCAGGACTTGTGTCGTACCTGCGGGGCCTTACCGGCCACGACCGCGTCGGGTCAGAGTTCTACCAGCTGAAGGGGCAAGAGGCAGTCAGGCACCTCTTCCGGGTCGCATCGGGGCTCGAGTCGGTGGTAGTCGGGGAGCCCCAGATATTGGCTCAGGTGAGGGCGGCAGGGGTAGAGTCGAGGGTCAAGGGGGAAGCCAAGGGCATCCTTTCCCCGCTGTTCGACCGTGCATACAGGGTCGGTAACCGCGTGAGGTCATCCTATGGGCTCGGGTCTGACGAGGCTTCGCTCAGCGACCTGGCCATGGAGGCCATCGACAGGGTCCACCCAGAGAGGAAGGTCGTGATGCTTGTCGGGACGGGAAAGATGATCCGCCTAGCCGCCCGCAGGCTGAAGGGGAATGTGTCACGGCTGTACGTCGCTTCGAGGAGGAAGAGGTCCCCGGCGGGCCTGGAGTGGTGCAGGCTGGTCAGGTATGCTGACGTGAAGAGGCTCGCGAAGAGCTGCGACGTCCTCATCTCCGCCACTTCGGTGAAGAAGCCGATCATCACCTCCGCAGACCTGAAAGGACGCAGGCCGAAGACCGTGGTGGATCTGGGGATGCCGAGGAACGTCTCCGACGCCGTGAGGGGCCTGCCGAACGTGCGGCTGTTGGACCTGGACGACCTGGCCGCGATGGCCACCGCCCGGCGCCCGCCCGCAGGCCTCGCTGAGGCTGAAGTCGCGGTATCGAAAGAAGCGTCTGAGTTCTACTCTTGGCTGGTTCAGACGCGGCTGTCAACGACCGTGGCAGACATCTACTCCTGGGCCGAGGGTGTGAGGGAGGAGGAGCTCAGGAGGGCGGTCAGCAGGCTGGGACCGGCCTCCGCCAGGGACAAGAGGATCGTGGAGGCCATGGGCCGCAGGATCGTGAGCAAGCTCATTGCGAGGCCGGTCGGGTTCGCTCGGAAGAAGCACCCAGGCCTGTCCGAAGAGGAGAAGCTCGGCCTTCTGAGGGCGGTGTTCGGGGGTGACTCAGGTGAGGGATAGGGTGCTCGTGGGGACGCGCGGGAGCGCGCTCGCCCTCGCCCAGACAAGGCTTGTGGTGGACCTCCTCCACGGGAAGACAGAGGCCGAGCTGGTGATGGTGCCGCTGAAGACCTCTGGGGACGCCCTCCCCCACGAGAGGCTCGTGACCGACGGGAAGACGGCGTTCACAGGGGATATAGACAGAGAGCTGGCAGAAGGCCGCATAGACATCGCGGTGCACAGCATGAAGGACCTCCCTCTGCTCACTGACGAACGGCTGGTCATCGGCGCCACCCCGAAGAGGGGCGACCCCAGGGACGCGCTGGTGTCACCCTCAGGCGCTACCCTGGGCCGGCTGAGGAAAGGCGCGCGCATAGGGACCTCGAGCGTCAGGAGGATGTCTCAGCTTCTTGCGCTCAGGGGGGACATCGAAGTCGTCGAACTGCGGGGGAACGTCGACACCAGGCTGAGGAAAATCGAGGAGCGGGGGCTCGACGGCGCGGTGCTGGCTGCGGCCGGGCTCCATCGGCTGGGCCTCGGCTCGAGGATAACCCAGGCCTTCGGCGTCGAGGAGGTCGTCCCCGCGGTCTGCCAGGGGACACTGGCTGTCGAGGCAAGGGCGGGGGACAGCGATGTCCTGGCGATGCTGGAGGCGATCGACGACCCTGACACCAGGGCGTCCAGCGAGTGCGAAAGGGCGTTCTCGGAAGAGCTAGGAGGGGACTGCGACGTCCCTTTGGGAGCGTACGCTACGGTCGCCCCGGGCAGGATGGTCGCCATCGGCCTCGTGGCCGATCCGCTAGGGAAGAGGTCGGCCAGGGCCGAGGTCGAAGGGGACGGAAGGAACCCGAAGGCCCTGGGGAGGGAGCTGGCAAGGAAGGTCAAGGAGAGAGGCGGGGCGAAGATCATGGAGGGGATTGCAGGTTGACCTCCCAGCACGCGGTGCACAGAGTGGTCGTGGCGCGGTCCAGGGAGGGGAACGAAGAGCTGCAGGCCATGCTCGCCGCGTCAGGGGTCGAAGCGGCCGGGGTGGAGACGGTCAGGTTCGAGGCGCCCGAAGACTGGTCAGCCGTGGACAAGGCGCTAGCCGGGGTCGGGGACTTCGACTGGGTGGTCCTGACGTCACCGAGGGCCGTGGCTGTCCTGGGGGAGCGGCTCAGGAAGTCTGGCGGGAGAGGGGCCCTCCCGAAGTTCGCCGCTGTGGGGCCGAGGACCGCAGCTGGGCTCAGGGACTTCGGGCTCGAGGCGAGCTTTGTCCCCGACAGGTTCCTCACCGCTCAGCTGGGCGAGACGCTCCCCTTAGGCCGGGGGAACAGGGTCCTCCTGTTCAGGGCGGACATCGGGGACAAGGCGCTGACGAAAACCCTGGAAGACAGGGGGTTCGAGGTCTCCGAGGTGGCGGCATACCGGACTCTGCCCGAAGGAGGGGAGCTGGACCCCGCCGCCGTCGAGGGGGCAGACCTTGTTGCGTTCGCGAGCCCTTCTGAAGTCAGGGGGTTCGAGTCGCGGCTCGGTCCCGACAGGATGGGCAGTGTCACAGGGAGGGCGACGGCTGTGTGCATCGGGCCCGTGACGGCGTCGGCCGCCAGGAGTGCAGGGTTCGGGTCGGTGGTGTTCCCGGGGCGACACACGATTGACGCCCTGGCAGCGAAGATAGTGGAGCTGGCGACCCATGTCTGACGAACCGAGGGTCAGGCCGGAGCGAAGGGGGAGGAGGCTCAGGAGGACCGAGCCCATGCGGAGGATGCTCGACGAGACGAGGCTCCACAAGGACATGTTCGTTGCCCCCGTGTTCGTGGTCGAAGGCGAGGGTAGGGCCGAAGAGATTGACGGCATGCCTGGGGTCTTGAGGTACTCGGTGGACCGGCTGCCGACCTACTTCGAGAGGCTCGTCAGGGCAGGGATCCGGAGCGTGCTGCTCTTCGGGGTGCCAGGCCACAAAGACGACCAGGGGACGGGGGCCTACGCCAGGGACGGCATCGTTCCCAGGGCGATGTCATCCATCAGACAGTCGTTCCCCGAGCTGGTTGTGATGGCGGACGTCTGCCTCTGCGAGTACACCTCGCATGGCCACTGCGGGGTGCTGCGCGGCCGGGAGGTCGACAACGACGGGACCCTCCCCCTCCTCTCCAGGGCAGCCGTGGAGTACGCCCGGTCTGGGGCGGACGTCGTCGCCCCCAGCGCCATGATGGACGGACAGGTGCTAGCCATCCGGAGGGCCCTCGATGAGGCCGGCTTTGACGACGCCGTGGTGATGGGCTATTCGGCCAAGCACGCCTCGGCTTTCTACGGGCCATTCAGGAACGCGGCCGGTTCTGCCCCGTCGTTCGGGGACAGGCGCGGGTACCAGATGCAGCCCGGGAACAGGCGAGAGGCGCTCAGAGAGGTGGAGGAGGACATCAGGGAAGGTGCAGACATCGTGATGGTGAAGCCAGCGCTGGCATATCTGGACGTGATCTCTGAGGCGAGACGAAGGTTCAAAGTCCCTCTGGCAGCCTACAACGTGAGCGGCGAGTATTCGATGCTGAAGGCCGCCGCTCTGAACGGGTGGCTGGACGAGAAATCCGCGGCCCGCGAAGTGCTCACCGGCATCAGGAGAGCGGGCGCAGACCTGATCATCACATACTTCGCCGAGCAGGCAGCAGGGTGGATCAAGGAGGGATGGTGATGCAGGAAGCATCGGCACATCAAGAACTTGAGGCCGGTTCGCGGAAGGTGATGAGGTACGTCTTCTTCAAGGCGGTCAGGGAGTGGAGGTCTCTCGCGGAGGACGAGAAGAAAGCCGGCGCCGACGAGTTCCTCGCTGTCCTGGACAAGTACTCGAAGACGCTGGACCTCAGATGCTACAGCCTGGTCGGGACCAGGGCGGACGCCGACTTCATGATCTGGGTCGTGGCCCAGGACCTGGGCTCGGTGCAGGACCTTGCCTCGGAGCTCCTTGCCACCGGGCTCGGCAGGCGGCTAGACGTCGCCTACTCCTTCCTCGCAATGACAAGGAAGTCGAAGTACCTCGGCTCGCACAGGCACCCCGGGCAGGAAGGAGCTGAAGACGAGCCCCGGCGGAACGCGAAGTACGCCTTCGTCTATCCTCTGGTGAAGAAGAGGGAGTGGTACAAGGTCCCCTTCGCCGAGAGGCAGAGGATAATGGCAGAGCACTTCAGGATCGGACACAAGTACCCTGCGATCAAGATCAACACGGGCTACTCCTTCGGCCTCGACGACCAGGAGTTCGTCCTCGCGTTCGAGGGGGACGACCCGGGGGAGTTCCTGGACCTTGTCGAAGAGCTGAGGTCGTCGGACGCGAGCAAGTACACCGAACGGGAGACGCCCATCTTCACCTGCGCCTCGGTCGACCCGGCGACAATGATCAGGCTCCTGGGGTAGTGGTGCCAGTGAAGGACAGGAAATCGGCGGCCCTCTACGAGAGGGCTTCGAAGGTCATGGTCGGAGGCGTGTCGAGCCCTGTCAGGGCGTTCAAGTCGGTGGGCGGGACGCCGAAGTTCATCCGCAGAGGGAAGGGCTCCAGCATGTGGGACGCGGACGGCAACAGGTACGTCGACTACGTCTGCTCCTGGGGGGCGCTGATCCACGGCCACGCGAACCCCGCCGTGTCGGCGTCCGCCCGCGCCGCCATGTCTTCGGGGACCAGCTTCGGGGCGCCCACGGAGACAGAGGTGCGCCTCGCGGAAAGGGTCCGAAGGTCCATGCCGTCGATCGAGAAGGTCCGCTTCGTGAACTCCGGGACCGAAGCCACCATGTCGGCCCTCCGCGTAGCCAGGGGACACACCGGGAGGAGCATCCTGGTGAAGTTCGAAGGATGCTACCACGGGCACGCAGACCCGTTCCTCACCAAGGCAGGCTCCGGGATGGCCACCCTGGACATCCCCGTCTCTGCGGGGGTGACCGCGGGCTCCGTGGGCGACACCGTGACCCTCCCCTTCAACGACATCGAAGCCGTCGAATCGGAGTTCAGGAAAGAGGGAGACAAGATAGCCGCGGCCATAGTCGAACCCGTCGGCGGCAACATGGGCGTCGTCCTCCCGGCGGACGGCTTCCTCCCCGCGCTGCGGAAGGCATGCACGGACAGCGGCGCCCTCCTCCTCTTCGACGAGGTAATCACAGGGTTCAGGGTCGGGCCCGGAGGGGCCCAGGGACTGCTGGGGGTCGAGCCGGACCTCACCACCCTTGGGAAGGTCATCGGCGGAGGCTTCCCGGTGGGGGCCTACGGCGGCAGGGGCGAAGTCATGGCCGAGGTCGCGCCCGAGGGCCCGGTGTACCAGGCAGGGACCCTTTCAGGCAACCCCGTCGCCATGGCCGCGGGGCTGCGCGCCCTGGAGCTCCTCACGAAGGGAGGCTATCGGAGGCTGGAGGAGGCGTCGGCGGCCCTCCAGGAAGGGATCGAGTCCGGCGCAGAGAAAGCAGGGGTAGCGCTGACGACGAACAGGATGGGGTCGATGCTCGGCGAGTTCTTTTGCGAGGGGCCGGTCGTGGACTTCACCACCGCCAGCAAGACTGACACCGGCGCCTACGGCAGGTACTTCTGGGAGATGCTCGGCTCCGGGGTCTATCTCCCTCCGTCGGCCTTCGAGACGGCGTTCGTCTCGCTGGCTCACTCGGACGCGGACGTAGAAAGGACGGTCAGCGCCGCAGGGAAGGCGTTCAGAGCGGTGAAGAAGTGAATGCGGAGCACTTTCGTGGACGCATGCAGGAGGAAGCAGGTGGACCACACGCCGGTCTGGTTCATGAGGCAGGCAGGGAGGTACCTCCCCAGCTACCGGAAGCTCAGGTCCCAGAAGGGGATGCTGGAGATAGCCAAGGACCCCCGCCTCGCTTCGGACGTGACAGTCGACCCTGTGAGGGAGCTCGGGGTGGACGCGGCCGTGGTCTTCGCCGACATAATGCTCCCCTTGGAAGGGGTCGGCGTCAAGTTCAGGATCGAGGAGAACGTGGGGCCGATCATAGAGCGGCCGATCGCCGGGAGGGAGGACGTGGAGGCGCTGGCAGACTTCGACCCCGACGCGCATGCCGGGTACGTCCTCGAGACGATAGCCCTGGCCGTGGAGAAGCTGGCCGGGACCCCCCTCGTGGGGTTCTCCGGGGCCCCCTTCACCCTGGCGAGCTACCTGGTCGAGGGAGGTCCGAGCAGGGAGTTTCAGAAGACCAAGAAGATGATGTACTCCGACCCGGAGGCATGGGACCTCCTGATGTCGAAGCTCACCAGGCTCGTGGCGGCGTACCTCGGGGCCCAGGTCAGGAGCGGGGTGGACGCGGTCCAGGTGTTCGACAGCTGGGTGGGCTGCCTCTCCCCCGAAGACTACCGCAGGTACGTCAGGCCCTACACCTCGGCGGTCTTCGGCGGGGTGGCCGGGTCGGTCCCGACGATCCACTTCTGCGCTAACTCTTCGGCCCTCGTGGAGGAGTTCGCGGCGACCGGGGCCGAGGTCATCAGTGTGGACTGGAGGGTCCCCGTAGACAGCGTGTGGGACCGCGCTGGCAAGGACAAGGGGGTGCAGGGGAACTTGGACCCTGTCCTGGCGGCGACCGGCGGAGGGGCGATGGAGGACGCGGTCGCAGGGATCATGAGGAAGGCATCCGGGAGGCGGGGGCACATATTCAACCTCGGGCACGGCGTCCTGCGTGACACGCCCCCCGAAAACCTCAGAAGGGTGGTGCAGATGGTCCAGGGATGGAAAGGAGGGGCCTGAGATGAAGGGGATACTGGTCATGGCCTACGGAGGGCCCAGATCCTTGGACGAGGTCGAGGCATACTACACGCACATCAGAAGAGGGAGGAGTCCGTCCAAGGAGCAGATGGACGACCTCCTGGCCAGGTACAAGGCGATAGGGGGGAAGTCCCCTCTCCTGGAGACGACCGAGAAGCAGGCTGCGGGACTGGAGCGGGCGCTCGGGCCAGAGGGGCCCAGGGTGTACGCGGGGATGAAGCATTCGCCACCGTTCGTCGCGGACGTGGTCCGCAGGGCGAGCTCAGAAGGGGTCACCGAGCTGCTCTGCATCGTGCTCGCGCCCCATTATTCGAAGATGAGCACGGTCGGGTACGCTAAGGCGGTGGACGAGGCCAAAGCCTCCCTGGCGAGGAAGCTCGACGTGACGTTCGTGGAGTCGTGGTACGACAACCCCGGCCTGATCTCCATGTGGGCGGGGAGGGTGAAGGAGGCGGCCAGGACCGCCGGAGACGACGCGTCGCTGGTCTTCTCTGCGCACAGCCTCCCCGAGCGGACAATCAGGGAGGGCGACCCCTACAGAGACCAGCTGCTGGCGACGTCCAGGCTGGTCGCCGAGAAGCTGGCCTGGAGCGACTGGAGCTTCGCGTTCCAGAGCCAGAGCAAGACAGGCGAGCCGTGGCTCGGCCCCGACATACTGGACCACCTCCAGGCTCTCTATGAAAAGGGGAAGAGGCGGTTCATCTCGGCCCCCATCGGGTTCGTCTCGGACCACCTCGAGATCCTCTACGACCTCGACATCGAGTGCCGGGAGTGGGCGGAGAAGAGGGGCGCCGAGCTCGTCAGGTGCAGGTCCCCCAACGGCAGCAGCGAGATGATCGCTGCGCTGGCGGGGATAGTCAGGCAGAACGGGTTCGCCTAGGCGGCCGGCCCAAGTCGCCCGCGACGTCGGCCAGAGAGATCACAAGAAGAAAGTCAGACAGAACCAGGACCCTGTCAAGCAGGCGCAGCTGGTGTCTTCTCCCATGACGTAGTCGCTCAGAAGGCCGCCCTGGAAGGAGAAGAGAAGAGGCTCCTCGACGCCGTGCGCGGGAAGGCCAAAGAGATAGGCGCCGGGTGTAGGATTCGGACCTACGCGACCGTTGATGGTCACGGGCTTGCTTGCCGCTGTCTCAAGGCCCGCGCAATAACCACTCTGCCAACCCGGCCCGGTTCTTGGCGCTCGGCGACTCTCTTCTTATCCTTTAGCAGGGAGCGAGTTCATAAGCGGAGCACATACCGGCTCCCCATGGGTATCCGGGTCCGCCCAGCCAGGCTCTCCGACAAGGAGCCGTTGATGAGCTTCATCAGAGGCGTCTGGGGCGGGCACGACTACATCCCCAGGGTCTGGGGCGAATGGTTCAGGGACAAGGCCAACCCCATGTACGTCGTAGAGGTCGACGGGGTCCCCGTGGGGATGAACAGGATGACGATGCTGGAAGACGGGTCGGCGTGGCTGGAGGGGGTGAGGGTGCACCCCGACCATCGCGGAAAGGGGCTGGCGACCATGCTGGGGGAGAACTCCTTGAGGGTGGCCAGGAAACGAGGCGCTATGGCGTTCAAGCTGGCCAGCGGCTCGCGCAACAAAAGGGCGCACAGGCAGATCGCCAGGCTGGGGTTCACCGAGGTGACCCGGTTCAGCGTCTACGAGCCCGTGAAGGGGGCTCTGGCCAGGGACGGAGCGAGGCGGGTCGGCCCAGAGGACCTCGACGAGGCGGAGCGCCTGATGCGTAGGACGAAGGAGTTTGAGATCGGGCACGGCGTCTACTGGAACAACTGGAGAGCGGCCCTGATGACCCCCGGGGTGACCAGGCGCCTCGTGGAGGAGGGGGCTGTGTGGAGGCTGGGCGGCGCGGTAGCCGTCACCAAGCCTGGAGGGGAAGGGAGGGACTGGGAGCAGATAGGCTTCCTCGGCGGGGAGCCGACGGATGCGGTCCGCCTGGCGAGGTGCCTCTTTGGGAGGAGGAAAGGCGCTTCCGAGCGCTGGGCGTACGTCTCACAGGGCTCTCCCCTGATCCATGCCCTGAGGACCTCCGGGTTCGCGCGGCGCGTCTCCGTCGTCCTTTTCGAGTGGAAGGCAGCCAAAGGTTAATTCGCTCTTTCTGGGCACGCGCGAGCATGGAAAGCGGGAGCAAGGTGACAGTGCTGGGAGCGGGCCTCATGGGCCATGGGATCGCCCAGGTCGCGTCGCAGGTCGGCAGCTTCGAGGTCTCGATCTTGGACGTGGAGAAGGCATACCTGGACAGAGGGATGAAGATGATCGGGGACTCCATAGGGAAATTCGTGGAGAAGGGGAAGCTCAGCAAGGATGAAGGCGCGGCGGCCCTGGGGAGGATACACCCCACCCTCGACCTCGCTGAGGCCGTGAAAGGGAGTAGCCTAGTGATGGAAGCGGCCACCGAGGACCCCAAGCTCAAGCTCGAACTGTACGGGAAGCTGGCCCAGCTCGCCGGCGAGGACGCCATACTCGCGTCCAACACCTCGTCCATCAGCATCACCCTCCTGGGTTCGGCGACCAAGAGGCCTGAGAACGTCTGCGGGATGCACTTCTTCAACCCGCCTCAGCTCATGCCCCTGGTCGAGATAATCAGGGGGAACAGGACGTCGGACGAGACGGTGGGCCGGGTCAGGGAAGCCTCCGCGAAGCTGGGCAAGGAGACGGTGCTGTGCAAGAAGGACTCGCCCGGGTTCATCGTGAACAGGCTGCTCGTCCCCGCGCTGAACGAGGCGATCTTCCTCGTCCAGGAGGGGGTCGCCGACCCCGAGGACATCGACAAGGCGGTCAAGCTCGGCCTCAACTGGCCCATGGGGCCGCTGCAGCTGCTGGACTACGTCGGCCTGGACACGACGCTGAACATCACGCAGGTGTTCATGAACGAGTTCGAAGACTCGAAGTACCGCCCGAGCCCCCTCCTCAAGGAGATGGTGAGGGCGGGCCTCATGGGGAGGAAGAGCGGCAAGGGGTTCTACGAGTGGAGCTCCCCCGGCGCCACTAAGGCGAAGTGAGCTTCTCCTTCAGGTCCGGCGGGAAGGGGATCTTCCTGCCGTCTCCGCCGGTGAGGACGTGGACGGTGTGCCCGGTGGCGAGCAGAGTCATCTCGGGGACCTTGTAGACCTCGTTTTCGAACCTCAGGCTGCTGTTGCCGACGGAGGCGACCTTGGTCTTCACGAGTATCTCGTCGTCGAAGCGCGCGGGCGCCCTGTAGTCGGCGTGGGCCTGCACGACGGGGAACTGCACCCCGCGCCTGGTCCACTCGGCATACCCGAACCCGTGGTCCCTCATGAGCCCCACCCTGCCGACCTCGAACCAGGTGAGGAACTTCCCATAGTACACCACCCCCATGGTGTCAGTCTCTTCGAACCTGACGCGCAGCCTCTGCTCGTGCCACACGCCCATGGCCGCGGGGAGGCCGCTCGTTCCTTTAACCTGAGCGGGCGTCCCGATTAAAACCGTAAATACGGTAAGAAACGCGCCAGGATTCGTTCAAAATGAACAAGAATCTCATCATAGTAGGCGGCGTCTTGGCCCTCATCGGGCTGATCGTGAACGTGGCGGTCGACCGCGACAACGTGTACGACATGACCACGGTCGCCCTGTGGGCGCTCACGGTCATATTCGTGTTCGTCGGCGTGTTCGTCGGCGGGAAGAAGGCGGCGTCGTCCGCTTCGGCAGCCCCGGCCGCGGGTCGGTAGGCAGCTCCACACCGCAAGGCGGCGTAGACGGAGCGCTGTCGTGCCGTAGAGCGTCAGCAGGCGCTTCGCAGTAGTTAATACGAACCGGACGCGGACCGAGCGGCATGAGCTACAGGACTCTGTCAGTCGCAAAAGAGGGCCCGCTGGGGATAGTCACGATCAACAGGCCGGACGCGCTGAACGCCCTGAGCCGCGAGCTGGTCAGCGAGCTGATTGCGGTCCTGTCTGCCCTTGAGGCAGACGAGGAGGTCAGGTGCCTGGTGGTGACCGGGAGCGACAGGGCGTTCTCAGCCGGGGCAGACATCAAGGAGATGGTAGACATGTCAGCGGTCCAGATGGCGATGACGGAACACTTCTTCCCCCTCTGGGACAAGGTCGGGAGGTACCCCAAGCCGCTGGTCGGCGCGCTGAGCGGGTTCGTCCTCGGGGGCGGGCTGGAGCTCGCCATGAGCCTCGACGTGCTGATAGCGTCCGAGACGACGCAGATGGGGCAGCCAGAGATCAACATCGGGGTCATCCCCGGGGGCGGCGGGACGCAGAGGCTGACGAGGGCGGTGGGGAAGTACAAGGCGATGGAGATGATCCTCACAGGGACGCGCATAGGGGCCGAGGAGGCGAAGACGCTGGGGCTGGTGAGCAGGGTGGTCCCCAAGGAGGCCTACCTCGAGGAGGCGAAGAAGGTCGCCAGGGAGATCGCGTCGAAGTCCCCCATGTCTGTGAAGCTGGCGAAGATGGCGGTCAACAAGGCGTTCGAGACGGGCCTGGGGGCCGGGCTTGACTTCGAGCGCGAACTGTTCTATCTCCTCTTCGCGTCCGAGGACGCCAAGGAGGGGATGAAGGCGTTCATGGAGAAGCGGAAGCCGGCGTTCAAGGGGAAGTAGTTGGAGTACGAGACAGTCAGGACGGAGCGGGCCGGGAGGGCCCTCTGGATCACCCTGAACAGGCCGGACAAGCTCAACGCGTTCAACGAGCAGATGGGGGTCGACCTGCTCGAAGCCCTCAGGGAGGGGGAGAAGTCGGCCGAGGCGAGGTGCCTGGTCATCACGGGGGAGGGGAAGGCGTTCTCCGTCGGGGAGGACCTGAACACCAACAGGTCGAGCTACGACAGCGGCAAGCCCGTGCGCCTGGGGGAGGTGATTCAGAGGAAGTACAACCCGATAGTAGCCAGGATCAGGAGGATGGAGAAGCCGGTGCTCGCCGCGGTCAACGGTGTCACCGCCGGGGCCGGGCTGGGGCTGGCGCTGGCCTGCGACCTGAGGGCGGCGTCGGACAAGGCGACGTTCCATGAAGCGTTCATCAAGGTCGGCCTGGCGCCCGACTCGGGAACAAGCTTCTGGCTGACGCGCATCCTGGGGCTCGGGAGGGCCATGGAGGTCGGCCTGCTGGGCGAGCCCATAGACGCCCAGAAGGCGATGAGCCTGGGCCTCGTCAACTGGGTCTTCCCCGACGGCGAGTTCAGGGAGAGGTCTGCCGCCATGGCCGAGAGGCTGGCGAAGGGGCCCACCAAGGCGATGGGGCTGACGAAGAGGGCGCTGAACAGGGCGGTGGTTGTCGACGTCGAGTCGGCTCTGGAGTACGAGATGTACCTGCAGGACGTGGCAGGGAGGACCAGGGACCACGCGGAAGGGGTCAAGGCGTTCTTCGACAAGCGGGAACCGAACTTCGTCGGCGAATAGGGCCTGCCGCCGGGGAGGCGAGCACGTCAACGCGGGGCGGGTCTGGCGGGAGCGAATTCACGGAAACCTGGAAGACCAGTCAAGGAACGTAGCGTCCTTCTTTCATCAGTTAGTCCGCTGCTTGCCTAGCTCACCTCGAAGCGCAGCACGCCGAAGCCTCCCCACTCGTCAGCTACGGCCGGCGTGTAGATGCCAGGAGCGAAGAGGTGCTGTGGCGACGGCGGGATGCCTGGATAGGAGAAACCGTCGAAGGTTGGCGAATAGAACGTGGGCGAAGCTTCTTGTGGTGTGATCTGGTCCCAGTACCCCCTTATGGAGAAATTGGTGCCCATAACATAGGGGCCGAAAGTGTTGTTGCCGCCCCCTTGGGAGTAGACGCCGGTAACGTTAGCCAGGTCGCTGTTCGGCATGAACTCGACATGGTTGATAGAAGTCGCTTCTAGACATGTGTAACTGAGGGTCGGGTTATTGCCTCCTGCGATGATCTGGTCGACTGTGTAATTGCCCTTCAGAACGAGGAATTCGAGCGGCAATATGACATCGCAAGGTTCCCACACTGCGATTGGGATGCCTCTGAAGGCCCAGTCGCTGGCGTTCCGCAGAGAGAGGACGCCGGCCCGGGTGTTGGAGAGCCTTAGCGAGACGTTGATTGCTTGACCGGCTTGTATCTCGGTCGCGTTGGCCGATACGTTCAGCTGCAACCCATCAGCGGACACAGTTGAGGTGGCATCTGGCCAAGGACTTCCTGAATTAGACGTGGACTGTCTACGTCCGATTGAAGCGGGAAAACCCAGCACAACGACAGTCGCGATCAAGATACCGAGTATCATCACAACCGCCCCTGCAAGCACCACACGTGAGGCGATGCCTCCTCGCATGCAGTCCATTGTCTTCTGACACCGTGCTCCGATACTTAACTTCGGCCATCGATTCAAACCGTTCAAGGGCAACCACCTGGAGTTAGTGAAACAGGATATGGGAGGCACTATTCTGACTAGACTACATCC